>PGZR01000013.1 GCA_002841405.1 Firmicutes bacterium HGW-Firmicutes-4 | reverse complement strand
AATACATCGATCCAAGAAAAGAATAGGAGGAAATCACATGGCATTATTTGAAAGTTATGAAAGAAGAATCGCTAAAATTGAAGAAGTTTTAGCTGCCAATGGCATTGCCTCTCTTGAAGATGCAAAAGCGATTTGTGATGAAAAAGGCATTGATGTGGCTGAGATTGTCAAAAGCATCCAACCCATCTGTTTCGAAAACGCCTGCTGGGCTTACACCTTAGGTGCTGCCCTGGCGATTAAACGCGGTATTACCAATGCTGCCGACGCATCCGAAGTGATCGGCGAAGGCTTACAGGCTTTCTGTATTCCCGGTTCGGTTGCCGAACAACGTAAAGTTGGTTTAGGACACGGTAACCTCGGCGCGATGCTCCTGCGAGAAGACACCGAATGTTTCGCCTTCCTGGCCGGCCACGAATCCTTTGCTGCTGCTGAAGGTGCCATCGGCATCGCCCGCTCAGCTAACAAGGTTCGGGTCAAACCTTTACGGGTTATCTTAAACGGTTTGGGAAAAGACGCCGCGCTGATTATTTCCCGGGTCAACGGTTTTACCTATGTTAAAACCGATTATGATTTTGCCACCGGCGAACTCAATATCGTTTCAAAAACACCGTATTCCGAGGGCGAACGAGCAGCAGTAAACTGTTACGGATCAAATGATGTCCAAGAAGGCGTTGCCATTATGCATCATGAAGGTGTTCATGTTTCCATCACCGGAAACTCCACCAACCCCACTCGTTTCCAACACCCTGTTGCCGGCACCTATAAAAAGGAAGCCCTGGAACAAGGTAAGAAATATTTCTCCGTTGCCTCCGGCGGCGGTACTGGCCGTACCCTGCACCCTGATAACATGGGCGCTGGTCCAGCTTCCTACGGGATGACAGACACCATGGGCCGAATGCATTCCGATGCCCAGTTTGCCGGTTCTTCATCTGTTCCTGCCCATGTTGAAATGATGGGTCTGATCGGAATGGGTAATAACCCAATGGTTGGCGCGACAGTATCGGTTGCGGTAGCGATTGAGGAAGCAAGTAAGTAGGCTATAGCCCCATTTTTGTCGGTATCATGCGATTTCTGGCAAGTTCAATCGAGATCGATTATAGTCGTATGACACAAGTATGACACAGGTATGACACAACGGTATGACACAAATTTATTATAAGAAAACCCAGGCATTTAGGCCTGGGTTTTTTGATTCATGGTTTTCTCTGGACACCCTGATTAAGAGTCAGGTAAGAATGGCAAAACAACTGTTTCACGAAGCCATACCGCCATTTTATCGCCATTTTCTGAATATCAAATTTATCCCAACATACCTTTGAGCAAGCATGATATCTTTTTTTGTTTTCGGTGCTTTATTCTTGGTGACGGTCGTTTTTACTTGCAATCAAAAAAGACCGGCAATTTGTCGATCTTTTTCATTTTTCGTTTAGAAGCTCTTCAAAAGTTTCTAATTCACCTTCTAAATACTTTATTCTTTTATTTAGTTCAGACAACTCTTCATCTCTATCTTTGCAGCAAGTCAATGGAGGTTTTATCTTTTTTAAGCCTCCGTACCTTTCGTCTGGATACATGTTGTGATGCGGGTCTAACCAAAAAACATAGAAGATATTCTCGTAAAGAACTCCATGTATCCCACCTTTGCTTTTACCTAATCTGATTTGATAAAAATCTTCCTTTGATACTGTTGGTGGTGGTTCAAATTTGGCTTTTCCATTAGAATGATCGTGAAACCTTAATGTTGAATTGCCTGGTTTTCTTAATTCGGCATCTTCCAAAGCAGAAATATCTCTGATCTTTTCAAAAAGATTCTTTGACCAATTTTCGCATGTGCCATCTAGTCCAAAATACTCATTAGTGAAATCAAGATTTTCGAACGAAAATATTATGTGATTTTTGTCTTTGATTTTTTCAAAGTCGTACTTAGGTTTTATTTTTGCGTCAGGGATTGCCTGAGGTTTTGGGATTTTATGTTTCGCTTTTCCATTAGCCATTTATTGCGCCTCTGATTCACTCAAGACATTTCTATAAAATAATTTCATGTCTTCTTCAGAGATAACGGCTTCGGATCTCTCCCAATGTTTCTTATTACCCCTTGCATTCATCCAAGGATCTTCGCTATGCGTTAGAATCTCTAATTCACCACCAGTCAAATCACCATAGGCCTCATATACTGTTTTAGAAAAGTCAATGAATTCTTCTGGTACGTCTTCCAATTCGTCTTCATGAACCTGAGATATCTTATTAAACCCACGATCTTTGTACTTTAGATATAAATCATAATTTACTGGTCCGTGTACCCATGCTTGAAAATCATCATCGAATAAATTTTCGTCTGTAAGTGCCAAATACCAGGCTTTCGCATAATAACATAATTTTTGGAGTTTTTTGTTAGTCATTGGCTCGATTGATAAAAAAGCTTTTGCCATATCAAATACATCTGCCATATCACTTGCCCCTTCCTTTAGACACGTTATCAAATGAATCAACATCGTAGATAACGTCAAATTTCATCACAAATGCCAATTGTAATCATTTGCAATGCTCAGATATAATAAAATACGTTAATTTCGTCAACGCATCTGTATATACAGCTATATTATACCCATTTTGTTAGGAAGTAAAGTAAAATTCTCGACAAATATCTATAAAAATAAAACAGAGCTCCCTCGAAAGACGTCTATAAACCCCATACCAAAAGCCCCCACACCGTAAGGCCCTTTAATATAAGGTAGATTTTTAGTAATTCGTGATTATTACTTCTTTGTATTCTTTATCTTTACCATTGTACCGTTCAAGCAGCGAATTTCTCCGACTGACCTCAAATAGGTTAAAGCCCTGGTACAATTCCCGGACAAAATCATCATTGTTATAACTCAGTATAAACTTTCCTTTGATTTCTTTCAAGCAGTCTCTTAACCTTTTATGATCCGCATCACCAAAGCCAGTCTGATAGTATTTTTCTGTCCCATGATAGGGTGGATCAAGATAGAAAAGCGCACCAGGCCTGTCATGAACCTTGATGATCCGCTCAAAGTCTCTATTTTCAATCACCACGCCATTCAGTCGATCACTGATTTCACTCAGATAGTCTGTGCTTTTATTGAGGTTCTTCTTTGTCCCGCCGTAGGTCTTTCTATCGGCTCCATATGATGTTTTAATGATCATGAAATACCGCCCAGCACGTTGAATGTCGGTTAATCCGCGCATATCAAGTTGAGATTTGAAGTCGTCAAAGAACTCCCGTGAATTCAGGACACAGGATATTTCCTTTTTCACCTCATCTGGATGATACTTCACGCACCGGAACAAATTGGCCAGCTGACCATCAAAATCGTTATAAATCTCCAGATCAGCATGTTTATCTTTTGCAAAGAGCACCCAACCGGCACCACCAAAGACTTCAACGTATCGATCAAAGTCCTTTGGAAACATTTCAATTATTGTTTTTCTTAACAGGCGTTTCCCGCCAATCCATGGTATAAAACTATTCATTTTTCCTCCTGAAAATATAATATGGCCACCCGAAGGTGGCCGTGAAACTTACTTGACAAATTTTCGGTCAAGATCATTATACAAACCGTCAAGAACGACATACTTTATTTAGAATTTTGTCAGCATCCGAAATAAGCAAGGATTCCATCCAGAATTCCCAACGCTTCTAATTCGGCCCCACCGTTTGAAAATAAATTGCACTCATCCGGATTGGATGAAAACAACGCTTCGGTGATTACTGCGGCCATATCAGAATACGTCACATCCGAATCATCACGCTGGATCACTCCCCGTCGATAGGTACCAAGGCGGTTACAGATTCCGTTTAATGTCAGAGTAGCCAACCGCAGCCCGTTATCACTGCCCGGGTAACAGATCGTTTCAGATCCGTTTGTAGCAGGATCATTTGACCCGTTATGGTGGACAGAAACAAACATATCAGCATTGGCATCGTTGGCGATATCGGTTCTGTCAATTAGGTACATATGGACATCCGTTGTTCTTGTATAGATGACTGATGCTCCACGTTCCGAAAGTAGTTGACCAAGCCTGAGAACGACACATAAATTTTGATCTGACTCACGGAGCAAACCAACCGCCCCTGGATCGGAGCCACCGTGACCAGGATTCAGGCAGATAATTTTCCCTGCCAGACTTTTCTGCACTTGTGGTGTAGGAATGGCCGGGGCTACCGGTTTTGGTTCTGCCTTAATGAAATTGCGAACATCGCCAACAGTCAGTTTAACCGATTTGGGGGCGATGATGATCTTGATCCCCTCAACTCGTAACCCCAGCCCCTCGGTTCCGGCCGGTTCGCCATTCATGGCCCAATTCATATCGCCGTAATTTTCGGCATGAACACCATAATAAATGTCATACTCACCGGCCTTTTCGCCCGTCAGCCGGATTTTTACAGCTTCTAGGCGTAACCCCTTACCGGTTGTCCCCAGCAACTCACCATCCTTTTTTACGCTCGTCCAGCCAGTATTTTGGATCTGGCCCTCGTATTCGACCCCCAGCTTATCCGAATCGGTTTTGATGCTCAGGGCTTCAAGCCGTTTTGACTTTCCGAATGTTCCGCACAACTCGCCGTTTTTAAATGGGCCGATGTCACCAATGTCCTGGACATGCCCTGTATAAATTGCATCCAAATTATTACACCTGGCTTTCTGATTTAACTGCTTCTTCATGTTCAGCCAGCATCTGGTTTGATTTATCCATTATAATTTTTAGAGCTGCCTGTTTTAAATTGGCCATTAATATATCCGATTGCTGGGCCGATGCGGTGAGACTGTTGTTTTTCCAGGCGTTCCACAGTGCGGCCCCAATCATTGCAATATTGGACAACACAACATACAATTCAGTCTCTGACACTGCGATCGGATTCATGCCCGATGCTGTTAAGGTGCCATTCACCAGCGCCAACATTAATACTACCAGCCGAATCCATACATCTGCCTTAACATCTTTTAAATTCATTATCATTTCTCCTTATTTTTCATGTGATTTTTTGAGCATATAATCATCAATCTCGGTAATCGAATCGTCCACATTCCCATTGCACCGTTTACCGGATACCGCTTCAAGAGCGGCCTTTTGCGCCCTCAACAATATCATCCGTTCTTCCAGGCTGTCATTGATGCACTCATCATGTTCAGCTATTTTGCTTTTTATTGTAAAAATTTGCAAGCAAATCCAATACACGCCTCCGCATAGTCCTCCAATGGCTAATATCTGCGATGACCATCCCCCGATAACTCCGATGTCAATAATCATAAACCGTCCCCTTTCAAATAATAGGCGGCCTTTCGACCGCCCCTGAGCAATAAAAAAACAGCCTAAGCTGCTGCATTTAACAATTCAATCAATTCATTGTACTGATCTTGAGTGATTCGATTGTTGAGTAAGAAAACATCAAGCTTGATCGTCATTTCTTCAACTGAGCCAAATTTGCCATTTTCAATTACTTTTTTACAGTATGTGTATGTCATGATTTACACCTCCTTTCTACAATCCAAGTTCGATTGAGCAGATTCTAAAATCCAAATCAACCAAATACTCTGCCATTGCATTATTGTTTTCCGCCTGAAGTTCCTCCGGTGTTGGTGGAATATCTTCATACTGGAATGTAAAGCCATCTGCTTCGGTATAAAACATTTTTGCTGATTGCCCTTCGATTTGATCAGGTTCGGGGATTGACTCAACTAAGAATCCTTCGATTAAAAGGTCTGCTTCTGTTTTTCCTAAGCCATGTTCTGAATCGAAAGGTTTGAAATTAATACTTTCGACAAAATTATTTTCGTCTGTTTTTATATATATCATATATTTATGTCTCCTAATTCAGTAAATAATTTGCATATATCCCAGGTGGTATTGCAAGTTTAAACCGTTCAAAATTTGGTCGCATTTTGACCCATAGTTTTTGGTAAGTTTCCAGATCCACACAGACTATCCCGCATTGTGTTCCTCCGGCCGAATACCCATAACCAGCAAAAAGTAATTTATTCATTATGACCATGTCCTCGCAACTATCATTAACTGAAAAATCTGAAGCGTAAAAAACTGTTGAATATGTCGCCATGCTTATAGGAGTTTTGCAAATATATAAATCACTTGCAGTTGATAAACCGCCGTCACCAGCTGTAAATAAGTCTAAAGATTCCTCATCCACCGCTAATGAATAACTAAACCCTTGTAGTGTTGTTGTATTATAAACAACAACTGATAAGTCTGAAATAAGTCGTCTTTGAATAATTTGATCTCCAGATGAATATGATGCGATGATTATATACGGCTCCACAACACGCATAGCCCCGACAACATGTGACGAATTTCCTAAAGATACATATGAAATTTGCTCCATATTGACTGTTTCCTGATTAAACCAATATTTATAAAGTCTCCTTTCAGTACTCGCATCAGAATAATTTGCATATACATAAAAATATCCATCTGAATCAGGTTCGATTCTGTGATATCTATATCCGACACTATAAGATTTTAAAATTGTCGAGCTTAGATTTGCGTTATAAAAGCGACAAAGACGAGATGCGGACGTGTAATATGACAACATCAGAATATCATATTTATTGATGCCAATGTGATATTCATCATAACCGGCCGGACAACTTAATGTCGCAATTAAATCAAGATCTTTAGTATAATGTTTAATTTGCACTGATGAGTTAGTAATATTTGTCTCGATTGTATATAATGAACCGTTGACATGTATAACCATTTCAAATACAAATCGGCCAGTCGATAAGTTGATCGATTTAATTACATTACCTTGTAAATCTCTTTTAAATATCGCCCCCGTATCTGTGTCATATGGTGTTTCGGATGAGTAGAAAAAACCATATCCTATACACTCTTTCCAAACATCCGAAACATTCAGTTTTGGTACAACCTTCGGAATCCATTCACCACTCACATTTCGCCAAACGTTTTTAACTTCTTTCCACTCACCGTTCACTTTTAATAACGTTCTTTTAGCCATCTTTAAACCTCATATTGCAAATAAACATCACCATCAACGCCACCAGTTGGATCGGCTGTGCCTGATGTTATTTTTACATGGATGTTTGTTGTTCCGATATGGGTAGATGCTGTTCCGGCTGCTGTTTGCAAATTATCAATGTCTGTTTCAGCGGTACCTAAACGTGAATCTAGTTCGGTGATCGCTGTTTCTGCTACTGTCATACGATCAACCAATGAATTAATCATATTAAGCAGATTACCCGCTGTGTTTTCGTCTAAAATATCCTGTAAATTGGCGAACCAAGTGTTGAAATCGCTTTGAAATGCTGAAAGCATTGTTGCAATATCTGTCGTTGCATCATCGACTGTTTCCAAATACCACGCCTGAAATTGATTGAATATTGTCGTCGTATCAACCTGATCTATCACTCCATGAACAATCCCACAATAGGTGCTATTCAATCGTAAATCAGTAATATTCGCTTGGCTGATACTCACCGCTCCATTTAAAATGTAGATATCCGCTACACCTAGCTCCCACATGTCTGCATCTCTTTGCAGTGTCGGTGCCACCGGCGAACTCGCAAACGTTCCCTTTTTTACGTAGGCTTTTATTTCCCGGTTCAATACCGTATGCCGCAATACAATGCGGTCAATCCGTTTTAAGACGCCATCTGCTGTATCAATATTTAAAACCTTATCGCTGTCATTTATATACTTAAGCCCATTAATATAGCCGTTACCTGGTTTTAATATTACAGTCATATCATTATTGGCCAATACCTGGCACTGGGTTGACGGGTTCGGGTAAATCCCATTGCCGATGAAATCAGCAAAGTATTCCGCGAAAAAGCTTGTTAAATACTTTCTGTCCCCGTTTACGGATGGGAATATCCCACTCTGTTCTGCCATATTCTCACCCCTTTACTAATTGTTTTATCTTATCTATAAGCGTTGGTGCTTCATCCCCGAAAACCACATTGATCTTTTCGTTTCCATCCTCATAGACCTCTTCTATTTCTTCGATCCTGGTATCCAACTTAACGCCCCACTTTTTATTGATGTTCGTGACGATATCGCCAAGATCATAATCCTCTTTATATTTCCGGTTTGCATTTACGTCGATGGAGCTGTCAAAGACACAGATTTTTTTACATTCTGCCAGCGTTTCATTCCCTTTTCCTTCAAGTAATGCCTGATATTCTGCATCGGCCATGGTTATACTGTCTACAACATTGCTCAAACTCTTTTGATCATTAAATACTTCGTACCGATCAAGATCGGTTGCACTGCCAACGGTCGCAAACTTTCTGTCTGTTCCTTCTCCAATCCCTCCGACCAGGCAAACATTCCGGTAATTACCATCACTCTCGGTAAACTCCTGTTTTTCGACGTTGTTATAATCTTTTGAGAAAATGCACCGGGGATTGATGCTTTGTCCGGAGGATCGATCCAGCCCTTTATAGGTTTCAAATCTCATTGATTTTGTTGGTCCATCGTATCTAACCCGATACCCAATATTTGACAATGTGCTGAGTCTTTCCAGTTCATCCGTCAAATTCTGATAGGATGTCTGAAAATCTGCCGTTTCGGTGTAGTTCATCAGATCCCCCAGGGATAACCTTGATATGATTCTGTCCGCATCCGTTGGATCGATGGCATTCTTGTTAACCAGCGACCGCATGGCCACTTCGACCAGACCGTTTATAATTTCGATTCCCCAGATAATCCGCCGGTTTAGGTACCCAGTCAGGAAGTCACCTTTTATAACTAGCAACTCCTTACCCTCATCATTCTCCTGCAGGTTTCTGTATTTGATATAACCCGCTTCTGGATCCCCAGGCTTAATGATGACATTACCCCGCTGCAGCTTCTCAATGTTCTGTGCTGTTGCCGGACAATGGACCTCAAACTCTCCTATTTTCCGGTACCGGCGTACCCACCGGAGTGACGTTCTGTTATTGACGGTACCTAGTTTATTAAAGCTTCTATCTGCTACATAAAGATCCATGCTATACCCCCAGATACTTGTTTTGTCGGTAGATGTTGACTACCAGGTTATCCAGGCCGCTTTCTGCATCGTACCGAAACAGGTTATCGCCCTGGTAAAGCTTCATAAATGTCATATCTTCATCGATGTAATTAAAAGCATTGGAGATAACCCCGTTCAGTTCCATTTCAACATCCTCTTCAGCGAAATGTGTAATCACCCGGATGATCTCACCGGCGACCATGGTTTTGTTCATTTTAACAAATTCTTGAGTGTTGACGTTTCGAAGGGATGGATTTGTCAGCGTGGCCAAAGCCCGAAACTCTATGATCATTCCTGATTCACCATCACCATCATTGATGCAATTAACGATCAAGCTCGGCTCCCGGTGGCCCATGATGATTCCTTCTTCAGGGATCTGCAGACCGTTTATGATGTCAAATTCAAAGTCGCCAACCCACAGAGCGATTTCTTCTTTTGTCTGGTTCATATCCATCCAATATGGGTTATTAGCGATTAAGGAAATTATACAGTCCCCTCTTCGATCGCTTTTGTTGACAATAAACGGCACTTTGGCAGGCACACATTTTATTTCCAGATCTTTTTCGCCATCATTGTGAATAAGTGACCCCTTTCCAAACTTTGGGTTAAGGACTCTTCTCAATTTTGCCTTTAATTGATCAAATTCACTTTTTTCACTACCTCTTATTAATATCTTCAATGTTAGATCGCTGTCATCCAATGAATTACTTAAAAAGGTATTTCCATCTTGTCCCGATCCTTTGTTTGTATGATTAATGACTCCGGTATTCTGAGTAAAGTCTTTTAACCAAAAAGGAGAAGAGTTTGTGAAAATCAACTCTTCCCCCTGGCTGTTAATATATTTCAGTGTTTTCAGTTATCTCAACTCCTTTATCCCATCATTAAAGCCAACTCCTGAAGCCCACGTTTTGCAAATCTTGCTGACTCTGACGGGCTCAGTTCTTTAGGGCTATAGTTATTTTGTGTGAATTCTACCTTTGTACCTTGTGACAAGATCGGGCCACCACTGTTTGCATATGGGTTTTGATCTGCGGGAATAATTGCCTCTCCTTTGTGGATCATGGCAATCATATCTTCCGGAACATATCTGGAACCCACATCAAAACTTGCGCCTGACCATAACTGCATGGGATCGACGTATTGTCCATTGATCAGTAATCCAAAATGCAGATGCGCCCCATAGGATGCACCCGTATTTCCAACTGCGCCAATGTATTGACCCATCACGACATTTTGTCCTGCTTCAACACCAATACTATCCAAATGAGAATAAGATGCTGCGATTCCATTACCAAAATCAAGTATTACCTGATTTCCATATCCGCCATTATAACCGGCTGATGAAACCACACCATTCTGTATAGCATAAAGTGGCGATCCTCCTCCAACCGTATCATTAAAATCCAGTCCTTCATGATATTGGCTCCCTACTGATCCGGCTCGATCGCCAAAATCTTCATCCCAGGCAAAGTTTTCATCAAAAACACTTGTCCCGGTAGGTGATCCCCAGACCATTCCATTTAATCCAGCTGCACTAAAACCTAAACCGCCAAGATTAATTCCAAGTTTTGCCAATAGATCTGCTGCAGAGCTTCCCAATGTTGCCATTAATGTTCCCACATTCAATACACCACTAGAAAAAGCTGATTTCAAATTTTCAACAATATTATCTACAAAGGACATGAGATTGTCCCCAGATAATCCCTTTATTAATCCTTCGATCATAAATTGACCAATCTCTTTTAATACGGTTGACGGTGAATTGATCCCGAACCCTTCTTTAAAACGCTTTATGACTTCCGTAACGAGCGTAGTAACACCGGTATAGACTTCTTCTATCGTCGCCGCTATTCCTTCAGCCATTTTAGTCATCATCGCACTGCCGATCCCTTTTAATTCATCCGGCAACCCCGAAACAGCACTGGAAATACGTTGCTTAATTTCATCCCACTTTGTTCCGGCATCAGTTCTAATTTTATCCCATTTCAAGGACAGACCTTCAAGGATCCCCTGCGCTTTACTAATGGTATTTTCATAGATTTCACCGACCTTTGTTTTCAGGTCCTCTTTAATATCACTCCATTTCTGTTGGGAATCCAGCTTAGTATCTTCCCATTTCTGAGCGACATCATCTTTTGTGGCTTTAACCTTTTCGGTCACATTGGCATAGATTTGATCCCATTTTTCTTTGATCCCATCCTTAATGTCATTCCACTTTTGATTTGTATCATTTTTGGTTTCTTGCCATTTATCAGCAACGCCTTGAGCTGTCTCTTTAATCTTTCCGATGGTATTGTTATAAATTGAATCCCAGGTTTCTTTTAGAAAACTCGTGATGACATTCCATACCTCGGTTGTTGAAGTTTGTATCCCCTGCCACGTTTCAAGAATCTTATTAATGATATCCCCAAATACCAGAAATACTATGTTTTTTGCACCTTCCAGTCCATTACCAAGAAAGTCAATAAAGCTCTGTCCGGCAGCCTGAGCAAATGTCCAAGCTGCAGCCCAGTCACCATTAAATAATGCAAAAACAGCACCGACAAAATTACCGATAAAGGATAATAGATTTCCGATCCCCTCAATAAATGGAGCGATGGCCACGATCACATCCGCAAATCCGTTGATAAAGTTGTTAAAAAAATCTTTTACAATTGGTACAATGTAAGTCCCAAGAAAATCGCCGATCTGTTGTAGAATCGGTGTCACATCAGCAGAAAATCCCTGAAACGATGTTAATGCCGGGCCCATGGCTTCGGTAATTCGTGCAAAAGCTTCTTGCGTCGTCACGCTTACTGATAAAAATGCCTTTCCTACTGAATCCCTAAAGATTTCTGAATTCTGCCAGGCTCCCGCTATGACAGCGCTAATGGCTGCTACCGCTGCCACGGCTAATCCTACCGGGCCAGTTAAGGCCGTAAATGCGGCTGAGAGTCCACTGGTTGCGCCGGTCGCTCCACCTGCAGCTCCTACAAGTCCTGACGATCCTAATAATCCTAAAATATTAGACAAGCCACCGGCCATACTACCAAAGATCATTAATAATGGCCCTGTGGCTGCAGCTAATCCTCCGGCAACAACGGCACCTTCCTGCATCCCTGGGCTCAAACTATCAAACCACCCCGATAGTTGTTCCACGCCTGATGCCAGATCCTCAATCATCGGTGCTGCTACTGTCATAATCGTTTCGCCTAATCCGGCCAGTGATTCCTCAATATTTTGCATTGACATTTCAAAACGATCGCCACCATCCAGCAGTTCATCATAGGTGCTATCCAGGGTACCGCCTGATCCTTCAACGACAGCAAGGAAGTCCTCAAATTCAAACCGCCCGCCCTGAATCGCATCGGCCAGATCTGGACCCGCCTTTTGGCCAAACACATCAATGGCCATGGATGTTGCCGAAGCTATGTCCGGCGCGCTTTTAATGGCTGTCAGTGTTTTTCCAAACTCTTCTCTAGCGTCTTTTCCATCTGCTGACCAGTTGGAAATTGCTTTTTTCATTCCTGAAAAAGCGATCTCGGTGTTGACACCAGCTTTTTCCCAACCGGCAAAAAGAGCAATACTTTCCTGGGTATCAAAACCGAGTGCCCTCATTGGGGCACCATATTTTGCAAGGCTTTCCGTCAATGTCTCAATGGATATTCCGGATGCCTGGCTTGCTGCTGACAGCTGATCCAAAATTGTTTTATACTGGCTTGAGTCAATCCCGGCATCGCTCATTGCCCGTGATACCAGCCGGACCCCTTCGGTTGCATCAATCCCGGTTATTCTAGCGAATTTCAGGAAGTCGGTGCTCATTGTATCGAGTTTTTCGCCCGTTACACCAAAGCGGGTATTGACCTCACCGATTGCTCCACCGATGTCCTCAAATGTCCCTGTAACCGATCCTGAAACGTTTCTGAATGATTCTTCCAGACTCTTGGCCACGTCACCGGTTGCCCCGGTCGCTTTGATCATCACATCCATTCCGGCATCAACATCATTAAACGACTTAAGGCTGGCTGTCCCCAATGCGACGATTGGCGCTGTTACACCAGCTGTTAACGCACCGCCGACATCTTTCATCTTTGTAGAAGCTTTCCCGATCTTGTCGGATAATTCATTAATTGAAAAAGCACTGATTTCCTTATTGACATCTTTCAGGGCTTTTTCTGTTGAATAGAGCTGTGTTTCTGATTCTGCCAATTTTTTATTGCCGGCGTTTATTTTACTGACATTTGAATCAATGGCATTATCATTATTTTTTTGCTGTTTTTCCAGCTTTCCCAATTCATCGGCCAATGATTTTGCCTGATCACTGTTTTTTCCATATTGGATTTTAGCAGCTTCCCATTTTTCAGTCGTTTCTCCGATTTTTGTTGTCAATTCGGATTGCTTTGTTTTAAGCTTCTCTTGCTTTTCGCTTAAGGTTTCAATATAGTCTTTCTGATTTTTTACTGACTCAGAAGCAATCTTTATTTTTTCAGAAAGTAATGATTGCTGATCGGTTAACCCTTTGAATTTATCTTTACTTAATGCTGCTTGAGCTGCTGAAGCTTTCATGGAAGAATCCACGGTTTTCATTTCTTCTTGCATTTGCTTTGTTGCTTTTTGAAAATCCGAAATTTCCGCACCAACTCTTAGGGTTGCGCTGGCCATTAATCATCACCTCCATATTTAATTTTGAATATCAATGCTTCGTACAAATCAAGATAGTCACCATTCCAGGCTTCAAAGAAAGAACAATTCAAATATTTGACCCCAAAGTATGCCACTGTGTACAGTTCATAGATCAGATCTTCTTTTTGATCTTCTTTTTGATCATCTTCTTTGATGATCCCTTTTTCTTTAAGCGCTTCTCTCATCGGGCTGTATTCTTTTTTTGTCCCTGTGATTTCGCCCAGCTCGATTTGTTTTTCTTTCAACTTTTCTAAACACAACGAAAAAAACCGCTCGTTGATGATCACATCAATGGCGGTTTTCTCTTTATAAAACGTTGGTATTTCATTGTCTTCTATGAATTGTTTGATATTTTTTGCGCTAAAGCTCCGGCGCTTTTTTGAAAAAAATCCTGGTACATTTTATTGATGCGATCAGCAGCCCCTTTTTCAATATCAAATTGTACTTCTCTTACAAAAGCAATAATTTCTGAAATATCGGCGTTTTCTTCGATATCTTCCTTGGATGGATCGCCGTTGAACAGGTTAGAGATTACTTCATTTACTTCTTCAAGTGCCTCATCCGTATAATTGTTATCCCCAAACAGATCCATGTTTTCAACAGTCTTTAACATGTTTCTAAAACGTTTATATTTTTTAGGCGGTAACTTTGTCAGGATATACTCTTTGTCATCAATATTAAGTGTTATTTTCATCGTTTAGCCCCCTTAAGCCGCAAATGTTGGTTCTTGAACTGCCGTAAACCACTCTTCCAAAGCTGCCAGTGCATTGGTATCTGTTACCGTTAAAGCCTCTTCACTGACTGTTGTGCTGATAAGATTCCTCTTAGCACCATCAATTAAGGTCGATTTTCTACGTTGATAGAATTTGCCCTTAATCGATTTTGTTTTTGTGGCTGTTTTTTCGCCCTTGGTTTCGTATTCGTCACCTTCAGAATTTGAAAATACGCCACAGTAATACCAGGTTAATTCCATTTTTCCGCCGGTTCGTTCGGATGCAAAACCGAAAGCCACTTCTGTGGACTTATCCTGGGCTGTTTTAATTAAATAACCCTCTTTATTGATATGGCCAAACAATAACGCCTGTTCAGTTGGTGATAATGCATTGAATTCAAAATTCATTTCGGTACTGGTGTAATCATTGATGACTTCTTCCAGCATGTTCTCTGAATATAAGTCTTCACTCGAATAATTGTCTGTGACTTTCCCTTTAATTGCTCCGGAAACAAATACCGGTTCTCCAACTGTGTAGGTTGAATCATCATTTTTTGTGACCGCTGCTACATGAACATTGTATAAAAATCTTGATCGTGATTTCATAATTCTTCCTCTTCCTCCAAATAATAAAAATTTAATTGTATGTGGAAATACTCAATTTCCTGAATAAATTCATTAACGTTGCCCAGCCAATCAAACCGGACAGCACCTAATTTTTCTTTAATAGCATCTTTATATGCATGAACACTTACTTCATCTTTCCCAAGGATATGAAGTTCCAGATCATGCCCGATACCTTCAACCATTCCATCTGAATCAAAGGCCGCATACTCTGCCGTTTCATTAAATACGACATAGGTCACATCCAGATCTTTCAAATAGGTACTCTGATAGACATTTTCCAGACTCTGCAGGGCTTCATAGACTAAATCACTGATTATCACTGCCAAACACCTCTTCCAGTTTCTTTGAATACTCTGTTAATCCTATTTCATTCACAAAGGATGCGACCTCTTTGTTTGCCTTATTAAAAAGTCCCAGCTTTGGTATTCTTGGCACTTTTCGATTAAAATTATAGGGTGTCGTATGTTCATCAACACCCTCTTCAAAGAATTTCGCATAGAAGTTATCCTCATTGTTTGATGGTCGCCATCCAATAAAACCAAATGTCTGGCCATTGGAAGATTTCACATTGTCAATGGGGATATTATCTACAGCATGATCACTTGGTACCTTTCTTATTTTTCCACTTCTTTGAGGCCCTGATTTTTGCAGATCCATTGACTTTGGAAGATTACGTTTAATGATTGTTCCACCATATTCCTGTCCGGCTTTAACAATTTTTTTATTCAGCTTCTTTAATTCAGCTTCGGATGTTTCTTCCAATAGTCTTTTTTGAATGGTTTCTAATCCATCAAACTCAATATGAATGCTAACGGACATTATTTCACCGCCTCACATCTTATTTCGATAAATTGTTTATCGTTTCTGGCAAAATCAATGTCATAGATTCGATATTTACACTCTTTAAAAAGCACATGATAGCCTTTGAAATTCCACAATTCTTCCATTTTTTTACAATAGCGAACCTTAAAAATAATGGTATTGGTCAACTTTGCATTGATGCTGTTGTAAAGTTCGGCACCTTTTAAACTGATCGGCTCTGCCCAGCATTCCCGAAATAAAATAGGAGGCTTATCGGTCGGTCTCCCGTTGACACGCTCTCCATCCACTTCTTCCATAATTTTAATTTTTACGCTTCCCATTGTGCGCTCTCCAAGTTTTCAAAGATAGTCGTCACGATGATTGATTGTTTGGTCCGTTCCGTCACCGTTGTGGATCGTTCATCATACATATCTTTGATTATTTTCTTTTGCACCAGAATTGCAATTTTTTCATAGGCCGGTTTGTTTTTATATTCAGCTCCTACCGCTTTATCAATATAAAAATCAGCTATATCAATCAAATCACTGATATAGACATCATCGTCTTCATAATCAATCCGGAGGTAGTCTTTAACCTCCTGGAGAGTTATCTTTCCGCTTGCTAAATCCATTCATTATTCCCTCTCATCCTATTAGGCTGGTTTTGTAAATTCAATTTTCTTACATGCCCGATCATCCAGTTTTTGAATATCAAAACGTTCTAACACCCGGATTGCGGTCTGATTGTAGTTAAATAGCACTTCTTTTGATGATCCAATTTCATACCCTTTACGGTCGAAGAATTTAACCAATGCCCACAGGTTAGTTACATAGAAGATCATGTCTCCTGGTGTTGTTGGGGCGACATCGGCATCATCCATCACGATGATTGGTCTTCCATTGAAGATTTCCGTTCCATCGGCCAGAGTGGTGATAAGATTCAGCGGTCTTAACTCCCCATCTTTCAGGCCTTTTAAATACACATATGTCGACAGATTTATAATGGTCACTAATCCCGATCTTAATGATGGCAATACACCGTTCATGGCTGCTTCTACATCTTCATAACTGGTTGCTCCGGATACAGCGTCGGCATTTGCTGTAATGATTGCTAAAATTTCATCATTCTCAGTTAAAACCGATGCTTCAGCAAACTCAGGGGTAATGACATTTTGAATTAAACCGACCACTTCATCATCGGTTAAGCTGTTTTCGACAGGGATAATTTTCCCGTAATCGTCGATTGAGTATTTAATTTCTTCGGTTGCTTTTTCGCCTTCGGGAATTGGTGACCCCGATACCAGTTTAGATAGTTTATTTGTTCCGATCGTTGCAAACGGCATTTTTCCGGTTTTCCCAGTAATCGGAATAACATGGCAGTATTTTTTCAGAGATGGAAACCCTTTTCTTAATAACTGCAGCTGATTAACAAATTCTTCAGGAAGAATAGCTCCATTATCGGCCACTGTGACTAAGGCTCTTTCTTCAGGGGTAACATCTCGCTTTAGAATTACTTTTGCAATAGCGCGATATTCTTCACTTGCTGCTCCGGTTTCTCTGTTCTGAGCAACCAGCACCAGCTTTTCTCGCTCTTTTTCCCGTTTCTCTGATTCATCAGCAATCTTAATCAGTTCATTGATGGTTTCAATTTCGTTGGCGATGCTTCGGATCTGAGCATTGATGTTTCTTAATTCTTCTGCAGTGTCAACACCATCTGCTCTTGTGGCCAAAGCGGTTTTTTCAGCGTTTTTTGCGTTCAATAATACCAATAATTTTTCTTTCATTCTACTCTCCTAGATATTTAATAAAATTTGTGTTCTCAGTTGTTCAATCTCCAATGCCTGATTAGTCTCAGGCTTTTTTTCATTTTCCCGTTTTTCTTTGATTTCTTCAAAGCTTCTACAATTAATCTCACTGCTGTCATAGGCTGGAAAGGTACAGGGGCTTACTTCAATGAGCTCTGCCCGGGTGATGGTTCGTTTGTCAATCTTTCGGCCTTCATAATCAATAACGCTCCATTTTTCATCTTTTGTGATAAATCCAAAACTTGATCCATCAACGTCACCTCGTTTAACACTTTCATAGGCATCATTTCCCCAGGTATTGCCTGGTAAATCCACGTCATAATTCAGGCCTTCCGGATCCTCGTTAAATCGGAGTGTCTGGCTCCGAGTTGATCCTAATGGACATGATGTCTGATGATTCCATAATGCTTTGACAACTCTGGACTGAATGGATTCGTCAAAAGCTCCCTGAGCAAACTCTTCCAGAAATTCGTCACCCCACCAATCAATAATTTTTGTTGGTGAATTATACCGGAGAGCATAACCGCCAATGGTTTTTTTATCCTCTTCCACCGTTTTCGCCCGGATCTCAATCCCACTGATATTTCTGATCTCTTTCACTGGTCCGTCACTTTTCTTTCTTGTCACTTTTTAACCTCCTTTCCATCATTCTTTCCTAGGTCTTTTAATTTCATGACCCCTGAATTAACCACCAACTCATCCGCTCCATCTTTTGCCATTTGCTGGGTCATTAATCGGGCTTCATTGGGTGTGTAAATTCCTGATGTCACATATTTTGTCAGAATATCTGCCTGCACCTGGGCGGTAGTTCGCAGCATAACACTGGTGTTAAATCGACATTTCATTCCTTTTTTCCGTTGATCCGGCCTTAACAGCTTCCAGTCAATCTCCTGTTCAATGGATTCAAATAAAATAAGCAGCGTATCCACTAAAAAAGATAACTGCTGCTGCTCTAAACTATTGTTATTAGTATCCTTCAGGTCATTTAACTGAAACATCTTGATCCCAAAGCTAGAAGCAATCTGACTAATTGACATTCGCCGGATCTGTTCAAATTGGGCATCGGCCAAAGATAGATTCAATGTGCTGACATTGTACCCGGCCGGCACCGTGAAAATACGGCCATTATTTGAATAAAGCCGGTCGAATTTCGCCTGGATATTTTTTAGATCCAGTTCTTTTCGGGTGTCCGATGTCAATTGAACAACGGCCTTATTTGTTAACCCGTTATTATAGAGATCATTAAGGTATTTCTGACTCTTAATACCGGTGTCAATGGTGCTGGACATCATGACCCGGTTCGCCTTACTGTTTATGCCATTACTCGAAAATGATTTTAAATGAATAATCTCATCATAGAAGCAGCACTCAATGTTTGAATTTCCTGTTTGGGTATACTCCACCAGGATCCGGTTCTTCAACTTTGAACTGATTAATCCGGCATCGTCAATAATCAGCCGATGCAGTTCAATTGGCCATAGGTTTAAAACATTTCCTTTGGCGTCTTTTTCAATGTAAGCACAGCCATTTCCCAGATGATGCCGGTTAACTTCCAATGCTTTCCAAAAATCGATTGCCGTCATGTAAGGGTTTGGTCGCAGGACCAGCTTTTCATAAAGACTCTCATTTTTTAATCGCAGGTTTCCGTTTTCGGTTTCCTGGACTAAATAGCACGGGATCTTTGCAATGGATTCACTCATAATTTTAATACAGGTGAAATAGGTTGCTTCTTTTAAAGCGCTGTCACTGACATAACCCTCCGCATCAATACCAAAGGCTTTAAGCATGGCCAGTTCGATGTCTGAATAGCTTGGTACCGTTGCCGTTTCTTCTCTTTTTTCAAAGAATTTACTGATCACATTTAGTCACCCCCTCCCTTCCTTACAATGCTGATTCCATACAGCAACAAAAAAACACCCAACAGATAACAACCTGCATAGGTATTAATGACAAACGTGGTACCAATAAAGATGATACAAGCCAGAATCACAAGTATTTCTGCAATAATATATTTTTTTAACGTCATCACATCCTTTCCAATTGTTCCAATGCTCCGACCATGTCATAAT
This sequence comes from Firmicutes bacterium HGW-Firmicutes-4, assembly GCA_002841405.1. Classification (GTDB taxonomy): domain Bacteria; phylum Bacillota; class Clostridia; order Eubacteriales; family Eubacteriaceae; genus Acetobacterium. The sequence continues at coordinate 19,467 of PGZR01000013.1, read as the reverse complement.
GACTGATCTTATTTGCATCAATAGCCAAACATAAACCCATGAGCATACCAATGATGCCATCTATTTTAAACCGACTCTTACGCTTTGAATATTTCACATTCATGGCATCATCAAACACAGCCACACAGTTTTTAGCCATTGTCCGGAAACAATCATTTTCGACAATGATAATCCGTTCATCAATGAGCAGACATTCAAAATCATTAATGATTGGGGTCATGGTCTGCATGCCCTGGCCCATGGGCACGATGTCCCATTTTTCTTCCAGCCGGTTTAAGATGGTCGGGGATCCCCAACGGTCAAACCCGGATTCCTGAAATTCAAAATCCTCTTCGATTGTGTAAACATAATCCATGAGTAACTCAAAATTAATATATTTTCCTGATAAGGCAATAAGTTCACCATCTTTAATCCACTTTGAATACGGGTTTTTATCCTCTTCTTCCCGTTTTATTACCGTATCTTTCGGCGTAAACAGGTGTGGCCAGATGATAAATTTATCCATCAGTTCATCATAGAACACCTGAACAAAGGCTGTAATATCTTTGGATGAGGATAAATCCAATCCATTCCAGCATGGCATACCTTTTAATGAATCGTATGATATATCTTTTGTACACAGATCCCAGAGATCCATGTTAATGGCTCCCTTTTCGCCATCCAAAACGACATGCTGGTTTAAGAACATTCTCCGGAACATATTTTCCTGCAATGGCATCTGCTTTGCTTTTCGAGCCATTACTTCAATGTCTTTCCGGCTCCTGAAAATATCAATCCCGGGGTTTGCCTTTTCCCATTGCTTCTGATCCTCTAAGTCACAGCCCTTATCTGCTTCATAAATCCTATAATAAAAGGTCGGATCATCATCATTTTCAAGCTCAATCTTCTTACACCGGGAATAAAGCTGCTGTTCCAGGTTTGTTTCATCTTCTCCGGAGCTGGCCGTTGTTATGGTGATCAGCAGCGGATCATCCCAGGCCCCCTGACCGGTTCCCAGCTTCCCATACATCCGGTCGTTTTTACTCTCATGGATTTCATCCAGGCATGCCACATAGTCAGAATAGGAATCTGCTCCGGTGGCATCACTGGAAAGAACCATCAATTTGTTTCGGTTATCTTTACGGATCACCAGTCTTTTTGATTCTACAAACCGACAGTATTTTTTCAGGGTCCGATTTGTCTTTATGAAATAGCAAACCGTATCAAACAACTCACCAGCCTGTTTAACATCATTAGCTGTTAATATAAAAATAGCCCCCCTAATTTTAGGTTGGCAAAAGAATAAATAGGTAATGATGATGGCAATGATAAATGACTTCCCGTTTTTTCTGGCCATGTTTATATGAACTTCCCGGTGTTTTCTTCTGTTATTTTCCCGGTCTTTTACACAGAGAATTTCTGTGATGATCTCAAATTGAAACCCGATAATTTCAAATCGTGATGTGATGCCTTTGTCATTTTTCAGCTTTCCGATAAATTGCCAAATTTTCTCCGCTTCTTCTTCATCAAAGTAATAGTCGTCATTATTCCATTTCAGTGTGAGCTCTTTTATTTTTTCGATAACCCATTTCTTAAGTGCCATCGCTAATCATTTCTTCGAGCTCTTCATCAAACTCTTCTGCTGTTTCATAAATTTTATGACGATTCATACGGGATCTTGAAGCGGGTGTCAGACCTAATTCTTTAGCCGTTGCTAAAAGCCGTTCCTGGGCTTTGTTCCCGATCGCTACTTCCGGACGCTGCTGAACGTACCCGTTCGGTGTTTCAAATGTCAACCCTTTCAAATCTAAGATTTCCTCACACTTAAGCCATTTCGCATAATTGACACAATAGGTTTCCAGGGTCTTAAAATCTTTTTCTTCGAGCTCTTTTTCTTCTTCAATAATCAGCTTTATAACCCTGCGCCATTCTTTTTTGGCCTGATCGTTCATCCAAACGGGTGCAGCTTTCTTCACTCAGACCCCCCCTTACCCTAAAATTTTACATTTTCGTTCCTCCCAAGTTTGACATCGCGACCGTCAAAGGGTTTAAAAAGTTTTTTGTACCCCCACCCTGAAGTCCATGAAAAATTGAATTTTCATTTCAAATAAAATATCCTGCATTTGCTTTTTATTGCCCTTTCTATATTCATTGTGGATATATTGATGGCTTTTTTCTGTCAAAGGAACAAGATTGTTTGTATCATACCTTTTAGACCATTCTTCTTTAATTGGCATGATATGGTGAACAGTAACAGCTTCAACGATCAATCCGGTTGTATAGTACTCAAAGATATCAATGCCAAAGTAATAGGACATGGAACCATCCCTGGCATTCAACCATGCTTGCCCTCGATAGAAGTCCTGCTCTTTATGATCAGCCCTATTGCTTTTGTACTCACGATCACGTGAAGCTTTATGATCTCTGGTCTGCTTCTGATGTCTGTCACAGTACTTCACATCTTCATCCAGCAGCACCCGGCATCCGGTATAACTGCAGTATTTCTTTATAGGCATATCATACTCCATTTTAATATGATCTTTACTTGAGATTATAAAAATAAATAAGGATCAGTAATAACTGATCCCCATAATATATTTATTCAATTTATATACTATCTATCTGTTTGAAAAACTCAAGCGCACCATTATAAGCTTTTTGATTTCCGGACATGGCTGAGAGCATCCTTGTCCGGTATGTTGCTCTTTCGCTCTCCGGCATAGTTTGATAGGCTTGAGCAAAAGCAAGGAGTTTTGATGGATACACATCTTCATCAGTAAAGTCCAGCATATCTTTTGCGAGTCTTCGGTAAATATATTGTTGCCAATATTTATCATCAATCCGTCTCGCAACCTCCAACAACAGATATACCTCATCCACATTTGCGTTTGATGACAAAAGTTTCTTTTTTAAATTATCATCAGTTTTCGGTGCCTGGCGAAAGTACCGCTTGACCAGTTCACGCTGAACATTCCATGCCAGATCATCGGTTAGTGATTTAACCAGCATAAGATAGCCAGTTTCAGTCAATAATGTTGTTCCACGCGTATTTATCTCAGAACGACGAATTTCATCGTTCTGGATATCCGATGGTTTCACAAGAAAGTAATCCTCACTATCAATAAAGTGTTTTCTGTTTTTTCTAAAATTCCTACTTGCTGTACCCTTTGGCCGTTCATGCACAAGGTCAATATCTTTAAAAGTTACGACACGTTGGTTTCGAAATTCTTTAATTCCGATTTCGCAATTGTTAATGCTTAATGCTTTCATGTTATATCTCCTTTCATTGCTTGAAAGAAGTCTTTTTCTGTGATAAACTAATTCATAGAAAGATCTTCTTTCGATCTGAAACAGTCCGTGTATACTTCTCAGGGTATCGGGCTGTTTCTTATTTTTTTTCATTATCCAAAACACATCTAATGCCTTGTCTGACTACATCAGTTCTCGTGACATTGTACTTTTTACAGTATTCTATCAATGCTTCATTAGTTTCTACATCGATTCGAGCCTTAACTTCAACAGTCTTTGGATTTTCTGATTTTGGTCTTCCAGTTCGTGGTGTCATGTATTCACCTCACTTTCTGTGCCACAATTAAATTATAATTATCGTGCCACATAAAGTCAAGCTTTATTTCTTGAATGTTTTATTTTCTTAGTGAATCACACATTCGCTTTTTCAATTGTCTACTTACTATAATAAGCAATAATAAATCTCCCAATGTTTATGCAATCATTTTTTAAACATTCGAATCTAAAAAAATAAAAAAAGCTTATCCCTTATTCACTTTGACAAAATCATTGAGGGCTTTTGAATAACGATGATACAGGTCACGATCCAACCCAAGATAGAGTTTCGTTTCCTCAATTGAACTATGTCCAAGCAATTCTTTAACGGCCAGGATATCATTACCATTGTCCCGGAATATCTTATAAGCGTATGTCTTTCTCATGCTATGCGCTGAGATATTTCTCAAGCCAAAGTATTCACCGGCATCTTTAAGAATGTTACTCACTGCCTGAACTCCAATCGGACCACCTTTACGACTGGGAAACATATAATCATAATCCTGTTTGTCTTTGATATAGTCCCTCATTATCTTTGCGACAGTTGGTAGGATTTCAGCAGATCGTGGTTTCCTGTTTTTTTCTCTGATATTCTTGGCATTCTTTTTCTTACCCTCAAGAATCAGAAATTCTCCGGAACGGATAGCTTCCTTAACATCTCTCACCTGCAACTTAACCAGATCGCCAGCACGAAAACCAGTCGTTATTCCAACTACAAACAAAACATAATTCCGCAATCCTTCCTGCTCCCTTTGGCTGTTGGCTAGTAAATAATCCTGAATGTTCAGAACATTTTCAGTATCCTTTATGGGATTTGATGGTCGCTTTTTCATTTCATGATCACACCCTCCTTTTGCATATAAAAAAAGCAACCTTTCCGGCTGCTCAATTCTTTACCTATTTTTCTATTTTAGATAATATCATGGTTTTAAAAAAATTGCAGTGGGTTAAATAGTGGGGTTTTATATTACTTATTTATTCTTGCTGAAATCTCTTTAATATAATCATAGCTGTAACCCAATACCAAAGCTATTTCATGCAAGCTATAACCAACTTGATCCCTTAAATATTTAACCTTCACATTCACGCTATCAATGCTGCTTATTTGCTCAAGGATCTGGTTTTTCAAATTAATGAGAACATCAATCTCCCGGTTGTGCTCATTAATTTGTTGCTGCAGCTCCATGACCTCCGGAAGAATATCTTCAAACGCTTTTGATCGGCTGCCGTGAATACACGAAGCATCCAGATCATCGCCCATGTTACTTGTTTTAATACCGTCTGGTGAAAGCTGGCTCATCAGTCTCCCTTTTCTGCGAACCAGATTATCCCTGCAGGTCGTTTCTATATTGATCATTGCCGTAATACTCTTAATCTTTGACATTCGCTTCCCCCCATGTTAAAATATATCTATGAGCAACTGGGGCGAAAGCTCCTTTTTTTATGCCCTGAAACTTGCTTTCATTTTCTTTTTTTCACAATCCCATTGACCACACCCCCGGCAACGCCACACACAACCGCACTTAAGAAAAACAACCCAATCAGTGCTGCAGCAATTCCCGAAGTTGCCAAAGCAAACCAAAAACACAATGACGCTATATTAATCAAAATTTCCATCACACCGCCACCTCACTAAAAAGATTCCCAAATTCAATGATTCCCTTTCCATTTTTCAAACAGAAATCTAACTCCATCTGACAGCCCTTGCTGATCATCCAATGTCCTGCAAATATTGCAGAATCACACCGATTAAGCAATCTAAAACATTTCAGCATTGCTTCCTGATGTTCCATGTTCTCTGGGATCAGCACCAAGGGCCGGATCACCTTAACTCCTGGGTAATGTTCTTGGAGCTGCTCAAATGCCAGCTTTTCCAATTCCTTGTTTTCTTCGATGCTCTTGCCTCCGGTCGTACAGGGATGAGCCAGGTAATAAGTCTTTTTTAAATCGATCATGCGCTCACCCGCTTCAATGTGATCCGCCCGCCAATAACCATGGTGACTTTCTTGACTTTTGAAGAAAAGAACTCAATGCTCTTTCCCTGTCGACATGGGATATTAATCAGACAGTCCCCTTTCATCACTTCCAGCCCAATTTTCTGGGCCAAACCAGCTCCAGCATAAAAGGCATCACTGGTACCATCTTGATACAAAATTTCGATAAAACCATAATACTCACTTCCATATTTACTTTTCATAATGTTCCACCATCTCCATTATTTCCTGGGCCAATAATTTGCCCTTTTCCAAATCAACCGCAAAGACACCGTTTTTAGCTGAAGTAATCACCAGGCTATCACCCTTGATAATGTATCTCAAGCCAGTAAATCGGTCACTTTCTACCTCAAACCCTTCTTCTCGATCCCGGCTTTGAGATTTGAAGTTATAAATTCTTTTGATAAATTCCATCTCATTCCGCTTTTCTCTTTTCTAGGACAACCCCATATGCAAATATAAGGCACCTCGTCAATATACTCGCAGCCATCACAGATCCACTTCATTCTTTTGCTCCATCACCATACCACTTAGATTTTACTGCCCTGATCTCCCCCTTGACCTTTTCCAGCAGGGCCTTCTCCTGTTCAATGTCTTTGGATTCGGCATCCGGTCTGGTTATGTAATATTGCAAGGCATGTTTGATTATCTGTAATTTTCGGTATTTATTCACATTCCACCCCTTCTTTCACAAACTGCATTTGAAACCCCATGGCTTCCATTATTTTCCCAATCGCCACAAACTGTGGTTCTCTTTGTCCACGTTCATAATGGCTAACACACCTTTGTGTTACTCCGGCTTCCAGTGCCAACTGCTCCTGCGTCATTCCACACTGTTTACGCTCTTTCTTTATTCGATCACCTATATTCATTTCGATTTTTATCCATCCTCCTGAAACTTATAAATTTTTGCCGGCACCCCATGAAATAACCGGGTGGTTCGATTCTTCCGGATTACCCGGCAGATCACAGGGATCTCTGCTTTGCAGATCTCAGACAATTCATTCAGGCTGCCTGCTGTGGCCAAAGGCCACTCATACTTGCTTATATCTGCAATCAAGTAAATCATGCGCCTATTTTCTTTTCTTTCAGAAATTTTTCTTTTGCCCATTCAATTTGTTCATTTCTGATTTCCTGACGATAGTTTTTACCTGCAAATGATACTGGAACACATTTCTCCAGTATTCTGTCGTAGATTCTGGAATACTCGACTTTCTTTGGATTTTTCAGCTCATTAACCGTCAAATTTGTAGTGATGATCATTGGCAAGTTGTTTTTATATCGGTCATCAACTACCTTGTAGACCTGTTCCATCGCATAATCCGTCTGACGCTCAGCTCCCAGGTCATCAATGATCAAGAGCTTATACCGATTGAATTCCTTGAAATATCCTGCTTTATCCTGAATTGAAAAAATCTCATCGACGATTTTGGCAAAACTCGTCATCATAACAGGTACATTATTCTCGATCAATTGATTTGCAATGCATGCAGCCGTAAATGTTTTACCTCGGCCAACATTCCCCCAAAATATCATGCCCATACCAGTTTTATAAAAGTCATTCATGAAGTTATCCGCATAAATCTGCGCCATTTCTAGGTTTGGTTGTTCGCCGTCATCCTTATCAAACGTCCATTTCTTGAATGCATCATCTTGAATGCCCATGGTCTGTAAATGCCGAATATTCTCTTTTTCTTGCAATGCAACAAACCCTTCTGCCTTTAAATCCCGCTCCTGCTTTTCGCATTGACAAATACAAAATACTTTACGTGTTTTATCCTGAAAATCAAGAACAACCTCCTTGGGAGTATTACATTTATGGCAGTAGATCAGTCCATCTTTGACATAATCATTAATGTTCACAATGCTGCATGTCTTGCTGATTTCCTCGATGTTAATTAAATCCATCATAGTGAGTCCTCCGGATTAAAACTGCTATCATACTCATATGGCTGACAAGGTATATTTTGGGGGATCTGGGTTTTGTTGTCATAGTTCCCCTCAAGGATTTTGACTAAGTTCTCTGGCTTCATGATCCAGTCAAAGCTTGCTTTCCATCCACGATCATTCACCCCACATAGAAAATCACTCTTGCCAGTCTTGAAAAAGCAAACGCTGACTGCTTCCCGTCCATGCTCCTTGATCCGTTGCTTGATAGTATTGCGACGCTTGGGGGTTAAGGCCGTTACCTTTGGCAGACGCGAAACTACCTGATTGAATTCCACCACCACATTATTCAGTTCCACCTTTTCCGGTTTTCCTGCGATTTCAATTTCATTTGTTTCAGGGGTACTCTCTCTATCTGTGTTTACATCTGTGTTTATATCTGTGTTTATATCTGGTATAGGTTCGACATTCTTGTCACTTTGAATTGACAAACTTGTCTCTTTCATTTGACAAGTTTGTAAAATGGTAATGCCATAATCTGTAAATGCATACCACAAAGTTCGATCATACTTCATTTCATTATAATTGCCTTTTATGATTATATTTTTTTCGACAAGATCATCTAATATTTTTCGAATTTGACGTTCAGTCCAGAATGGAAATAATTCATGCCAGGCTCTCATACTATTAAATGTCCAATAACGACCATCGTGAAAATGCTTATCATTGGCCTGATTTTTCTTGATCCAGAATTGAATATTGCAAATAACAATTGCAGCATTAACCCCCAACTTTTCAGCCACACCAATATCAAAACTATAATTCACGCCACATCCTCCAGATTCTCAACACCTGCCCATTCCAGGGCTTTTTCCAGTTGAGTGGTGTATTTTGTCAGCACCTTAAAATAATGGGTAACACCATCCGTTTTCATTTTAATTTCCTTATAGCCTGGTGCTATGCAATGGAGCACTCCATTATTTTCAGGTTCTTCAATGTCAAAGCCCTTCTTTTCCAAGATTTCGATTACTTTTTGAATTGTAAAGTTCATGGTTTATCCTCCAAATATTCCGGTTCCAGTTTTATACTTTCCCGGAACCGGTTAATCATTTTTCTAAATTTCTCATCGCCTTTTTGACGTGTTGATTCCCTTTCATATAGAGACATCATTTTCAGATACTGAATCTTATCCTCATCACTCGTTCTATTTTTCTTCATCCCAACCTTTCTCCCACTATACAAACGCATTTTTTTATGCTAAAATTTATAAAAGAATCTTTACCTGCCTATGGTAAACACTTGAGATCGTTGTTCGAGCAACGGTCTTTTTTCTATTGCGGAGAAAATTAAACTCCATCCGGACATAATGCCCTCCATCAATTCTTTTATAAATGTTTCCGAGGTTTCTAGCTCATGATCATCGATATGATTATCTAGGATAACCTTTCGCATTTCACTTTCCAAAGGCTGTATATCACCTATTTCTGCTTGAAACTTTAGAAATGCCAGTGGTAGGTCTGTTAACTCCACATCCGGAAATATTGCCCTGCCGATCAAGGTGTTTTCTTTAAGATGAATCAACGGTAACCATGGTGTACCGTATACTTTTGACATCGTTAAAATGATGTCCTCCGGGGGCATGTTTTTACCAACTTCCAATGAATAGGCTTCATAGTTTCCCAGGGCACGTACTGAGATTCCAAGTTTTGGGGCAGCATCTTCCTGGGTCAACCCGGCACGATCCCTACAGATCCGGTAGATACTTTTGCATGATTCTTTCATGTTCTTTTTTGGTCCTTTCGCATAAAATTAAATTATAGATAATAAATTCTCCCGTTCCCCTTCATACACCTCAACTTGACCCACGCTCAATTCTTTACATTCTCTCCCCCCTCATCTAAATGTACTCATTTAACTTTTTGCGTGAAATATGGTAGTTATATCGTCTGTTACTCTCATCTGTTTTCAGAGCTACCCCAATGGGCAATATCCCCCTTTGCAGTGCAACTCTTACGAACTGTTCAGATTTACCAAGAAGCTCTGCAGCTTCTTTAACTGTGACGCTTTTGGGTTCATTACTCTGAATTATTTCATTTTCCATCTTGCTTACCTCCTATTAGCTTTTAATTTTACTGTTGTTTCTTTTTGTTCACACTCCTATAATAGAAATATCAGTTTTTATCTGAAATAGTTTGAAAGGAGTATTGAAATGTCTGATATTAAACTTACAAAAGATTCTGATGCCCTCATTTGCCTCATGTATAAGGCTTATTGCGAAGCCAGGAAAAATGACATTGACAAATATATAGCTAAACAATTTGGTAATTGCGAAGAAATTCAAAACAAATTAACTCCAAATTGGTCTCTCAATGATACGCTCGAAACTGCTAACGAATTAAGCCGTGCTGGATTTCTAGAATGTCTATATGGTGATAACACAATAATGGAATCATCATTAACAGACAATGCAATAATCTACATGGAAACCCGTTTTTCAAACAACTTAAGTGCACTTCTCGACCATATTAGCCAAATCAAAAACATCATCCCTTTTGTTTAACCATTCTTACTGCTTTCTTGTATTGCTTTTTCAATGTGCTGAGCGGTGTCTCTTTTAAATACCGCTCAGATAATAAATACTTTCCATATCCAGCTGAATATACCATCGGTTCTTTATATTCTTTTGCTCCAATCTCTTTCAGCCACTCCAATTTTTCTTTATCTAAGTTATATCGATTTTTAAGTTGTTCCATTCCGTTCTCCATCCTTTTTGCCCCCTAACTTTTTTTGATTTTACTCTTGTTTCTTTTTGTTCACTCTCCTATACTTAAATTATCAGCGTCCTACCGCTGAAATTTCAAGAGAGGAGCTACTGCTATGAGCGATAATTTAATTAAGCCTGGTACTGATAATCAGCCAGCTGGTAAATACGGTGAAGTTGGTCCGCGTGGTGGAAAGGTTAAAAATCCACACAAAGCAACACTTGATCCAGGCGATAGACTTCCGCCAACGTCTGAAAAAGGCAATAAGTGGAAAAAGAAGTAAGTATCCGTGGCCGCTATCGCAAGTAGCGGCTTCTATCTATAACTCAATTTTTCTTTTCCATAAACAAAAACTCCAGTTAAAAAAATTAATTTGTATCCATGCCTCCGCATAATGAATGCCATTTTCCCAATACTTTGTTATGTAGTGATGCATCTCATTCTCACCTCCTATTTAGATTTGGTTTGTTACTCTCCATACCAATTTTTATTTCAAAATCATAATTCTCAAGTTTTTCAATTGTGTTTTTAAGCTGTTGCATTTGCACTATTGCTTGTTCTAATAATTCTTCAAATGCTTTATTGCTTCTTGCTGAAATATGCAACTCATTTTGGTTGGTGTGCATAATCATCTTATCTTTATCCATCCTTCTCACCTCCTAACTGGCTTTTGATTTTTCCTCATATCTGATATAATTATTAAACTGATATCAAGGAGGAATTATTTTAAATGGATACATCTGCTGTTATAAGTTCACTAATTGCATTAATTGCCGTCGTAATCTCACTTGCCACTCTTCAACAAAATAGAAATATGGTCGAAGAGTCAACCCGCCCCTATATTGTCGTTTATGTTACTGAGACAAATTTCCAAAAACCAACGAAATATTTAGTTGTGAAAAACTTTGGCAAAACCGGTGCACTGATAACTAGATTTAAAACCAATCCTGATTTATTAGTCTATACACGCTCGCCTGGCCTGCGTCCATTTGGTAAAATTGAAAATTCTTTTTTAGCCCCCGATCAATCGCATGTATGCAATATTGATTTCGAAACAGCTCGTAACTATTGCAATGTTTCTTTTGAAATATTGTATGAAACCAAATATAAAAAATACTCTGATTCAATCACTCTGAATTTAACTGCCGAAAGTGATAATTTGACTTCCAGAGCTTCGACCGAAGGTGACGAATTAGCAATTATTTCTTACACACTACAAAGTTTGGTTGAGCGACAACTATAGTTCTACTTTCCAAGTTTTTCTTTTGTTTTTTAACTCTGATAAAATATAATCAAGGACTTCCCCGGTTTGACAATCTTCAGGAAGTTCTTCTTTGAGAATTTTTTTTATTTTTTCATGTACTTCATTAATTTTCGCCTCTGTTAAAACTAATCCGGAACTAAATTGAATACCTACCATCCTTCTCACCTCCTAACTAGGTTTTTGATTTTACTCTTGAATTTAATCAGACAGCCTCCTATAATAAAGACATCAACTCATGTCAGATGAATTTAAAGAAAGGAGATCTAATTATGTCAGAGATATATAATTTTGATTACGTTGAAAAAATGTATAGTGTCGAAGAAGTTAATGAGCATCTGAAAAACGGATGGAAACTTATTAATACTTTTACGACTTGCGATCCAATGCTCCCTGGTGATGAAGAGCTTATTTTCGTTCTTGGCCACATTGGAACACCAACGGAATAACTATTGTTTTTATACACTTAACCTTTGCGACCTAAAACAGCAATAAAGCTCTGGGTATTGGTATAGGTATTAATCAATATCCAGTTTTCCTTCAAAAGCTTTTCAACTTCTTCCAGATTCCTAACTTCCTTAACCATGTCAACAGGGAAACAATTGCTAACACCAGTATGTTTATAATTTTTTAAATTCTTGAATTTTTCTTTGAATTCTTTTTCCGTCATGCTTCACACCTCCTTACGTGGTTTTGTTGATACGTTTTGTATCAACCGAATGCAAAAAAATATCCGGAAATAAATCTTCCATTCTCTTATTATAGAAAAGTGAAAGCTTCCCAGCAGTTTTAATGCTTGGATCTCTACTCCCTTCCTCAAGTTTTCTAATTGTTACTTCTGCTAATTCAAGAGCTTTAGACACTTCTTTTCTGGTAAGTCGTCTATTTTTTCTTTCCTGCACCAAAACACTTCTCATCCCTTCACCTCCTAAACTTTTTAATTTGATACGTTTTGTATCACTTGCCATGATTATAGCACGATACATTTTGTATCGTCAAGTAGTATTTGATATGTTTTGTATCATTTCATTATTTTGATACACTTTGTATCTTTTTTCTGATAGAATATGTTCAATGAAATAATCTGTGGGGTCATAAAATATGTTTGGAAATAAACTGAAATCTCTTAGAAGTAACCTAGGAAAAACACAAGAAGAAATTGCTAAATCATTAGGGTTAAGTCGAGCTGCATATTCACATTTCGAAAATGGCAGAAATGAACCTGACTATGAAACATTAAAAAAAATATCCGAATATTTTCACGTCTCTACCGACTACCTCCTTGGCCGAACCGACGACCCACTTCCAGTGCGTGACGTCGACCAGGATCTGCATGCTGAACATAACTACACGAAAGAGCTGGAAGATTTTCTGAGAGATAACGTGACTACTGCTATGTTCCAGGACTATGGTGATTGGACCGAAGAAGAAAAAAGAGATTTACTACAGTTTTTAAAAGGGCAGAAAGCGTTGAGAGAACAGAATAAGGAGAAATAAGCAGGCTTTATTTGAGTCTGCTTTTTTATGGAGGAACGATGGGTAAAATTGAAACACTCAATTTTTACATTAGTAATTGCGATTTAGAAAACCAAAGTGTTTTTGATCATCAAGATCTAATTAATGAAATTACTATGACTTATCACTCAGAAATATCGAATTTAGAATATGGTTTATCTCCTAAATTTATTGATGATTATATTGATGATGAATCGGTAGATCCTATCCACGATTTAAAGGTTTTAAAATTGAAGTTAGAAAATCATAGAGATAATCTCATGCATGAAGACCAAAAAAGAGCTGAAGAATTGAAAATATTGGAATTAAAGAGTCAGATTACGATTAATAATAATAACCATAATACCAATAATTCAAATTCATCAGCTTCTGCTGTTGCAACAATTACTATTAACCAAACCATGAAAAACATAAACGAATTACCGGAAGGTATCTTAAGCAGAGAAGAATCCGTGGACCTAAAAGAGCTTATTCATTCAATTGATGAAATGATTTCTGAGAAAGATAACGAAGGAGCTAAATCGAAAATATCAAAAGTCTTGTGCACTATTGGGAATAAGGGATTTGATCTTTTTGTTGCAGTTGCTCCATATCTGATTCAAGCTGCAACCACTGTTCAAGCAACTACTTAATATTTTTACTGAACTTCTATTGAAAATAAGACAACTATTTTATAATTTCAATTTTTATTATTCAGAAAGCATCTAAAAACTTTAGTCTCTAACATTTTTTTATTAAGAAAAGCTTTAATTTATTCATAAAAAAATGTATAATTAATTGTTAAGATAATATGCAAACAGTTTAATTATATGCGAGGAGGTTGTCATGAATGATATTTTAGAGATTTATAAATCTGATTGTAGAACAGGTGTAATCAGTCGAAAGAAAACTGTTGGACCTGAGTTGTCACTTGTAAAAAATTATATAGATTACAAAAAAAACATTCATAATTTTAATGGGCCGAATAATTTGGCAATATTTATTGAGCCCAAAATCAACAATGCTTATCCGGATATAATTTTTGCTGAATATAATCCAGATGATTTTGGTGAATGGAAGTCTGTCAGAAACGAATTAACAATGACTGATTTTAAAATATTGTACCATATTCACACTTCTTCAGCTATCGATAATACTAACTTATTAAAAGATATCGGTTTAAAGTGGAAAGATATTGCTCTATCAACGGAGAAATTATTAGATTCTGAATTAATTATCAGAAAAGATCAACAGTGGGTTATTTCAGACGTAAACAAAATTAGATTAAAAAAAATTGAAGCTATTGAAGCCAAAATTAATAAATGGGAAGAAGTATTACAGCAGGCAATCCTAAACAAAAATTTTGCTTCAGAAAGCTATGCACTTTTAAAACAATCAAAATGTCCTAGCAGCGAGATCATACGAAAATTTAAAAACCTTGGCGTTGGTTTATGCTTTGAAAACAATAATGAATTTCAATTATTATCAAAGCCAACTAAATGTAAATTACCAGGAAATTTTAATTCACTTTATCTGAACGAACTAATTGGACGAACAATATTTAATTAAGGAGATTTTATGATAATCAGTTCTAAAAGACTCACTAAATTAATCCCAGGCATAACTATTAAAAAGACATTCAAAGATTCTGGTCAAAAGCAAGTTTTTTTGGTTAATTATGGTTTATACACTAATGTAATATTGAAAGTTGTTAAGCCTGGAAATGCTAGAGTAGAAAGAGAAATAGAGATTATTACAGAAAATAATATTGTTAATGTCCCAAAAATTCTTGAAGTTATTAATTACCAAGATGATGATCCTGACTTATGTTTTCTTTTAATATTTGAAGAATATATAGACGGCTCTGATTTACGATCCTTTCTTGAGCAAAGAAAGTTATCATCTCAAGAAGGATTAAAACTATTGCGCGACCTACTGGAAATTACAGTTCAATTGGAAAATTTAAAAATAGTTCATCGCGATATTAAACCCGACAATATTATTTTATCAAATTCTGGAGATTTTTATTTAATCGATTTTGGTATTGCTCGTTCACTGAATGCAACTTCATTAACATTTACAGAAGTTGCGCATGGTCCACACACTCCTGGTTATGGCCCTCCCGAATTAATAAATTACAAAAAAAGTGAAATAGACAGTCGAACTGATTTATATTCAATAGGAGTAGTTGCATATGAAGCTCTTGCAGGAAAGCACCCATATATCTCAGGCAATGAATCAGATCTGCCTGAAATATGGTATGCTACTCAAACGGTATTACCACAAGATTTCTTTATAGAAGGTGATTGTGAAAACCAATTAATTTCTTTTATTCAAATATTAATGGATAAATATGTAACACGACGCCCACCAACAGCAAAAAAAGCATTAGAATGGTTTAATACAGTTTGTAAATCTTTAAGCGTGGAGGTTTAATTATGGAACTTTATCTTCAATTTGGATATGGAATGAAACAATTAGTTATTGATTTAAGCAAAAAATGGGGTGGTGCAAAAGTAATATTGAGTCCCAGAGATGCTACCCCTGAACAGTTAGAAAACTGGTACCCTGAGTTTAAAAAAAATAATGTTGAATGCTTATTTGATCCACAATGTTATTATCCAAAAACAAACCACCCAAGATTAAAATGTTATTCATATTGGAATAATTCTATGTGCACACAATTGGAATCAAACAACAGTCCGGAAGAATCATTAATAGAAAAGATAAACTATTATAATGATTTAGTAGAATCAAAAGATTTTATTATACCTAGCATCTTACTGGATTTTGATTCTAACTGGTTTAATCGTTGGGAATCACACAGTTTAAAATTAATTGAAGCTTCTGCGAAAATTGTTAAACACAAACAGAAGTTATTAACATTATCATTGCCATCTGGTTTATTAACGCAAACTGAAGATAAAATTGAAAAAGTTTTAAAAATCGTTGAAAAATGGGAAGTTGATGGCTACTACATTATTGCTCAACCATATGAAGGACAATATCTTGTCAAATCTCCCCTTTGGTTATCTAATTTACTGCTTCTTACTGCTGGTTTAAAATTACAAAATAAGAAAGTAATCGTCGGCTATGGCAACCATCAGTCGCTTTCGCTTTCAACAGCCAAAGTTGATGCTATTGCTTCAGGCACTTTCCTAAACGTGAGACGATTTACAAATAAATTTGAAGATAACGAAGGTATCATGCGTAAAAGCAAATGGTACTATTACCCCAATTCTTTATCTGAATATAAATTTGAATTTTTGGATAGCGCATTCAACTCAAATGTTCTTCAATCGATGAAGCCCAAGAGTGAGTTTGATTCGTCATTTGTTGATAAAATTTTTTCCGGCATGATGCCTTCAACAGTAAAAATCAAAGAAACAGAGCTTTTTAAACACTATTTAACATCTTTAAAGAAACAATCTGAGTTATGCACTCAACCAAGTTATGATGAAACTCTCGCTGCCAATGAGGTGCTTTACAAAACTGCAGAAAAAAGGATTGAGCAATTGAAGTCAAAAGGTATATATGCCCAAACAAGAAGTTTCGAAGATATTGTTGATGTAAATAGATCTGCTATTCAAAGGTTAGATGAAGTAAGAGGTTTCAGTCTAAAACATTCTTGGTCTGAAATTTAATTAAATAGACTCACGAATTTTTCCAAAACAACTCTACAAATAGATTTTGAGAATAAAATTTCTATATTCATATTAGGTTCGAAGACGTCATCTTTTGAAATGACGTTTTCGTTTTTCTGCAATTATTTACCCTCTCTCGATAACACAGAACTTACGTTCTATGTTATAATACCTTCTACCGGAACATTCGTTCTATTTCAGGAGGTGTTATGTTTAAATTTTCTAAAGAGTGTGCACTCAGCACGCTGCATTCAAATAATATTTTAGAATTCCCTATCCCCATCTATGACATTGAGCAAATAATCATTGATCATGATTTTGATATCGTGATTATTCCCACTCTCAGAAAATCTTGTGTTTTTGACCAAACTCTTTTTGTAGCCAATCTTCCGGATACTGAATTCCGAATTTCCCTAGCTCATGAACTTGGTCATATTCTTCTACATGATTTTTTTATCCATTCAACCCAAAAAGAAACCAGAGCTGATGCGTTCGCTCTTTATTTTCTGATGCCCCCAGAATCTTTCGAGATCAACGCAAAATCCTTTAATATATATGAACTGGCAGAATTATATGGCGTTCCATTTGAAGCCGTTAAAAATCGTTTTAAGCTAATTTCAGAAATTAATAATTAATCTTAGGAGGTGTATTTATGAAATTACCGAATGGTTTTGGAAATATCAGTAAGCTATCTGGTAAAAGAAGAAATCCTTGGAGAGCGAGAAAAACTTGCGGATGGGAGACAATTGAAGATGATAAACTAGTCCAAAAATTTATAACAATTGGTTATTACCCAACTCGCCAAGATGCCCTGCAAGCCCTTTCTAATTTTAATGAGAATCCTTATGACATTCAAACAGAAAAAGCAACTTTCGAAGACGTTTATGCCGCATGGTCAAAAGAACATTTTGAAAAGATTGTTCCATCGGCTGCGAGAACATGGAAAAGTGCCTACAAGTATTGTGCCCCGATTTACAAAATGAAAATGAAAGATCTTCGAGTCAATCATCTGGAACAAACAATAAAAAATGCAAAAGTTGGCGATTCCACAAAAAGTCGAATAAAGTCTTTATTTAATCAAATGTTCCGCTATGCAATGAGGCATGAAATAGTCGACAAAAATTATGCTGAAATCTGCAATGCTGTTAAAAGCCCAATGCCCACAAGAGACAATGTACCATTTACAAAAGAAGAACTGCAAATTCTGTGGAATAATATATCTTTTCCATTTGCAGATATGGTCTTAATTGGTGTATACTCAGGATGGCGACCACAAGAATTAGCAACGCTAAAAATTGAAGATATTGATTTGAAAAATCATACAATGTGTGGCGGTCTAAAAACCGATGCCGGAAGAAACCGGATCGTTCCGATCCACTCGAAAATTTATAATTTAATAGAAAAACGATATGATCCGAAGAATAAATTTCTTTTTTATGATGAGAATGGACAACAAGGAAAAACAATGACCTATGATAAATATCGTGGCCGATTTAATAAAATAAATGAAAAGTTCGGTTTTAAACATCGCCCTCATGAGACAAGACACACTTTTATTACAATGGCTAAAGAGGCCCAGGTAAATGACTATGTATTGAAGTTGATGGTTGGACATGCTATAGAAGATATCACGGAAAAAGTTTATACTCATAGAACGTTGGAGCAGCTTAAAACTGAGATTGAAAAGATCAAATAAATTGAATTCAGTGTAGTTCAGATGACACACGTATGACACAAATAGTCTTGAAAGCGCCTTTTTAAAGGGGTTACTGCTTCGATTGAGGAAGCAAGCAAGTAGGCTATACAGTCATCTTTCGCATTAAAACCCCATTTCAGTTAAGATAGATTTACACCGTTTTTGTTCACAATACTCAAACAATACTCGTGTAATACTCACTAACAATACTCTTTTTTATAAAATGAACCCAAGCTTAAAAACTTGGGTTCATTTTTTATTATTTATCATGTATGGACACCCTGATTAAGAGTCAGGTACGAATTGGAATATAGCCTCAATTTAGAACAACACCGCCATTTTGACGCCACCTTTTTTAACTCGAGACATCGGGAACGTTTCATTTTTTATGATCGATACTCATTCCAGGTTTGACGCAAATTCCGCTGCATTCCTTAAATCCTCACTGTTTGGTCTGCCTTTGTTCATTCCACCAAAGAATTTAAGAAAACTGTTGGTATTAAACCCTTTGCAACTAAACTCCCCTTTTACGATGTATCCTTTTGACACAAGTTTCTGTCTTAGTGCCGAATGATCTTTTGCTACCTTATCTTCTCCTATAATTGCACTGGTAGAGAAGATGAAGCATGACTTTTTACACACTTCCGGCAGCTGATCAGCTAGGTCGAGCAATTCTTTATAGTGACTGCCACTGTCGATGCCTGCTCCAAAGCCAATCAGGTCATAATCCTCTAGCTCTGACAAGGTGATCTGATCAATTCTTTTTACCGGGGCATGTAATACTTCGGCAAATACATCAGCAATTTTTGCGGTATTGTTGTGATGATACGAATGAACGATAATCAGACACTTTCCTCGTTTGGCAGCCATAACACTATTTTCTTTTGGCATGGTTTTTTACCTCTCATTTTTATCTCACTCTATGAATTTAATAATTCGGTCACTTCTTTTAAATATAAATCCGGTTTTCCGATACACAATTCCCCGTGATCAAATCCTTTGAAAACCTTGATCTTAACACTGGGGAATTTTGATAAGATACAATTTGCATATTTTTTCCCCAGCCACGCCTCCTTGGAACCATACCAATATGCGATATCGGTCTTGGAGTCAACAATTGAATCTGGAAGGGCATAACTAAAAACCGACACGTGGGCATTTCTGCAGCTTTGATCTGTCATATTTG
>PGZR01000149.1 GCA_002841405.1 Firmicutes bacterium HGW-Firmicutes-4 | reverse complement strand
GCATTTGGCCTGGGCCCAATGGGTTTCGCTGTAATCGGCGTCGATGGATTCCAGGGGCCGGTTGGTGGACTTGATCTCGTCGACAATAATCCCGGTCGCACCGGCGATGATGCCGTCGGCCCGGCCTTCGATGCGGAAGCTGAAACCTTCATAGGCGAAGCGGTATTTTATCGACACCTCAGGGGTATAGCCCTTGTCCTGATTATCTTTCTGAACCTTCTGGTGGGCTCGGGTTCCTTCCAGGGCGCTGGCGTTGCTGATAAACTGGGAATCGATATTGCCACTACGGAGCATAAACTCCACCAGATTGCGAACAGATAGTTTTATTTCGGGTTGACTCGTCATCTTTTCACCTGTGATCTTTACTTGCGCTTTTAATAGCTATAATTTTATGCTAAAAAGCGGAGAAAGTATAGCAGATTTACCGCCAGGTCCTGATTCGGCGCGATGGACAGGGACGGCAGCAACTGGCCGGCAACTGAGCAGACCAGTGTTGCTCAGTCGATCAAATCCCCTGGTGGCTCAAGAGCAGGGATGATCGGGGGAGATATCTTAAAGAATGCTTAATTTTTCGCTTGAAACATCTCGTCAATGCGGGTCGTAAACCACTGAGAATTAAAATTTTCACCACTGTTCAAGGTCTTTTTGGAGTTGTTTTCTTATTTAAATGCATTTAATGACATAAGCGACCTGCCGTTTGAGCTGAAAAAATTGATGGCTACAATCGCGATAAAAAATAATGGCCGAATTGACGCAAAAACAAGAAGATTAACAGCCCGACGATTAAGCCGGTGCATTTGCTTTTGGAGATGCTTAAAAAATTTAAAACCCCGGCAACCGATATCATCATCGAGATTAAAAGCATGCCGTTCTTTAATTGAACCTATCCATAAGAACATTAAGGTTACCCGAATTAAATGTATTCAAAAGCAACGTTTTGCAATGACGCTGTCTGTTAAATAACGAACGAAATATTTCTGATCGTAAAATTGTTTGAGAAATAACAAACAAGTAAATGCAATATATTGTCGCAAAAAGAAAAAATATTGACATAAATAATAGAAGATGTTAACCTTATGAAAATTATAAAACAGACGTGCATAAATTGGGTTTGAACAGAAAACTCGAAAATTGCAAGGCAATGATTAAAGGAGGTCAAAAAAATGGAATTTGGACTAAGAGAATGGAAACTGAGTGATGCAGAAAGCATTGTACCCCTGGCCAATAATGAAAAGATAGCCGGAAATTTGAGAAACACCTTTCCCTATCCCTACACCCTGGACGACGCCCACCTTTTTATTACCAAAAGTATTCACCAGAACAAAAGAAAGCACATCAATAAGGCCATCGCAATCGAGGATTCACCGGTTGGCGCGATCAGCCTGCTGATGCAGGAAGACATCAGCTGCAAGAGCGGCGAGCTAGGTTTCTGGCTCGGCGAGCCCTACTGGGGCAAGGGGATTATGACCCAGTCGATCAAGCAGCTCTGCGAAAAAGCGTTTGCTGAGACGGATATGGTCAGAATTTACGCCCGCCCCTTCGCTGAAAATCACAAGGCCCGACGAACCATCGAGAAAGCCGGATTTCAGCTGGAAGGCATTTTCCAGAAGAGTATTTATAAAAATGGCCAACTTCAGGATTCCTGCATGTATGCGCTAACCAAATAGAAACTTGACGGTGACCTGAAAGCAGGTATTTAAATACATATAAAAAGCTGCCGCTGTTTAATAGTAATGAAACGGTAAAATAAAAAGAACTTCGAAAGAGGTTCTTTTTTATTTGCGAATAAACGGGATCGCAAAAAAAGACAAAAAAGGTTTAATATATGCTTTTAAGGGAATTAAAAAGTAATGTAAATAGATTTATTCAAGCTGACCCATTAACAAGCAGGACCGGGATCGTTATTTGCCAAACAGCTCGGTTTGACAAAAATTGTAAATAGCTTGTAAAAAATAAAAAAAAAGTAAAAAATGACTTAGGAAATAACATCGGAGTTTGGCTGCCTCGGATAATAAAATAAAAGCAAAATATCAGATAATCATCAAAAGAAAACGAGTACAAAACCTAAAAAACAGATTAAGTAATAAAATTTACTAAAAAAGCATTGACAGGACTATTGAATACGAGTACAATGATCTTGAAAATAGAACAGTAATTACAAAATTATTTACGGTTTACGAAAAAACGTTACAGAAAATCTTTTGGACCTTCCCGGTGAAGTATGAGTCGTCATGAAAGGAGAATGAAAAGGATTGCAACTAGCCACAAGGGCGGTGCAAAATCAGGCCCGGGAGCAGGAACGAGTGGATATAAAATCTGGTGTTGATGGTTGGAATAGGGGACTGACTGGTCATGCAGGCGCTGCAGACAGTTATATAGAAGGAATTGTCATTGTTATTTCATTTTTACTGAGTAAAACAAAAGGAGAAAGAATTATGAATAAACCATTAAAAAAGTCGGCCATTAATCTGTACGGATTGCCGTCATTTGGATTTCAGACCATGGTCAATATCGAAGTTATGTTTTTTGCAGCCTTCCTTACCGATTTTGCAAAAATCCCATTGGCGCTGGTAAGCACCATCTTACTGGCCACCAGTATTGCTGATATTTTAGCGGTACCCACCGCTGGGGTCATTTTAGAAAAAAGCAACATGAAATGGGGTAAATACCGTTCCTGGCTGCTGGTTGGTCCACCTGTTGCCGCCCTCTTTTATATTCTGCAGTTTTCCCAAATCGGTGGCGCAGCAGAAATAAGTGCAGTCATTATCTTTATCGGTTTTGTTGTCAGTCATCTGGTCTGGAATACTTTCTATGCCGCCCATATTTCGATGAACAATGCTCTGACTACGGTTCGGGAAGAACGAATCTCGATGGCCAGTAACCGGGGGATGTTCAATGCCGCAGGCGCCCTGGTATTTTCTTACTTTGGCGTAAAAGCCATTGCCGCTATTGGTGCCGGCGTTGGTAGCCCTGTTTTAGGCTATACCATTATGGCCGCTATTACCGGCGGTATTATGATCACTTGTAATCTTATTTACTATGTCATCACTAAAGACTACGCTCAAAACGGCAGCGAGGCGCAAGCCGGAAAACCAGCCGAAAAGATGCCAGTTGGCGAAATGTTCAAACAGATTATTGTTAATCCGCCATTGATTGGCTTAATGCTGGTGGAACTGGGCCGATATTTAGGCCGCTTCATTATTTTTGGAATGGCTTTCTATTATTTCAAATATGTCATCAACGATTTACCCGGACTGGCACTGTTCATGACCGGATTAACAATTTCCAGTTTCTTTGCTGCCATGATAGCCGCACCGGTTGCCAAGCGACTGGGTGAAAAAACAACCTACATGCTGGCTCTCAGCTTGTTAGTTATCGGCTTACTGCTGGTATGGTTTATGCCACTGGAAGCGACTGCTTTCAAAATTATTATGTTCGTTGCTTACATCGGTTACGGTTTGCCTGATTCACTGGGCGTTGCGATGTACTCTGCTACCGTTGATTATGGCGAATGGAAAACCGGCAAAAATGCCCGTGGCTTCATTATGTCACTGATCAGTTTCCCGATTAAAATATCCGTCTTTGTCCGTTCGGTTATCATTGCCGCCGTGCTTGGTTCAGTTGGTTACGTTGCTGATATGGCCGCAACACCAGAATTAGTTCAGGCGATTAAAAACGGCATCGCTTTATATCCTGCGATCATCATGGTTATCGGACTTGTGTTAATGTTTGGATTGTATACCTTAACACCAAAAAGAATGGCTGAAATGAACAAAGAAGTCGCTGAACGACGACAAGCACCATTGGAATAAATGTTATTTTAACCCGGAGCGTTGCACACACATCGCTCCGGGATGAAATGCGGAATTCATAAAAGATAAAGGAGAAAAATCATGTCAAAAATTGAAGAAGTCAAAGCAAAGGTCGAAGCAGGAAAGTCAAAACTGGTCCCCGGACTGGTTCAGGAAGCCTTGGATGAAGGCAGCGCCCCCGGCGAAATTCTCCAGGCAATGGTCGATTCGATGAGTGTCGTTGGAGATAAATTTTCATCCGGTGAAATTTTCGTCCCGGAAATGCTGATCGCAGCTAAAGCGATGTCAAAAGGTGTGGAAGTTTTAAAGCCGTTGATGGCCGGCGATGGTTCCGCCTCTTTAGGAACCTGTGTCATCGGTACAGTGGCTGGGGATCTTCATGATATCGGTAAAAATCTGGTTTCGATGATGATCGAAAGCGCCGGTTTTGAGATGGTTGACCTGGGTGTGGATGTTCCCGCCGACACCTTTGTCCAGGCAGTGAAAGATCATAAAAACGTTAAACTGGTAGCCTGTTCCGGTCTGCTGACCACCACCATGCCAGCCTTAAAAGAAGCTGTTCAGACTATTAAAGCCGCTTACCCGGGTTTAAAAGTTATGGTTGGTGGCGCCCCGGTAACCTCTGAATACGCAGCTGAAGTTGGTGCTGACGGATACGCCCCGGATGCTGGCAGTGCGGCAGTTAAAGCTAAAGAACTGGCAACAGCGTAAAAAGGAGAGCGAAATGTTAACAAAAAGACAGAACTTAATTGAAGTGATGAAGGGTGGCAATCCGGATCGCTTTGTCAAGCAATATGAAGCGTTTGCGTTAATGATGAAAACTCCGATTACTCGTTTGAAACCACCAGTGGGTGGGTCGATCGTTAATGAATGGGGGGTTACTCTGAGCTGGCCGGAAGGGCAGTTAGGTTCATTCCCGGTTCACGACAAGGAGCACATTGTCATCAAGGATATTACCAAGTGGCGGGATTATGTTAAAGCCCCTAATCTTGATTATCCTGATGAAGCCTGGGCGACAGCCGTTGCTGATGCCAATGCGGTTGATCGGAATGATCAGTACGTTACGGTGTTTGTTGCGCCGGGACTGTTCGAACACGTTCATTATCTGATGAGTATGGAAGAGGCGCTAATGGCTTATTACGAAGAACCAGAAGCGATGCATGAACTGATTGACTACCTGGTGGATTTTGAACTCCGGTTGGCCAAAGAATTTGTCAAGCATCTTCATCCCGATGCTGTTTTTCATCATGATGACTGGGGCAGCCAGATTAACTCCTTTATTTCACCAGCGATGTTTGAAGAATTTTTCGAACCAGCTTATAAGAAAATCTATGGCTACTATAAAGAAAACGGCGTTGAACTAATTATCCATCATAGTGACAGCTATGCCGCCAATCTGGTGCCATCGATGATTGAAATGGGTATCGATATCTGGCAGGGGGTTATGAACACCAATAAGATTCCGGAATTGATCAAGCAATACGGCGAAAAAATTACCTTTATGGGCGGCATTCACAGTGGTCTGGTTGATTTCCCGACCTGGACACCGGAAATCGTGGCCGAGTATGTTGAAAAAACCTGTCAGGAAAATGGCAAACTGTACTTTATTCCATCACAGACCTCGGGTTTGCCAATTGACTCATTCCCGGGTGTTTATGAAACCATCAATAAAGAAATCGACAAGATGACAGAGAAAATGTTCTAAATTAAATGATCACCAGTGACTTATCTTCCCGAAGGAAGGAGTCACAGATTCGTCCCCAGAAACAGCGGGAATTATTAATGGATTTTCTGAAAAAAGTTCCAATAAATAATTGCCGCTTTTGGGGACGATTTCTTCAATT
>PGZR01000148.1 GCA_002841405.1 Firmicutes bacterium HGW-Firmicutes-4 | reverse complement strand
AGATGTGGGCATTTTGTCCATCATTCCACCAATTATTGCCATTGTTTTGGCTTTGATTACTAAAGAAGTTATTTCTGCTTTGCTGATCGGAATCCTCTCTGGAACTCTGATTTATGTTGTTAGCAGTGGCGGCGGAGGCCTGATTGAAATGGGTACGGTGGCTTTTGGTTTAATCGCCGAAACCGTGGGTGAACCGGGTAAATTCAATATTATCCTATTTTTGGGACTGCTGGGGGCCCTGGTTTATGTCGTGACCATTGCCGGCGGTTCACGGGCCTATGGCAACTGGGCCGCGACCAAGCTTAAATCCCGACGCAGTGCCCAGCTAGCCACCAGTGTTCTGGGTATGATTATTTTTGTCGATGATTATTTCAACTGCCTCACCGTGGGCACGGTCATGAAACCAGTTACCGACAAATATCAGATATCCCGAGCCAAGCTGGCTTATATCATCGATTCTACCGCCGCACCAATTTGCATCATCGCCCCGATTTCCAGTTGGGCGGCAGCGGTCGGTTCAACGCTTTATGAAACCGGGGCGTTCCAGAATGAACTAAGTGCCTTTATCGCAACGATCCCCTATAACCTCTATGCGTTGTTAAGCATTTTGATGGTCATTATTCTTTCGGTGACCAACCTCGATTTCGGACCGATGGCCCGGGTTGAAAAACGGGCCATTGAAACCGGCGAATTGGGCGCCCTGGATACTGAACTGGAAGAAAAAATCCTGATTGATGGCAAGGGCACAATCTGGGATCTGATCATTCCAATCAGTTCACTGATTGCCTTTTCAATCTTGTCAATGCTCCAGAACGGCGGCTACTGGTCAGGCGAAGGCTTGTCTCTATCGGAAGCCTTCGGCAATTGCGATGCTTCGGCGGCCTTGGTGATGGGGGCTTTCTGGGCGCTGGTAGTAACCTTCCTGCTCTTTGTTCCCCGAAAACTGATTGATTTCAAAACCTTTATGGGCGGCATCGGTGAAGGGATTAAAACCATGGTTCCCGCCTACATCATCCTGACTCTGGCCTGGACCATTGGGGCGCTGTGTCAGGATCTGCTCGGTACCGGCCTCTTTATTGGCGAAATGGTCAAAGCCAGCAGCATCCCGGTGGGGCTGATTCCGGCGATGATTTTCCTGGTTTCGGCACTGCTATCCTTTTCCATCGGCACCGCCTGGGGTACCTTCGGGATCTTTATTCCGATTGTCGTGATGATCTCTCAATATACCGCCCCGGAACTGATGGTTGTAACCTTATCGGCGACGCTGGCCGGCTCCGTCTTTGGTGATCATTGTTCGCCCATTTCGGATACTACTATCTTATCCTCAACAGGAGCCGGCTGTGATCATATTCAGCACGTTTCAACCCAGATGCTTTATGCGATGCTGGTGGCCACCTGCAGCTTTGTGGGCTATCTGGTAGCTGGTTTAAGCTACGGAAATCTCCTGTTGACCTGGGCCACCTCGGTGGGGCTGCTGATTGTTTCCCTGGTTGTTTTCCATCGGATTTCTAAAACCAAACTCGATCAACTGAAGTTCTCCAACTAGATTAACATCATTAATTTAAAATGTCCGCCATTCTAAAAATTGGAATGGCGGACATTTTTATTTTCTTCAGGATTCTTTCCAGATCAGTTCGCCTTTTCGTTGCTGCAATGATTCTGTAACCACTTCACTTTCAGCAATGGCCTCCAGGTATTGATGGATGCGGCTGGCCTGCTCCCGGCTTTCCAACACAGACAGTTCCCGGGTATAAAGCTCCTTTGCCTTTGCCAAGGGAAAGACTCGTTTATGAATGCCGGTTTCGTAAGTCAGTTCCGGGAAAATGCCCTTTGTCCATAACAGGTTAAAAATATAGTTCATCTTATTAAACTGACGAACATAGTTTTGATCAGTCAGGTGGTAGAGTTTTTCTTTCAAGCTGCTGTGCCGTTCCACAAAGGATGATAAATAACAGTAGCCCCGGGAGTACTCCATCATTTTATAGAGATGTTCCGGCTTATGAATAGCCGGTGACATGCTGGCGATGACCAGATCGAAGGGCTCCGCGTATTGAAAGCCATCCCAATCCGAGTGGATAAACGCAGTATTTTTCAGTCCTTCTGCGGCGGCATTGGCGCTGGCGTAGTGGAGCATCTTTTCGGAAAAATCCAGGCCCACCACTTTTCTGGTTTTTTTAGCCAGTTCAACCGCAAATTGACCTGATCCGCAGCCGATATCCAGGACGGTTGATTCGGCATTGATGATTCCTCGATCGATTAAAGCCTGAACCTTTTCCTGGCGGTTTAACTGGGCGTCTGCGCCTGAAGACGACAGGTTGTACTCTTCCGCGCGAAAGTCCCAAAATTCAACCGTCGGCTCTTTTTTCTGGTTATCACTTAACCAGAGTTCCTCAAAATATTCTGTATTCAACTCCATTCTGTCTCACTCTCCTTTTCAACTTCAGTTTGGTTTTTAGCAAATATATCTCGGTATTGTTGCTAGTCGCTAGCGATTAATAAAAAACAATCCGGCCAGACAAAGGGCGATGCCGGCCAGATGATTGATGGTCAGAACCTCTTTGTAGAATAGAATACCAATCGGGATCAGCAAGATGGCCAATGAAATATTGGCTACCAGCGAACCTAAGCTGATGTTCCAGCCGGCCCGGTAGGCCGTAATATAACCAAACTCCAGGGCTACAACCGAAATCCCCAGGGCGTAGCTGGTCCAGTTGAGTCGCTTAAGTGATTGGACGATTCCTTCATCCAGACCATTGGTCAGCATTAGAACCAGCGTCAATAGCGCCGCCACCAGATAGGTAACCAGCAGCGATAAAAAAGGATTGGCCGTTGCCGGGGTCGACTTGGTACAGATATTATAAAACACATTGGCGGTGACAATTAGAATAATGGGCAGATAGTAGGTTAATTCACTCACAGCTGTAAAGCCCTCCCCTTTTTATTAATACGATCATTGGTAATTATAGTATCAGTCCGCTTTTTTTAGCCAGGCATGATTAAAATCTTCTGTTACGGACAGAAAATCCTGATAGGGCTTGTCAATGCAAAGCAGGCGCTGGATGAATTCCCGCTGCGCCGGTTTTACATCGAGCTGGGCCAGCGAAAAATCATTTGAGCTGTTGGTCATTTCATCACAATTGGCGGCCAGCCGTAAAAATACATCGCCAATTCCCCAGAAGTCGGGATTAAAGCGGCTGTTAAACCGTGACATACCGCTGGCGGTACCAAAATCAATCAGGGACAGCTGCGCACCGGTCCATAAAATATTATCAGTTTTGATGTCGCGGTGACTGATGTTAAGCCCTGCGAGATACGCCATCACCGCAATTAATTGCGTCATGATGGCCGTAATTTCAGTTTTACTGAAGGCGTAATCCCATTCCAACAAATCAGCCAGTGACTGACCCGGCATCTGTTCCATCACCAGTCCGTAGAAACCATCCCGATCAAGGACCTGGATCAGTTTGGGGATAGCCGGATGGTCGATTCTTTTGAGCAATTTACTTTCCCGGGTCAACTTTTCTTTGCGGCGTTTGACATCATTGGGATTAAAGACTTTCAGAACATAGTTGCTGGTCTCCCGGGAGACCAGCAAACAGCTACCAAAACGGCCCTGGCCCAGGGGTTTAACCAGCACAAAGCCATCCAGTGCCAGAGCTCCGCGGAGCGATCTGAGGCGTTTACCACTCAATCTCGTCAACGGATAAGGGGTTTTCATTGAGATAACTTTTCTGAACCTGACCATTTTTCATGATAATGACCTTATCGGCCATGGGTGTAATGGCCTGATTGTGAGTGATCAAAATTACGGTCATTTTTTCTTTGCGACTGGTTTCCTGGAGCAGTTTTAAAATATTTTTGCCGGTATTGTAATCCAGGGCGCCGGTCGGTTCGTCACACAGCAGCAGTTTTGGTCGTTTGGCCAGCGCTCTGGCAATGGCCACCCGCTGCTGCTCGCCGCCGGACAGTTGTGAGGGAAAGTTACCCAGCCGCTCTTCCAGGCCAACGCTTTTTAAGACCGTTTCGGCATCCATCGGATCACGACAGATTTGGGTGGCCAACTCGACATTTTCAACGGCAGTCAGGTTTTGAATCAGATTATAAAACTGAAACACAAAACCGGTGTCATAACGCCGATATTCCGCCAGCTCGCGACGACTCAGAGCCGCCACATCTTTTTCACCAACAATCACCTGGCCCTCATCGCAGTTATCCATCCCACCGAGAATATTTAGGACCGTTGTTTTCCCGGCTCCACTGGGCCCAACAACCACCGCAAATTCCCCTTCATCAATAAAAAAATTGATCCCATTGGCTGCATTAATGGTCACTTCCCCCATATGGTAACGCTTATGTACGTCTTTAAATTCTATAAAATGTTCCATTTTTTTATCCTTCTTTTCTTAATCGGGGAGTCCCTCCCCACGCATACATTTATGCTGCTACCAGTATAGCGAATAAAACCCAGAAAAGCCAGTTTAGCTCGAAAAAAAAGAAAGGTTTCCCTTTCTTTTCAGTTATTTTTTGGCTGGTTCCCATTTGCAACGCACCGGGGACACAATGGCTTCTTCTTTTTTTAGCTGTTTAAAGGCTTTGTCCACTTCTTTTCGATCAACCTTCAAAGCTTTTTCGACTTCGCCAGCAGTCATCGGTGTTCCCTGCTGTTTCATTAATGCTAAAATTTTATCCTTCAGTTCCATAATAACCCTCCAAATCTACTCATAATTTATCAGTTCATCAAATATCAATTATAATAGAATAGTCTTAATTCGGGTTTTATTTGAGCATTTTTTATTGCAATATCTTAATTTTCGACCACTGCCATAATTGACAACTGCTCCAATTTATTACTTTGAATCCCTAAAATGTGGTTCAGTACCAAAGCGATGGCTGCGAAAACAATGATAACAATAAAGGTTGAACTGTAACTGCCGCCGGAGCTTTGCAGTAGATAGCTTGAGATCATTGGTCCGATGATGGCCGCCGGTACCAGTAAGAAATTAGACAAGCTGAAATTCAGTGGATAGTTTTTCGAGCCAAAGCTGGAATTGATAACCACTGAAGATAAGGCTGGTACCCCACCATAGGTAACCCCAACCGATAACAGGCCGATGAAGATAAAGATAACATTATTCATGGTTGCGCCCATTAATAAAAACACACCGGCAACCAGCAGCAGAATGGTGTTGGTTGCCATCGTTTTGCCTCTGCCGACCTTATCAAACAAGGTGCCAATAGCCACCCGGCCGCCGCCATTAAATACTGAAACCAGCAGCCCCAATTGGGCTGGCGCGCCAAAGGCCACGGCAATGGTTGCGGCGCTGCCGATGATCAGCAAACCTGATGCGGTAATCATAATTCCCCAGAAGAAATAGGTCCAGAAAACGCCGGTTTTTAACATTTCCCCGGCCGAGTATTCTTTTTTCTGACTGATTTCACCGGCCACAGCCACCGCTTTTTTGGGTGCAATTTCCGGTTTCTTAATAAAGAAGGAACCTAGCGCCATCACTACCGCGCCCATGATGGCCAGATAAAAGAAGGTTTCCAATACTCCGACACTGCCAATAAAAGTGCTGATCATGGTACCGAGGATCAGTCCCCCCAGACCAAAGCCCATCAGTAAAATCCCTGATGCCAAACCAGCTTTTTCGGAAAACCATGGCACCACCGC
>PGZR01000147.1 GCA_002841405.1 Firmicutes bacterium HGW-Firmicutes-4 | reverse complement strand
AACCGCTGACAACCTTGGATCTGTTCACGGCATGCTATTTTTCGACCTTCAACGATGCTGTTGGCATACTCCATCACGAGATCGTAATTTTTAGCCATCAAAGTTTTTCAGGATATCCGCCAGGCCAGATTTTTTTGTTTGTTCAGTCGTTACCGACTCCACCGCTTTCGGGTTAAGACAAAGACGATCCGAGTATGCAAGGATATCTTTTCTCAGACTTTCGAGCGTCGCCACGATTGCAGATTTTTTTGTGCCGCCGGCGCCGGTGGTTGTTTCATAAGCACAGTCTGATTCGGCAAATTTTTTGTTTGCATCTGCATATTGGACCAACAAATCTGCGTATACATTTGTGATGCTCTCATATTGTGGCTTATACGTTCCGAGCTTTTTCATATCTTCGATTATTTTACCTTTTTCCACCCGGACGTTAAATTCATATTGTGTTTCAGTTTTTTTTCTTCTCGCCCGTGCCACTCGATCACCTCCCTTCGCGGTCAAAAAAAGTTTTCTGGCGGTCGCTCTATTGGAAGAAGTTACCCTATCCAACGATTCTGATCCTTTAAATTTCGTGGTCTAGGTGGGGGGGTATCGGCTTTGTTATACCATTTTATTAATTACCCCTCCGGGATTTCAATGCCTTTGTTCCTTTTTCGGGATGCTCCTTGTTGTGATGTTTTGCACAAAGAGTCCTGCCGTTAGCCACATCATACTGCAGCTCTGGATAGTCTTCCCTGGGTTTGACGTGGTGCGCAATGGTTCCTTCTCTTAGTATTCCATAACGCTTGCACTCCTGGCATTGGTAGTTGTCTCGCCTTAATACTTTGGCTCGCCATGCCTTGTGCTTCTTGGATTGGTAATACGGATCACTCTTCATGTTCGCTTATTGAACCTGAACTTGTTTTCATTCCCAAGCAATAGAGTTGCCTTACCCTTGATTATGCAATCGATCATGATATTTTCTATGAATCGTTCGATCACCCCATAATTCATCAGCTCCGACGTGTTGACTGTTATATTCAGCACATCATCCAGCTCAACAAAATATCCATCATCGTTTAACATCTCAACTCTATATTCCTTTGGATCTATCTTCATTATCCTTCTCCTCTCTTGTTGCGGTTCGTGTAATAAATACAGCCATTGTACCCACATTCAGTTCGTTCACATTGAGTACATATTCCTCGACATCCCCAACGGTTCAGGCAGAATGTACAATGCTCGTTATTCATCGGTCAACCTTGTAATTGGCTCCCGGCTCCACAGGATTACCATCGCCTGCCTTCTCCCATAATCCATCCCGGATAAACCAATCATCACCGAAATAATCAAGTACTCTCCCAAGATCTTTTAAAT
The DNA here is from genome assembly GCA_002841405.1 of Firmicutes bacterium HGW-Firmicutes-4. Lineage (GTDB taxonomy): Bacteria > Bacillota > Clostridia > Eubacteriales > Eubacteriaceae > Acetobacterium. The sequence goes on along the minus strand of PGZR01000147.1, from coordinate 8,270 downwards.
CATAATCCTTTTGTTCGCATTGCCGCAAAGCTTGGATGAGTTTATCTTTACTTATTAATTTCATGAATTATCTCCTTGCATTAAAAAAGCACACCCGAAGATGTGCTGATTGTTTTAAATTAATACCATCCAGATGAGGCTGAATAGTCCCAACATTATCAGTATCGCTAATCTCTTTCCGATAGACTCAATGATGACATATTTCGTTCTCAATGCTTGACTGTTGTTATTAGCTGTTTTGAAGATAGAACAAATTACCTTTGCAAACATCATCACCCCAACATAACCAATGTACGTGAGATAAACACCTGTTAACCCCCACAACCATTTATTCCATACAATTTGCAATATCCATGCATCAAAGAATATTAAAGGGATCATGAGAAAGAATGATGCCACTACAGCTTTGTACGTTTTTTTTAAATTATTTATTTGATTATCTAATTCCATTTATTGCTCCTTTAAAAATTAGGACACCGGTTTCCCGATGCCTCATTTCATAATTTTACTTATACACATTATAAACTCTATATATGGCGCACACAATGGCATTGATTGTGCGCTGATTGTGCATTTGTCAAGTACTCATGTAAACAGTTCGGTTATAGCTTCATCACTGAATAGAATGATCTTTAACTCATTCACCAGCCGGTTCTTATTCCTTGTGATGGTTGATATATCTTTACTATATATCTCAGCGATCTGCTCATGGGTTTTGACCTCAAAATACTTTTCCGGAATTATCTCATAATAAGGATCCTCAATAATTTTGGTCAGTGCGTCATCGATTAGTTTTACCGATCGCTTCGTTCTTTCCAGTGATAACTCATAAGCGTCATGTTTCTCCTTAATTAGCTCATCCATATCCTTAGTCCCTTGCGGCTGTTTCGAGTATCGGACAATGTCTGCACTCTTACCTGTTGGGAAGAAGTTTGACTCCAATGAAAGGACCTCTTCCCGCTCCTTTATAATTTGCTTAAACTTCGGATAATTATAAAGGAGTGATTCTGTTTTCTTAAATGTTGATCTTTTATTATCTTTCATCAGGTTTCCCTTCTGGAATTTCAACAGCGTCATTGATGATGAACACTCTGCGGCCTCTTCTGCTGTTGTTTTTATGATTGCCATTAATCTTTCGTCGTTCATGGTTCCCCCTAATTCGTATTTAAGTCTACTTTTTTAGTCTTTAATAATCGCCTTAATGAATCCGTTTATCTGCTTCTCTAAACTATCCTTATTGCCTGCTTTAAGTGGTGACTTGAACTTCCCATCAGATGTAACAACATCACCTGAATACTTTTTCTCACCTTCTTTTCGGATTGTAATTTTAAGTTCAGAAAATGGATTCGCGTGTGGATTTAATTGCGGTTTTATTTTTAACTCCCCAGTTTCTATATTTATTACCTGTGGTTTGCTTCTTTTGTCAGCCTCTCTTGCAAAATACTCAATATGCCATATCTTTGTATATAAATCATCAGCTTTTTTACCGATGAATACCAAAATAGCAATAATTAACAACAAAGAACATATTAATAATATTTCAAACATTATTATCTCCTTTTAGCTTTCGGCCACACATCGGGCAATAGTTGATATCAAAACTTTCTTCATCGATTGCTTCTAGCCCTGATTCGTCCTCATAAACTACAACCGTTAAGTGTTTTTTATCTCTAAATTCAAAACATGATATTTCGATATAACCAATTTTCTTTTCTTCAATTCCTTTACAAAAATCACACCCTGCACTTTTGCTTTCCCATCCACTCCCTTTTCTGCAATCTAGGCATGGTTGCTCTTGCGATGTTTTCACATCATTTATACAGTTTTCGCATAATTTAACCGTCATTTTTTCACCTCATCACTAAGATAATATTTACTACAAACCTGACATTTTATTGCTGTTTCATCATCTTGTTGAGATTTACACATTCCTTCACATGTGCCATCATCAAAAATTAAAGCATCACACTTTTCCTTTTCCTCAACCAATGGGCAATGTTGCGGCCTTTCATTTGACTGTTTCTGAATTAAGTGTTTCGTCTTATAGCAAAAATATCCAGAATCAACCTCTGATTTAACATAGTACTTCAACGGGCAAACATGACAGTTTTCCGGCATTTTTGGTATTTCAATCTCAATTTTTATCATTTTTATTCCTCCTCTTGATAAACGCCGTCTGCATCTGGCAGCATATCCCGAATATCAACCTGGCCTTTTATTTTGCTGCTCGATACTGTTGGCCGGATGATCAATTCACCGTCATCCTCTTCAAATATGTCGAACTCAGTATTCCCCCCCATGATCGGTGCCAGCGTAGTCTTGATATCATAGGCGATTCTGACTCGCTCCCGATCCTGCCCCGGGATGAAGATAATATTTATTTGCACTTTCCGTTTGTCTTCCGGATAGGTTCGTTTATCCATGATATTATCAATTACCTTGTCAAATTCAATTTCAAACAGGTTTCCCAGTGATTGTTCGTCCCGCTCTTTCCCAATGCTACCAAGCTTCATCATATTACCTCCATAATGTTATTTAGAAAATCCAGACATCCATTTTTAAAATACACTCTGCACTCTTCCATGTCCGACTCTTTTAAATACTTTCTGCCATAAAGCAGCTCCATCTCCCGCCATGTCCCCCATGGGATGCGATAATATCTTTCAAGCTCAAAACATACCATCACAAAAACAATTGCCTGTGCTTTCCAATGACTGTCCAAAGATTCAAATTGCTCTGCTGAAACGGCATCTTTCTTAATCCGATCTTTTTCAGTGGCTTTTGCTTCAAATATTACAGCACGGCCTTTATCCAGTGTCCCTTTATAATCGGGTTGCGCTTTCTTAATAAAACAAGCTGTAAATCTCCCAGATCCAACCTTACCCAAAGGCATCATCGGCTCTGGCGTCTTTTCTATAATCGCCCTGCCCAGATCTGCATATTTCAAACACGCCTGATCAATCACTTGTTCAAATGATTTTCCGATCGATCGGCTCCGATGCCCCTGGACTCTGTTCTTATTCTTTTTATTTTCTCGGTTAATGTTTTCAATGGCCATAGCTGCGGTTGGATCCTGATACTTTTCCACATACTTTTCCTCGTTATAAATTGTCTTTGTCATAATTTATATCCTCTCAGTATATTTTTGATGGTTCCCCGGGTAGCCCATCAAGCTCAATAATGCTGTTTTTTTGATCTTAATCGCGGAATGCGTGTCTTTTACCTTGATCACCACACATTCGGAAAGTTCAGTTGCTGATATCTCACAATCTTTAAAAAACTCTGCCGGCTCAGTTATTTCCGATCCGTACAGTTTAACTTCGCAAAGTGTAATCTGCTTTTTAATGTCCCTGGGATCTGATTGTTTTAATTCCGTCATATTCTGCCTCTTCAATCACTTTTTTAAATTCTTTTTTAAATCCTTCTTGAAATATCTTTCCCATTTGCATAAAGTTCCACGAAGGACTGTTCACCGTACTTTTCGGGTTTGTCTCTAACTGCCAGATTATTAATCTATCAATTATTCCAAATCCCGCTCTTCTTATTTCGATTTTTTTTTCAAGTTTTTCTGCTGCTTTTTTACAATCGACATAAGAAGCTACCGCATTTAAGTAAGAATGGCTTATGAATTGCTTTGCGAACATTCTTCGATAATATTTCCGCTCTCCCTTATAATTTGAGTGGATCCCATAATTATCCAGGTTCTTTTGCAGTTCCTCTTCTGGCAGATTAATGTAAAACTTCCAGTATTCCATTTTCTTGATAAGCTTTTTATGTTCCCTGGTATCCATGATGTATTGTTCGTGTTTATTCATTTTTCCTCCTCAAATTTATGAAGCTATAGTTCTTTTAACATCCTCAACATTAGCCAGTACCAGTTCTCTGGCAAATACTGGTGGTACCGCATTCCCGCACCGCTTTACCTGTTCCGTTTTTGTGATCTTTTTCCCATCCGAATCATAATCAATGATGTAATCAGGCGGAAATCCATTTGCAGTGAATAACTCGCGGGGATCCAGCATCCGCATTCCGATGTCAATTATTTGATAATCAGTACCTTGAACGGTTACCAGTCCAAAGCGGTCATGGCTTACAACAGTTCCGCACGGTTCCTTTAGATCCTGGCCGATCCCCTGACCGTAATATTTGATTAAAAATGCTCTTACTTCTCCCAGATGACCGGGGCCAGCAACAATGGTATTTACCGGATCTCTGGAATCGGTGCCGACCATGTGGTTATTCATCTGGATAACGTGAGATGTTATTAATGCATTGTGATCTCTTGCAGTCACAGTGGATAATGGTTCCTCCAAATCTGTTCCAGCTCCCGTATAATTACCGCCATAGTGTTTGCAAATAAAAGCTTGAATTAATCCATATCTTGGACTGCCATCAATTGTCATGATCGGTTCATCAATCGCTTGCCCACGAACTTCGTTTTTCAGAGTCTCTGAATGGTACTGAATAATCGACGGTGCCACTATTCCAAACCCATGTTTTCCTGTGATTGTAGGAAGTGGATCTTCAAGACTATTACAATAATGCCATTTTGCACCACTGTAATTAACTTGGATTAAAAAGGGATCTGCATTATTTATTACAAACTTTTCAATCCCCCTTGCTATCCGTTCCATGGTTTTGTCTGCCAGCGGCCGTACTGTTCGCAACCCATGTTTTTCCATGATCTCATCTTTAGTGTCGAATATTGATGGACACGGTTTGCTAAAATCTAACACATCTGATACCGGGGTATAAGGTTTTAAAATACCCATCGCTACCTCTTTGCTGTTCCGGGGACCATGGCTTTTAGTTGGCCATGATATTGGCAACCCATCGCACCGGGAAACCATGAAAAACCTTTTCCGTTTGGTTGGTGCTCCATAATCAGCCGCTATCAATTCTCGGAATTCCACCTGGTACCCGATAATCTTCAACTGCTCCACAAAACTATTGAAAGTCTCGCCAGTTTTATTTTTATCCGGCTGGTTATCATCTCCTAACGGCCCCCAGGTTTTAAATTCTTCCACGTTTTCTAAGATAATGACTGTTGGCCGTACTTGCATGGCCCATTTAACAGCTACCCATGCAAGACCCCGGATGTTTTTATCTTTTGGTTTCCCGCCCTTGGCTTTAGAAAAATGCGTACAATCGGGGCTAAACCATGCCAGATCAACCGGCTTCCCTTCGCAAGCTTTAATTGGATCTACATCCCACACTGATTCGCAATAATGCTTTGTGTGCGGATGATTTACCTTGTGCATTGCAATTGCCCCGGGATCGTGATTGATCGCAATATCAACCGGTCTTCCCATAGCTTGCTCAATTCCCTCGGAAGCTCCACCGCCTCCTGCAAAGTTGTCAATTATTAATCCCATACATCCCTCTCTTTTTATTTATTAACCCCGCATTCTTTTTTGAACACGTTGTAACCACCAACTGCGATATTGTGGTGATGATTTTCGCGTGAATCAGCATTGCACCATTTCCCTTTTGGCGGAACGATCAATATTTGCGGCGTTGGCACGTGTGGTGCGTGTTTTTTTACATCCTCTTCGAGATGATATTTTACGTATTCATGCCGGTTTATCTCATTTGTGTATGAATCCATTTTATTTTTCCTCGATCAACGGGCACCATTCCGGTTTCCCTTTCAGATATTCGATCCAATTTAGTTTTCTCTTTTTTACCTTGCACGCTTCGTATTCATCGTGGTAGCATGGGCACTTTTCGCAGCTTGTCGGCATTTCCATATCAATCTTGACCATGCGATGCCTCCTTTTTCACTTTTACATAAAGATGGCACTCATACTTTCTTTTGTGCTGCATCGCCGATGCTGAGCACCTGTTCGAAAAATTCTTGTCGTGGTATTGGCAATCTGTTTTTTCGCAATGTTCCTTCTCTTTTATTTTCATCTTTTTATCCATCCCTGGGCAATGTTCACTTAAACACACTTCGATCGGTCCGTTTATATACTTGCACCCCTCGCATATCCATGCCCAATGCTTTGACTCCATGTGTTCAGCCATTTCTGTTATTCTCCTTTTCGCCTATTCTCAATAACTTTCGATATAAATTACAATTGCTTTTGTCCACTCAACCGCTTTCATCTCTATTTCAACTTCTTTTTTTAAATCACTCTCTGATATTTCCTGATTGTCTGCCCAAATCCCATATTCGATGTCTTCTCTCAAATCATCTTCATCTGTATAAACCCGCTCTTCTGTAAAAGCAACCGTTTCAATTTTTGCTTTTGCTTGTGCAATTACATAACCATAATCTTGATTTGAGCAATCTTCACTTGCCATAAACATAATTGGCAACTCTGGATTTTCTGCAACAATTTCTCTTAATTCCTTGTATTGATCTAAAAATTTACTGATCATTCCTGAACCGATATACCCCTGTAATGGTGATGGATCCTTTCGCCATTCTTTTGCCCTAACAATCTCAATATCTATTTTTGGCTTTTCTAAATTCCTGGAAGGGTTCCACCTTCGTTTTGAAGGGGATCCCTCTTCCCGGTATGTTTTCCTGGTCTCTTTTATTAAATAGTGGGCCAGTGCCGCATACTGCCCGGTTTCATCCAAATAGGTAAACCGTGTCCGGCCATTGATCCAGAGATCATTCAACGCCTTCACACTGATACTGTTCACCATGTTAATTATCAGATGATGATGAATTGATTTGTTTTTATATTCTGTTACCGTTATGTACTTAAGATCATGGCAACTCCGCTTGTATAAGGTTCTTACTTTTCTCAGATATCGCTCCAGCTCTTTTTTTGATTCTTCCGGATCCGGCCTCTGGTCTTTTTTGTATGTCAGAGTCTGATGTAGATCCCCCGGGCCAAAATTGTTATTGATCAGCTGCCTTAGAGTTTTTTCTGCATTCCGCTCATTGATTATGGCCATTTTCTCTGGTGTTGGTTTTTTGTTCTCCCCCCGTGTGATTCCTTTTTTGTGGTACCGGGTTGTAAAATATTTCTCCACTTCAATCGTCATTCCTGCCCTGGTTGTCTTTTTGACATACGGCATTTTTGCTCACCCCTTTTTTGTTAAAGATGTCGTTAAGTTAATACTCTTATCGAGTCAAATAGCTGATATCTCAGCCGTTTTTTGCTTGTTATCTTTTATCAAAAAAGGTATAATAAGATAACAGTTTTATTAGAAAGACCGCCATTGCTTCCAAGCTTAAAGGGCGGTCTTTTTTTATTTAATTATTTGTGTTATAATGAATCAAGGTTTTATTAGAGTCTCTTCCTGTTTGGCGTTCCCGCGCCTGGAAGAGTCTTTTTTTATATATATTTTTCATATTCCCACGGCTCCCAGTTTTCGTTTCATTCGCTTTAATGATCTGATTGCTTTGTTATCGCTCTTTTCTGCCAGGTTGCTGCAGTGTGGGCAGATAAACTTTTTCGGGTGTGTCCAATAATCCATTTCGTAAATTAAACCGCACGTCTGGCATTGTCTTTCAAATTTCGGCATTTTGCTTTTTCCTCCGTCTTAATAATCGTTGATGATGATATAAACAACGCCATCATCATTCTGCTTCAGCTCCATTGTTTCAATTGGATACTCTGATCCTGTTTCGGCGTTCAGCACTCGGACTTCTTTTGTTTTATGGTCCCGCAATGCATTTAATAAATTTTTAGCTTTCATTTTCTAACCCCTCCCCAATATCCCGGCCGTTGTCGGGCCTTTCTATCCATGGCCACATGATGTTTGAATTTTTCCGGATCCCCGGTTTGTTCCCAGTATCCTTTTTCCACCTCATGGCCCAATTGCCGATTACCTGCCATTTTATCGGCATCTGTTAAGCTTAAGCGCCCCATTTACTTACCCCCATTGAATCCAATGCCAACGGCTACACACATTGCTGCTATTGTTCCAATTGCTAGCGCTGCTCCCATGTTCGGGCCGGCTCCGGAAACGATCCCACCGATTGCAATACATGCAGTAGTAAATAGAAATGCCCCCGCTGTTACAATGCCGGCTTTTTTCATATCAATGTTCATTTTTTACTCCTGTTCTTTTCTCATTAACGGCAATCCATATTCTGCATTATCTACATTCCCAAAATGGTTCATATGTGGTAACAATGGCCGATAGTCTGTGAGCTTAATATCCTTGTCCCAATCAACATGCTCAGCAGATCCTCCACACTGGCATAATATTGTAAATGGTGCTGGCTTATGCAGCTCCGGATAGATCCGTCTGAATCGCTTATCTTCGACTCCTTTTTCGAGCCACATCCGCCAACGTTTTCCACA
>PGZR01000146.1 GCA_002841405.1 Firmicutes bacterium HGW-Firmicutes-4 | reverse complement strand
GAATCCCATTATTCTTTATTAAAAGAAATGATTGAAGCCTATAATGATGTGACCTGCCTGGGTTATTTTCCCAATAATCCCGACATCGTCATGGATAGCCGTCATCTGGGACTGGTTCCGGTCGAGGAGATTGCCGATTTTCGGGACAAGGTGGATAAGGCCGGGGAACTGGCCGAAGCCCATATTGATCTGGATAAATTATGGGAAATCAGTCAGCATGACCAGGTGGCGAGTCCCTTTGTGGATCCTTTTTCAGGCTATGCTGACAAATATCAGGGGCTGCGGATCGGCGTGCCCAAAGACCGGGCCTTTAATTTTTACTATGATGACAATTTTATGGCTCTGGCCAACGCCGGGGTGGAAGTGGTCGAATTCAGTCCCTTGAATGATGCTGCTTTACCTGAGCGTCTCGATGGTTTATATATCGGCGGCGGCTTTCCGGAAATATTCGGCGCTGAGCTGGCCGCCAACACAGCAATGATTGCCGATATCAAAAACAAACTGGAAGCTGGGCTGCCCTGTTATGCGGAGTGCGGCGGCCTGATGTATCTGACTAACTCGATGACTTTAAACAGCGGTGAAACGAATCAAGCCGTGGGCTTTTTCGCTGCTGACTCCCAAATGACCAAACGGCTGCAGCGGTTTGGCTATGTGAATGTTGCTGCCTATCTTGGTGGTAAAACCATTGCGGTTCGCGGACATGAATTTCATCATAGCCTGGTTACCACCGCAGAAGTCTTGCCCACCGCCTATGTGATCACCAAAAAAGGCAAAACCTGGACCTGCGGGTACCGCCAGAAAAACGTCCTGGCCGGCTATCCTCATATTCATTTTTATAGCAACCCGATGTTTTTAATCAGTCTCTTAAATGCTGTCCTGGAGCATAAAGCGGGGCAGGCATGAGGCGGGTCAGGGTCGAAACCCCGGGAACCTGTGGCGAATATATTCAGGGCTGGTATGACGGCAATCCTTGTCTGGTATCCAGTCCGATTGACCGGTATTCCCGGATCACGATCGTCGAAGGACCGGGGAATCTGGAAACGTTAAAACCCAAAACGCAAAAACAGGTCGAAGCGGTTTTGCGGCGCTTTGCGATTCCCCAGCGGGAAAAAGAGCATTTGCATTTTACCATGACCAGCGACATTCCTCTGGAAAAGGGGATGGCCAGCAGCACCGCCGATATTGCCGGAATGGCCGCCGGGCTTTCCGCTTATTTCGGGTTGGATCTGACTCAAGCAGATATCGGCTTGCTGTGCACCGGCATTGAGCCGTCCGATAATCTGATGTTTGAGCGCTTGAACCTGTTTAATCACATCAGCGGTTCGGTATTAAAGGAATTTGAAGGTACCGTGGAAGCGGATATTATCATTATTGATTTTCATGGCGGCATTGATACGATGACCTTTAATGAAACCCAGGATGATTATTCCCCAGATGATTTAGATGCCTTTGCTGAAATTGTCGCCCAATTTGAAAAAGGCGTCCGCACCAAAAGCCTTAAGGATGTTGGTGCCGCTTGTACCAAAAGTGCTCTGCTTAACCAGAAACGGTTAAAAAAGAATTATCTGGATTGCCTGATCAATCTATCCCGGGATTTTGGCGGGCTTGGCACTGTTGTCGGCCATAGTGGCACGGTGATCGGCGTCATGTATGACAAGGCCGATTTTCAACAGGATAGTTTTCTAAGGGCCGTCAAGCAGGTAGTTCCCGAATCGGCCTATGCCGACCTATACCAGAATCGCCTGATACCAGGCGGTATAAAAATTACCACCGACGCGGTGTGACCATAGAGCTTTGAATGACAAAAAAATAAAAAAATTGAACGAAGAAAGTGAGAAAATATGGAATATATTAACAATCCCCGAGAAATTGAAGAGCGTAGTTTTGAGATTATCACCGAAGAAATGGGCGACAAGGTTTTCCCGGAAGCGATTGCCCCGATGGTTAAACGAATCATTCATACCACCGCTGATTTTGAATATGCGGATTTATTGGAAATTTTGAATGGCGGATATGAAAGCGGGATGGCAGCCCTGAAACAGGGTAAGAAAATCTATGCTGACACCCGGATGATTCAGGTTGCCGTTAATAAAAAGGCTCTGGCCGATCATGGCATTGAAATTGTCAATTTTGTCCACGACGCCGATGTGGCTGCCGAAGCCAAAGAACGGGGTGTAACCCGCTCCACGGTCAGCATGGAAAAAGCCTTGAAGGACGACAGCGTTGGTATCTTTGCCATTGGTAATGCCCCCACCGCTTTATATACCCTGATCGAACAGGTCAAACTTGGCAATGCCAAACCGGCTCTGATCATTGGCGCTCCGATTGGTTTTGTTGGGGCAGCTGAATCTAAGGAAGCATTGGATCAGATCGACAGCCCGATCATCCGGATCAACGGACGAAAAGGTGGCAGTCCAGTCGTGGCCGCCATTCTTAACGCCATGCTTTATCAACTGGGAAGGGAATGGTAAGGATGATGAACGCAGCAAAAAAAGGAATCTTTTATGGCATCGGGGTTGGTCCCGGTGATCCCGATCTGCTCACCGTTAAGGCCGCTAAGGTTTTAGATGCCTGCGATATGGTGATTACCCCAGTAAAAAAGATGGGTAGCACCAGTGTCGCCTTTGAAATTGTTAAAAGTCATATTTCCGATCTGTCCAAGGTTATCGAAATGAATTTCCCAATGATTTCCCTGTCTCAGGAACGGGAAGCACTGCAGAAACAATGGCAGGAGAATGCTGATGAAATTGAAGTGCTGCTCAATCAGGGCAAGGATGTCGCCTTTATTACCCTGGGTGATCCGATGGTCTTCAGTACCTATTCTTATGTGATGGAATATCTGTTAAAACGCGATATCGAAGTGATAACCCTGTCCGGGGTGCCGTCATTCTGTAATCTGGGTGCGCAACTGAACATTCCGCTGACCCAGGGGGAAGAGTCTTTGGGGATTGTGGCGATGACGCAGCCGATCGAAGAAATCCGGGCGATCCTGGATGCCCACCAGAATATTGTGGTGATGAAAATTTCTGCCAACAATGCCTGGATGGCGGAGGAACTGGAAGCCCGCGGTCTGGAAAAAAGCTTTGTTCTGGTATCCAACATCGGGATGGAAACCCAGCAGGTAGTCCGGGATATTGAGGTGTTAAAAGGCAAGATTCCATACTTATCGACCCTATTAATCAAAAAGAATTATCCCCTTCAGTAAGGGAGGTAAGCAATGTTAGATAAAACCATTGAAAAAAACGGTAAAACCCTGCGCTATGGTTATACCACTGGTTCCTGTGCTACGGCCGCAACCAAGGCGGCGCTGTTGATGTTTTTAAATCAGCAGAAATGGGAAACGGTTGAAATCAATACGCCCAAGGGCTGGACCCTGGATCTGGTGCTCCATGATCAGACTTTTTCGGAAAACGAAGCCTCCTGTTCAGTGGTCAAAGATTCCGGCGATGACCCGGATGTGACCAATGGCGTCAAGATCTTTGCGAAAATCACCCCATCCGATCAGGACGGAATCGCGTTTGCTGCCGGCATTGGCGTCGGCACCGTGACCTCGGTGGGACTCAGCATCCCACCGGGAGAACCGGCTATTAATCCGACCCCCAGAGAAATGATTGCCCAGGAGATTAACAACATTCTGGATTCTGACGCGGTACGACAGCTGGCAAATTTACCCAAAGGCTGGCGGGTGGAATTGTCGATTCCCCAGGGGGTGGAACTGGCCCGGCGAACCTTTAATCCCAAGCTGGGAATTGAAGGGGGCTTGTCAATAATCGGCACCACCGGGATTGTCGAGCCAATGAGCGAAGATGCCTGGACAGCTTCATTAAAATTGGAGTTGTCAGTTTTGCATGCCAGAGGCTTTAAAGAAATCATCTTTGTCCCCGGTAATTATGGGAAGGATTTCTCAGACGAATTGGGGCTTGATGAAAATGTGCTGGTGAAGACCAGCAATTTTATGGGTTTTATGCTGGATGAGGCCGAACGGATGGGTTTTGAAAAAATTCTACTGATCGGCCATCTGGGGAAACTGGTCAAAGTGGCCGGGGGAATTTTTAATACCCACAGTAGCCTTGCCGACGGCCGGATGGAAATTCTGACTGCCCATGCCGGGTTACTTGGGGCAACCCGGGAAACTATGGCAAAAATTATGGCGTCCAAAACAACCGATGAAGCAACCGATATTATTCTGGCCGAAAATCTGCCAGACTATTTTAATCATCTGGCCGAGGTCGTACGAAAAAAGGTCACTGATCGAGTTTATGGAACCATTGAAATAGAAGTCGTGCTATTTTCCAAGATCCATGGCTTTTTAGGACAAAGCAAAGACGCAGAAGAGTTGAGGAAACGATTATGTACCCATTAAAAATTATTGGACTGGGACCGGGACATCCGGATTATATATTACCGATCGCCTTAAAAGAAATTGAGGCGGCAGAGGTGATCCTCTGTGGCACCCGCCATGCTGAAAGCTTTGATGCCAGCGGTAAAGAAATGCTTTTTATTGGTAAAGGAACCCCTCTGAGCGAGCTGATGGACAAGGTTGCCCAGGGTTACCAAACCCGGAAAACTGCGCTGGTAGTTTCCGGCGACTGCGGCTTTTACAGTCTGCTGACCTATGCCAAAAAAGTGGTGCCGGAAAAGGATATCGTCTGTATCCCCGGGATCAGTTCGCTGCAGTATTTTTTTGCCAAACTGACCATTAGCTGGGAGGATGCCAAGCTGATCAGTCTTCATGGCCGCGATCAGGATTTGGCGGCAGCCCTGGCTGAGAATAAAAAGCTGGGCATTCTCACCGACAAAAATAATAATACGGCCTTTATTGCCGGGATCCTTCAAGCAGCCGGTTGTGAAAACAGCATGCTTTATGTGGGGGAGGAGTTATCCTATCCTAATGAAAAGATAACCCGCTTAACCGTGGCAGAAGCCCTGAGCTATCAGGAGGAAGGACTGGCAGTCGTGGTGGTAATCAATGAGTAAGATCGCAGGATATAAGGACGACGCCTATATTCGGGGTAAGGCCCCAATGACCAAACGAGAAATCCGCATTCTGACCATTTCATTGCTGGGGATAAACCCCGGCGATGTGGTGGTAGATATCGGCGCCGGCACCGGCGGTCTCACCATGGAAGCCGCCTATGCCGCCGACCAGGGAAAGGTCTATGCGGTGGAAGCCAAGGAAACGGCGCTGGAGCTGGTCCAAAAAAACAAAGAGCATTTTAAGGCCGACCATGTGGTGATTATTCCCGGCAAAGCACCAGAAGCACTGGCCGAAATCAAAGAGCCAGTGGATCGGGTTATCATCGGCGGCTCCGGCGGCAACATGGAAGGACTCTTTCAGTGGTGCAAGGCTAATACCCGAGCCGGCGGACGGGTCATTGCCAACTTTGTTACCCTGGAGAACGCCGCCCAGGCCACCACTCTGATGAATCAGTATTTCGAAAATGTCGAACTGATTCAGGTAGGGATCAGCCGGGGCGAAGGCATCGGTGGTTTAACCATGCTGAAGGCGGCCAACCCGATTTTTATTATTACCGGCGATGTGAATTAAATTAACGATTTAAAGGTGTAAAAGGCTATTGACAAGAAGCATGACCTGGTGTAAAATGAATTCAATTAAATAGTGAACTTGTCCTATATTCAAGGGAAAAAGGTGTAAATCCTTTGCTGTAATCGCAGCTGTAAAACATGATGACCG
>PGZR01000145.1 GCA_002841405.1 Firmicutes bacterium HGW-Firmicutes-4 | reverse complement strand
CTTCCTCAGCTTCCAATGTTGTTGTGATTTGAACTTCTTTCCAAAGCATTCCCTTACCTCCAGTTTAATCGTTGTGGTATTATACCACTTTTTCCGCATATTTAACAATTGATCATTATAACTCATCTTGCTTGTAAAAGAAATAGATTTTTTGAGTAATTATTGGTACAGAAATTTTTTGCCGGCTTTCTGTAAAATATCGTTAATGGATGTAACGGGTTCCAGATTAATGCTATAATGAATTTAATTAACATCAAAATACACTTAGAAAAGGTGACAAGATGGAAACTGAAAAGAAAAAACGATCCATTCAAGAATACGTTCCTGGTAAACAGGTAACCCTGGCCCATATCATTGCCAAACCCAAAACCGATATTTATATTAAACTGGGTCTGGACGACGAGGCCGCCGACGCCATCGGCATTTTAACCATCACGCCCAGCGAAGCTGCCATTATCGCCGCTGATGCCGCCACTAAAGCCGCCCCAGTTGAAATCGGATTTCTTGATCGTTTCAGCGGTTCCCTGGTAATAACAGGTCGAGTCTCTGATGTGAAGGCTGCCGTTACTGAAATCCTCAATACCCTTAATCACATTTTAGGATTCGACATTCCTAAAATCACCTACTCATAATAGATGGCCAGTAATAAAAAACGGGTAGCCTTGATCGGAAAAATTGGCAGCGGAAAAACCACTTTGATGCAACGGCTGAACGAAGAAGAACTGAAATATTCCAAAACGCAGATGGTCAGCTACTATGATGATTTTATTGATACCCCAGGGGAGTTTATCGAACTCCCATTTTTTTCACGTCAAGCCATTAATATTACCATGGATGCCGGACTGGTGATCCTTGTCAATTCCTGTGTGGATCCTCAGAATGCCGTTCCGCCAAACTTTGTTCACACTTATAACATCCCTTCTATTGGGGTTATCACCAAAACTGATTTGGGTGAATGCAATCTTAAACGCAGCCGAAATCTGCTCATCTACGCCGGCATTAATCCCAAACACATTTATGTCGTCAGCTCATATTCCGGTGAAGGCATCGCGGAATTGGAAGCCGCCATCCATCATTTTATGGATCCCCACCGCAATAAATAAATTTTTGAGACTATCAATTAAGGAAGTGAAAAAATGACCTATGACAGCTATGGCAATTTAACAGTGGCAGGCGTTGCCGACTACCTTAAAGAAAAGAAAATATTTCCCGCCGCTGCTAACCTGACCGTGGTAGATTTACACGCCGTTAAGGAAAGCATCGAAGGTTTTGTTAATTTAATTTATCACGTTTATGATCAGTCCGGAAAATCTGTGATTATGAAACAGATGCTCTCGATGCCCCGATTTCGTATTGAAGATGAAAAAAACAACACCGTCGAAGACCAAACCGATGCCGGCTGGACCCTGGACCTGGGCCGGATGCGTTCTGAGATTGCCACCCTTATTTTCTGGAACTCCGTTTATCCCGGTATCAGTCCTGAAATTTATCTTTTTGACGAACCCAACCGTATCATCGTTATGGAAGATTTAATGGATTTAAGCCTGCTCCGCTTTGAACTTTGCCGGATGGTTAAACACGATCATTTCACTGATAAGATTGGCGCTTTTTTTGCCCGCAATCTTTTTTTCTCATCCAATCTGCATCTCACCAATTATAAAAAATCTGAAGTCGAACGTTTTTTTGTCAATCCCGAATATACCGCCCTGGTGCCCTTCCTTTTCCATGAAAATATCGGCGTTTCCTGGGAACGGGAGATGATTCCCGGTACTGCTGAAAAAAGAACCGAACTGGTGGATAACCCCCAGATCAAGGCCGAATTTAAGCGGCTGGAAAACAAATTTATGAACGACAAAGAATGCCTGATTCATACCGATTTGCACAGTTCCAACATCATGATCAGCGCCACTGACGTGCGCATCATTGATGGCGAATTTGCCGGTTTTGGCCCCCTGGCCCAAGACTTTGGCCGTCTCACCGCCAGTTTGACCCTGAACTACATTTCCTGGTTTGGCGATGAGACCCGAACCGCCGCCGAAAAAGCAGATTTCCAGAGCTATCTGCTAAACACCATCACCGAACTGTATACCACCTTTCAAAAAGAGTTCCGCCAGCTGGTGGAAGCCCACCGGGAGGAAAGCTACAGCTTAAAAACCCTTGCTGTCGATGCCTATCTCATCGATCAGCTGCAAAATGCTCTATCTTATACCGGAGTCAATGTGATGTCCCGACTGGCCAACCGGGGAATCTGTTACGATTTTCTACGTCTTCCAGAAGCAAACCGATTGGTTCCCGCGCTTCTGGGCATGGACATCGCCAAAGAGTTAATGCTCAACCACCGAAAATATACCCGCATAACAGACTACACCCAGTTACTGAAAAATCTGGTTTAACATTAACAACACAAAATACCGCTGTTTTCGATATCGAAAACAGCGGTATTTAATTTGAGCACAAATAGGCAACCGCACTATCATCGCTAACAACTTACTCCATAACCGCAATGGTATCGCCTGCTTTGATGACACCGCCTTGGATCACAGCCGTAAAAACAACCTCATTGGCGAGAACGCATTTTCCGTCTTTATCCCCAATTTCACAGCCAAAGCATTTTTTGCCGATCTGAGTAATCTCCTGAATAGTCTCCCCGATTTTTAGACGGGTTCCCAACGACAATTGATACAAGTCGATGCCTGCGGTGGTGATGTTTTCATTGAACCTTCCGGTACATAAACCAGCCCCTCCCAATTTTTGCAATTGTTCATTACTGTTAACACCAAACAGGCAAACCTGCCGTTGGTCGCGACCGCCGTGGCTGTCCCCCTGAAGTCCAAACCCCGGGATAAAAAGGCCGGGCTGATCTAAACGAATCCGCTCGCCCTTTTTCACACTTAAATAAATAGCTGTAACCTTTCCCAATGGAATCACCTGCTTTCAAAAAGTTCTTTTTATTGCCAACCTAGTCATATCTAAATAAAATATTCGCAGGTGCCCTTTTCATTATAAGACTTTACCAGATCAGCCAGGGTAATATTATCGACCACATTTTCAACCGCATCTTTAATTTGCCGCCAGACATCGACCGTGACACAGCGATCGGCTCGCTCACAGCTACCGGGCTCATCTAAACAGGATACCGGGGACAGTTCCCCTTCCATCAACCGTAAAATCATACCAACGGTATACTCTTCCGGCGGGTTTGCCAGTTGGTAGCCCCCCTGAGATCCCCGGACGCTTCTAACAAAACCAGCCCGAGAAATCTGGGTGATAATCTGCTCCAGATATTTTTCAGAAATCTCCTGGCGCTCAGCAATCCGTTTAATGGGAATATATTCTCCGGTATTGTTAATCGCCAGGTCCAGCATTAGGCGCAAGGCATATCGTCCCTTTGTTGATATTTTCATGATGTGTATAACCCCGTTGACAGGTAACGTTCGCCGGTATCCGGTAGTAATACCACAATAATCTTTCCTTTGTTCTCAGGTCGTTTTGCCAGTTCAGTGGCCGCGTACAGGGCTGCGCCAGAAGAGATTCCCACCAGCAAGCCTTCTTTTTGAGCAATATTTTTTGATGTCTTAAAGGCGTTGTCATTGCTGACAGTAATAACTTCATCATAAACTGTCGTATTTAAAACTCCGGGCACAAAACCGGCCCCAATCCCCTGAATCTTATGAGGTCCCGGGCTGCCACCGGAAAGTACTGGTGAAGCTTCTGGTTCCACTGCGACAATCTGAATCCCGGGTTTCTTTTCTTTGAGTACTTCGCCCACGCCGGTAATGGTGCCACCAGTGCCAATACCGGCGACAAAAATATCCACTTCGCCATCAGTGTCATCCCAGATTTCAACTGCCGTCGTTTGGCGGTGAATTTCCGGGTTGGCAAGATTTTCAAACTGCTGGGGAATATAGGCATTGGGGATGGTTTCTGCTAATTCAGCAGCTTTGGCGATGGCTCCCTTCATCCCCGTTGCACCTGGGGTCAATACCAGCTCGGCACCCAAGGCTGATAACAGATTGCGACGTTCCATACTCATGGTTTCTGGCATTGTTAAGATGATGCGATAGCCCTTGGCGGCAGCCACAAATGCCAGCCCCACCCCTGTGTTACCGCTGGTCGGTTCAATAATCACGGTCCCTTCTTTGATCAGCCCAGCTTTTTCACCCGCTTCAATCATCGCAAACCCGACGCGATCTTTCACAGACGATAAGGGATTAAAGTATTCCAGCTTCGCTATCAGTTTCGCTTCCAGCCCCAGGCTTTTTTCGTAGTTCGATAATTCCAGCAGGGGGGTATTTCCGATTAAATCGGTTAAACTTTTTGCTATTTTAGACATCTTGCTACCTCATTTCTATTACTTATATTTAATTCATATAATTTCTATATGTTTTTATGATTTCATTATATGCCTCTCCCTTTTTTTTGTCAACAAAAAAATGCCAGATTTCTCCGGCATTTAAGATTTTAGATTAATATAAACGTAGTACCGACAATTGTTACATCATGTTATACGTGTCAGCTTAACAATTGGTCGGTACCGTAGTTTATTGGCAACCTAAAAATGATCAGGCGTCTTTCTTAGGGTGACTTTCCTTTTCCTCGGCTTCTACCCGAGACCAGAAACGCTTTCCTTCCGGATGAGCGTCTTCACCAGCCAACTTGGCATATTCGTTCAAGGCATGGCGCTGTTCACGATTAAGCTTACGGGGCACTTCCACCTTGATGGTGATAAACTGATCCCCCCGGCCGCGGCCGTTGACATTGGGTATTCCTTTCCCTTTTAATCGGAAGACCTTGCCATTTTGGGTGCCTTCCGGTATTTTTAGCTTGATCTTACTGTCAATAGTGGGCACTACAATGCTGTCACCCAGGGCTGCCTGAGCATAGGTAATGGGCAGTTCATAATAGACATCATCATCGCTGCGTTTAAATAAGGGATCTTCCCGGACACTGATATATACCAGCAAATCTCCGGTGCTACCATGATTTGGCCCGGCATTGCCCTGACCTCGAAGTGGTAAAATCGAGCCGTCATAGACACCAGCAGGAATTTTGATATTGATGGTTCGTTCCTTTGATTCAAGGCCAGATCCATGACAGGTGGGACAGGGTTTATCGATGATTTTTCCTTCGCCATGACACTTGTCACAGGTGTGAACCTGTTGAACGGTTCCAAACGGTGTCTGCTGCCGGACATAAACCTGACCCGAACCACCGCATTGATCACAGGTTTTTGATGTGGATCCTTTTTCAGCACCGGAGCCGCCACAGCTACCGCACTCTTCATTCCGTTTAATTTTGATTTTCTTTTCCACGCCGAAAACAGCTTCATGGAAGGACAGATTGATACTGATCTTCATGTCCGAACCACGATTGGAACGCCGTCCACCGCGACCGCCGCCAAATCCGCCGCCGCCGCCAAAAGCGCTGAAAATATCCCCAAAGATATCCTCAAAGCCGCCAAAGCCACCGGAAAATCCGCCACCGCCGCCGCCATATCCAGCATTGGGGTCAACCCCAGCATGACCATATTGATCATAACGGGCTTTTTTATCGGCATCGCTTAAAATTTCATAGGCTTCATTGGCTTCTTTGAACTTTTCTTCAGCCACACTATCCCCCGGGTTTTTATCCGGATGAAATTCCATGGCCTTTTTTCGATACGCTTTTTTTATTTCATCCGGGCTGGAATCTTTACCGACCCCCAGCACCTCATAGTAATCTCTTTTTTCACTCATA
>PGZR01000012.1 GCA_002841405.1 Firmicutes bacterium HGW-Firmicutes-4 | reverse complement strand
ATGGTTTTTGATAAATGCTCGACGGTTAAAATTTCTTTACCTGGCTCCCGATCGATCTGGAAGCCAACCCAGGGATACTTTCGTGATGATGAGGGCATGTCTTCGATGTTTAACTTATCCAGCATTTTTTTACGGGAGGTCGCCTGTTTGGATTTGGATTTATTGGCCGAGAACCGGGCAATAAAGTTCTGCAACTCCTTGGCCTTATCTTCGTTTTTCTTATTCTGATCTTTTAATAAGCGCTGAATCAATTGGCTGGACTCATACCAGAAATCATAGTTCCCGACATAAACCTTGATCTTACCGAAGTCAATATCGACGATATGGGTACAGACATTATTTAAGAAATAACGGTCATGGGATACCACGATAACGGTTCCCTCATAGTCCATTAAGAATTCTTCCAGCCATTCCACCGCTTGAATATCCAAATGGTTGGTGGGTTCATCCAGTAAGATGATCTCCGGCTTGCCAAATAAAGCCTGGGCTAACAAGACCTTGACCTTTTCATTCCCGGTCAGACTGTCCATGTTGGCATCCAGAATATCGACCTTAAGACCAAGACCCTGGATAATTCGGGATGCATCGGATTCGGCTTCCCAACCGCCCATTTCAGCAAATTCACCTTCCAGCTCGCCAGCCCTGATGCCATCCTCATCGGAGAAATCTTCCTTCATATATAAGGCATCTTTTTCTTTCATGACCGAATAAAGATGCTGATTTCCCATCATAATGGTATCAAGCACCGAAAACTCATCAAAAGCATAATGATCCTGCTTTAAAACGGACATCCGCATGTTTTCAGGAATGAAGACATTACCGGTTGATGGAAGATTTGTTCCGCTAAAATTTAAACTTAGTTCTGATACAGTTATCATTAATCGATAATCCTCCACTGATTTATTAGTCGGCAATCCCAATTAAGCAAGTTCAGCACAATTTTCAAACTGCCTGGTCCTTATATTTTCTGGCCATCCATATCGCGTTTTCCATTGATGTGATCTCGCCATTCATATGCAAGCCAGGTTTTCATAATTTTGTTGCCATTCCGTAAAGAAGAGGCCTTCATCAGAACACTGATAAAGAGCCTCTATCGTAAGCCGTATTATTATATCCTTTTTGCCGTTTATTTTCCAGTCTTTTCGCAAATTATTATATTATTATTTTAAACAATTCCAGTCATCACGAAGGGACTTCGTTGTAATAATTCTTGACAGTGCTTAAAACAAGGTTATCACAGGGTTGCACTTATTATTTTCGTTACCTATCGATTTTAAAAATATTCTTATTCGGTCTTAATTATTTAATGAATATCTAAGATTTGTCAGGGTATATTTTTAGCAGTCAATCAATTATCATTAACCACCATAATTAACTCCACAATCTTCTTTAATTGGCCATGGTCAGATTTCTTTTTAAGATCAGGAGGTCTTCTCATGAATATAAAAAAAGCGGCCCTGGGCATTACCCTGGCAACCTCTCTGCTGAGTGTGTCAAGCTGCACTCAAAGCACTGGCAGCCAGGCCACCGAACAAAAAATGGTTGAACTTGCAGCTCAACAAAATAGTGACGGTAATTATAATATCGTCTTTGTGACAGTTGATCAGGAACATTATTTTGACGAATTCCCGGCCGGCACCAATTACAAGGCCAGAGAATTGCTCGAGAAAATGGGAACCACCTTTGAAAAACATTATACCTGTACCAACGTGTCTACCTCGTCCCGATCAGTAATTTATACCGGTACCCACATCACCGATACACTAATGATTGACAATACCGAATCACCCTGGCAGGAACCGCTTGCTGAAAATCTCACCACTGTCGGTGACCGAATGCTCTCGGCCGGATACTATTCAGCTTTTAAAGGCAAGTGGCACATGGGCGATACCAGCGTTTTTGATGATACCAGCCAGCCTGCCATGCAAGAGCAGAATGGACTGTTGGGCTATGGATTTTCCGACTGGAACGCCCAGGGCGATATTGTCGGTCAGCTTCAGCAAGGATATATGCAGGACAGCAACATTGCCGGAGATACTGTCAGTTGGTTACGTTCAAAAGGATCAGCTACCAATGCCGCGGGACAGTCTTTTTTTCTAGCCGTTAACCTCGTCAATCCTCACGATATTATGTACTATGACACTGATACTGATGGAGCAGCCGTTCAAAACACGGGAACGACAACCTTTGCTATCGAAGGGGCTCCAGCCAATATAATCTATGAAACCAGTTATCCAGAGGCGACGATTCCTGACACCTGGGACCAACCTCTTGATGATGAGGGACGAGTCCCTGCAGAACTTGAATATTTTAATTTATGGAACCGCCGGGTTGGTGAGATACCAACCGACGCAAGCCGCTGGGAAAATTTCCGGGATTATTATTATAATTGCATTCAGGACAATGATGATCAGCTCTATAATGTTATTTCTGAATTATCTAATCTGGAGATGCTGGATAACACCATCATCATCTTTACCAGCGATCATGGTGATATGCAAGGCGCCAACGGACTCCGGGGAAAAGGCGGATTTATGTATGAAAACAATATTCATGTTCCGCTGATTATTGTCCACCCCGAATATGAAGGTGGAAAATCCATCGATGCAGTAACCAGTCACATTGACTTGGCAACCACCTTTATTGACATGACTAATCTGCCGGATGCTAAAAAAACTGAGCTTTCCACCGGACTCCCAGGCAACAGCCTGATGGATCTAATCGATGGCAGCCAAACCGAAATTCGAGATGGATCATTATTTGCCTATGAGATGATCTCAATGATCGACAGCAACATGATGCAAACCACCGACCCAAATACGAATATTACTAACTATACGATTGATTATACTAAACGGGGGTTTGTTCGCGGGATTACAACCGAAAAATATAAATTCGCCCGTTACTTTTCGCCATTAAAATTTAATATGCCAACAACCATGGACGAATTATATACGAATAATGATGTTCAGCTGTTTGATCTGGAAAAAGATCCCCGGGAATTAGTCAACCTCGCGGTTGATAAAGAGACTAATGCCACCCTAATCATGGAACTTAACAATCAGCTTAATGCCCTGATCGTCAAAGAAATTGGTGTTGATGACGGCAGCGAAGCGGCCGCTGTTATTTCTAAAATTAATAATCCTCCAAATTAATGGTAATTCAAAATATGCCACAACAGGATTCCCGGACTTACGCCATTATCGCAAAGCCCATTGGCGCAGCCTGTAATCTCCGCTGCCGCTATTGTTATTACCTCGAAAAAAAAGATCTGATGGCTCAAAAAGATAAGCTTATGTCAGAATTAGTACTTGAAGCCTATATCCGCCAGAATCTGGCCATTCATGGGCAAAACGCCGATGTGGAATTCGCCTGGCACGGCGGGGAACCAACCTTGGCTCCGCTGGATTTTTACAAAAAGGCATTAGCTTTTCAAGACCAATATGGCTCTGGTCGAAGCATCCGCAATACCCTCCAAACCAATGCGACCTTGCTGACTGATTCCTGGTGTGAATTCTTTGCCGCCCATAATTTTCTAATTGGTGTGAGTATTGATGGGAACACGGTGCTTCATGATGCCTATCGTCTGGACTTGCGCGGTGGGACTTTTGACCAGACTATGAATGGCCTAAAACTGCTTCAGAAACACGGTGTATCTTACAACACCCTTACGACCGTCAATGCCATTAATTCGAAACACCCCCGGGATGTTTATCTATTTTTAAGAGAAATTTCTGATTTTATGCAGTTTTTACCAGTAGTGGAATGTTTGCCAGCCAGCTACGAAGCGGCCACTGGTCAGCATTTTGCCATGCCCGCAGGCATCCATTCCCCTGCCATGAAACACCCGCTGACAAATTTTTCGGTTACTGCCGATGACTATGGCTCCTTTTTATGCACGGTTTTTGATTTGTGGAAGCAACATGATATCGGAAAAAAACATGTCCAGGTTATTGAATCAACGCTCGCCAATCTTAATCATCAGCCTGCCGGAGTTTGTGTCCATGAAGCCCTATGTGGCCACGCAGGGGTAATTGAAATAAATGGAGATCTTTTTTGCTGTGATCGATATGCCTTTGAAGCCTATAAACTAGGAAATATTCTTGACACCCCGCTGGGAGAATTAATGGAAAAAAACCGTCAATTTGGCATGAACAAAACCATGGGACTTCCCGACGAATGTCTGGATTGTGAGCATATCCGATTATGTTTTGGAGGTTGTCCCAAAGATCGCTTTCTTTTATCAAAAGACGGACAAAATGGGAAAAATTATTTGTGTGAAGGGTATCGGCATTTCTTTGAGCATATTCTAGAAAACCTTCAGTAATTCAATTACGGGCTCCGTTTTCTTGGTCTTAGATATTTCTATAAACCCGATTATTTATCAACTCTTCTCAGAAAATAAATTAAGGAGGCTTCAGGTGATGCCTCCCTAATTTACTTAACTTAATAAAGTATTTTTACGCATTTGTGCTTGCGTTTTTATGTTAATCGTTCACTTAACTTTGTCATTATTATAGCGGTAATAATTAGCATTTTTCTTAAATTTCACTTTTGTCAGGATTACACCAATGACAGTTGCACCCACCTTGTCTAAACCTTTTTTTGCTTCTATGATCGTTGCTTTTTTTGTTTCATTAGCTGCTACAACTAACAAGACACCATCAACTACCTTAGAAACGATGCTCGCGTCAGCAAAACTCAGAACTGGTGGAGTGTCAATGAGTATAACATCATAATCATCTCGGCATTGCTTAATGAACGTTTCAAAAGCTTCTGAATTCAACAACTCAGTGGGTGAAACATGTTTATTACCTGCTGTCAAAATTTCTAATTTATCAAGATTTTCCATTTTATTGACTAATGACTCCAAAGCCAGGTCATCCATAAGCAAGTTGGACAATCCATTTTTTCGCTTATTAATATTAAAAATCGTGCTGATATGCGGTAAACGTAAATCTGCGTCAATCAGCAACACCCGTTTGTCAGCCTGGGCAAATGTCACCGCCAGGTTTGAAATAGTGGTACTCTTGCCTTCTTCTTTCCCGGCGCTGGTTATCAGGATAACCTGATAGCGATTATTGATATTTTTAAAATTTAAATTTGTTCGTAACAATTTATAACTTTCAGTTATAAATGATGTGGGGTCGCTTAGTGTGATTAAACTTAATGAATCCATATTATTGAGCCTCCCCTTTAAATTCCGGTATATCGCCTAAAACGGATACCCCAATCAAATTTTCAATATCTTCGTCATTTCTGACGCTATCATTAATCAGAAACATCAAGATAATTACAAATAATGATATGAAAAAACCTAAAAGACCGCCAATTACAGCATTAAGGAGAACATTAGGCGAAATGGGTACTTGCGGCACCAGCGCCTGATCCAAAATTCGAATGTTTTCCACACCAACAATTTGCAATACGGCCACTGTTAACTGTTTAGCCAACTCATCTGCAATCTGTTTGGCAACCTGTGGATCAGAGTGTCTGAACCCAACTGTAAAAAGTCGAGAATCCGAAACACTCTCAATCATAACATTATCTTTAAATTCATCATAGGAAATATTCAATCCCAGGTTTTTTATTACTTCATTGATAACCAATCGGGTTGAGGCAATCTGCTTATAATCAACGAGAAGCTGACTATTTGCATTTAATTGACCTAATGATACATCAATTGAACCCAAACTA
This sequence comes from Firmicutes bacterium HGW-Firmicutes-4, assembly GCA_002841405.1. Classification (GTDB taxonomy): domain Bacteria; phylum Bacillota; class Clostridia; order Eubacteriales; family Eubacteriaceae; genus Acetobacterium. Next base: position 35,187 of record PGZR01000012.1, on the reverse strand, counting down.
CCGCCTTCCTGACCAATGTACAAAACCGTATTCGCCTCATAAATTGGAGTTACATATTTTACTGTGTAAACGTAAGCTGCGCCGAACCCAATAACTGTCAGCAAAAGGATCAGCCACCATTTTTTAATGATGATCTCGAAAAGTTCTTTAAAATTAACCTCTTTTGTGGTTTCCATTCTGATCTCCTTTCAATAAAACCCAGCTAAGTTCTGAAATCTTCAGTTCCAGTTTTCCTGATTGATATCTTCATTAGTATTAAATAGGTTTTTAATTACATCTAAATCTTCCTGATTGTATAGTTCATACCATAAACCATCGATAATCTCGGAATATGTTTTTAATCGATAATTTTCAAAGCTTAGATTTGAGTCCCCACCACTCATATTGAGATACTCTTTAAGCTTCGATACATTAACATCGGTTTCAATGCCATTATCATAATAGGTTTCGATCAATTGCAGCTTTTTTTTCAGACTCATCGTAGATAGAGTCTTCATCAATGACTTTACTACCTCCTGCTGTCTGGCGATCCGACCATAGTCACCATCACTATCACTACGGAATCTTACATAGAACAGCGCATTTTTTCCATTTAGGACCTGTTCTCCCTGACTAATGACTAATTGATTCTCATTTTTATAGAAATCCTTTTGAGCAACAATGCTTACTCCTCCAGCATCATTAATAATGCTGGCAAATGTGTCAAAATCCAGTTTAACTGAAAAGTCAAGTTTAACTCCCAACAATTCTTCAATGGTCTGATCGATTAATTCTCTTCCACCATAAGCATAGGCATGATTTATTTTATCTAATCCGTAACCAGGAATATTAACCCTTGAATCTCTCGGCAGCGAAGCCATTACCATCTTCTGCTGCTTTGGATCGTACATCACGACCATGATAATATCACTTCTCCCCGTTTCATCGGATCGCTCATCTGTTCCATAAATGGCAAATATAATGGTTTTCCGCGTATCAACTAATTCGAGCAAGTCCTCATTATTCTGATTTAAAACATCTTCTATCGAGCCCGCTTCGGCATCATTCTCCGAATCAGTGTTATATTTGGTACCCGGAAATAATGATCCATTGCTTGTTCCTGCAAATAAGAACAGGCTGGCAACAGTTAACAGAACTAACACACTTAATAGAATTATAATCAATTTTCGGTTTTTCATGGCATTTGATTCCTTTCTCAGTTTAACTTGCATGAACCTGAATAGATTACAGCCGATAACAGAACAAATATAAGTCTATTTTAAAAAATTTCCATTATTATTAACTTCGTCACTATCTTTATAGGTGGGAACGATATTTTTCACCATGCTGATCAAGGCTTTTTTATTCGGCGCTTTAAGAAAGGGTCGCAACTCTTCAAGCGATTTTTTTAGCAATATATAATCAATATCACCCGGTTTACCCACTCTAATTTTCTCAAAACAGGTTTCTTTTAACCCCTCTTCATCCATGAGAAGTTCTTCATAAAGCTTTTCTCCTGGTCTTAACCCAATGATTTCAATTTCAATATCTTCATTCAGCTTTAATCCAGAGAGTTTGATCAAGTCAACAGCCAGGTCAAATATTTTTACCGGTTGCCCCATATCAAGCACAAATATTTCTCCGCCTTTTGCGATAGCACCCGATTGGATTACTAGTTGAGCAGCTTCCGGTATGGTCATAAAGTAACGAATGATCTCTTTATGGGTTACGGTAACCGGTCCACCTTCCTTAATTTGTTTCTTAAAAAGAGGGACTACCGAGCCATTACTGCCGAGCACATTACCAAAGCGAACCGCGGTAAACTTTGTTTTGCTTTGTCGCGCCAGCCCTTGAATAATCATTTCACAGATACGTTTACTGGCACCCATTATGTTGGTGGGATTTACAGCCTTATCTGTTGAAACCATGACAAAGCGATCTACCCCAAACTCATGAGCGGCTTCGGCAACATTTTTTGTTCCAAAAACATTGTTTTTAATTGCTTCCCAGGGCGAACGCTCCATTAAAGGCACATGTTTATGGGCTGCCGCATGGAAGATAACATCCGGATGGTAAGCTTCAATAATCGAAAAAACATCATCTCGATCTCTTACTGATGCGATGATCACATCCAGATTAAGTTTATTTTCATAATCATTTATTAGTTCATTCTGTATTTCATAGGCATTATTTTCGTAATTATCCAGAATAATCAATTTCCCCGGATTAAATCTGGCAATTTGTCTGCATAATTCAGAACCAATCGAGCCACCACCGCCGGTCACCATAATTATTTTGCCTTCCAGATAACTGACAACTTCTCTGATATTAAGATTTACCGTTTCTCTGCCAAGTAAATCTTCAATCTCAACATCCCGAATTTTGCTTAGCGAGACCTGGCCATCGATCATTTCCCGAATCCCCGGGACAATGCGAACCTTGGCAGCCGTACGCTTACATTCACTGATTATCATTCTGAGTGTAGCTGGATCCGCTGTCGGTGTAGCAATGATGATTTCATTGATATTAAATTTATGAACAATACTGCCAATGTCATAGTTATTCCCCAAAACTTTAACTCCAGCAATTGTCTTATTTAATTTTTTTGCGTCTTCATCGATAAAACCGACAACTTGTCCATAGCTTAATGCGTGATTCTTAATTTCTGTTGCAATCAAAGTCGCGGTAGCGCCACTACCAATAATGAGAATTTTCTTCTCAATATCCTGCTTCATAAATATTTTTCTATTTTTTAAACTTCGTAATAATCGATAACTAAAACGACCACTGCTGACAAATGCGATTTCAAAAAGCATACTTGTCAGATAAATACCGAAATATAGTCTTTCTCCCATGTAGATAAGATAAATTGTACTAAACACGTTTGCTACAATTACCGCCAGCAGAATTTTAACCAACTCTTCCACCGATGCATACGACCATAGGCTATTATATAAATCAAAAAATCGATAGATTAGCAGCTTTCCAGCTGTTAAGACAAAAACACTGCTTAGATATATACTAATTATTTCTGAAGGGATATCTCCCTCAAAATGTAAAAATAATGTTAACAGGAATGCAGCATTTACTGCCAATACGTCTGCTGCAATTAGAAATAATTGTCTGCTTAATTTTGTTTCCATAGACTACCTCACTTTTTGACAGAGTAATTTTGACGATTTTTGCTAAGTCTCCTAAACTAATTCCAAGAATTCAAACTATTAACGCCGAAATCCAAACTTTTTCTTTTTTAGCACTGGCACCATCAATTCTCTATCCCTGATCATCATCCAGGGATTTTCATCGAAAAGCATTTGTCCACATTCTTCTCCAAATGTTTTTACAACAATCTCATACGCCTGTTTCATCACTGGCGGTCGCTTAACTAAATCATGTCCATCCGATGCTACAATATAAATTAAACCGCTTTCAATCCATTTTAGGGCTCTTTTCCTAGTTTTATTATCCATAATATATTGCGATGTAATTTGGGAATAAATTCCTCCTTCGTTTAATGCTGCCAGCTTTTCTGGCCGTCTCGCGAAAACCTCATATCGTTCTACATGGGCCAGAACAACCTTATAACCACTTTCCAGTAGTTCAAAAAGCATTGATTCGTGAAAAGGATAGTAATGATATAATGGTAATTCCACCAGTAAGAACCGGCTGTTTGCCATAGTATGCGCTTGTCCCTGCTTGATGCCCGCCATGGTTTCTTCACTTAGGTAAATTTCATTACCCAAATGTAATTTAAAGTCAATGTTCTCACGCTCTATATAATTAGCCAGCAATTGATACTGCTTATCCACATTTTGATTATGATAGGCTGGTAAATTAAAATGGGGTGTTAAGATCATTTCATTTACGCCTTCATTCATTGCCAGCTGCATCATCTGAACCGCTGTTTCCAGATCTTTAGCCCCATCGTCAACGCCAGGCACCATATGTATATGTGTATCAATCATCATCGCACTCTTTGAGTATTCCTTTCCCAGAATAGTATGTTAAGCTATCCATTTTATTAATCTCGACTGAACAAATCCCTAGAATATACCTTATCAACAACATCTTTTATTTCTTCTGACAGACGGTTAGTGACGATCACATCAGCGATTTCTTTGAACTCATCGAGGTCTTTTATCACTCTGGAATTGAAGAAGTCGCTTTCTTCAAGAGATGGTTCAAATACAACCACCTCAATTCCCTTCGCCTTAATTCGCTTCATAACGCCTTGAATCGCCGATTCTCGGAAATTATCTGAGTTTGTCTTCATTGTCAGCCTGTAAATCCCAACTATTTTCGGTTTTCTTTTTATGATCATATCCGCAACATGGTCTTTTCTGGTACGATTAGCATCGACAATTGCAGACATAATATTTTGCGGAATATCTGCATAATTTGCGAGCAATTGTTTGGTGTCTTTTGGCAGACAATAGCCACCATAACCAAAAGATGGATTATTATAATAATTGCCAATTCGCGGGTCCAAACACACGCCCTGGATAATATCATACGTGTTAAGGCCTCTTACCTCTGCATATGAATCCAATTCATTGAAATATGCAACCCTTAATGCTAAGTAGGTGTTTGCAAAAAGCTTTATCGCTTCAGCTTCAGTTGAATTAGTATAAAGAATTTGAACATCCTTTTTTAAAGCGCCCTGGGCTAGCAATTCAGCAAAGACCCGCGCCCGTTCTGACTGCTCTCCGACAACAATTCTCGATGGGTAAAGATTATCATAAAGAGCATGTCCTTCTCTTAAAAATTCCGGTGAAAAGATAATGTTTTCGGCTTCAAATTTTTCTTTTATGGCCTCTGTATATCCGACCGGTATCGTCGATTTTATGATCATCACTGCCTCTGGGTTAATCGCCAAAACATTGGCAATAACAGCTTCCACTGTTCTGGTATTAAAATGGTTTTTTTCCGGATCATAGTTCGTTGGTGTTGAAATGATCACATACTCAGCATCTTTGAAGGCTTCATAGTTATCTGTTGTTGCCCGCAAATTCAGTTGCCTGGTGTTTAAGTATTCTTCAATTTCAATATCAATGATCGGAGATTTTCTGTTGTTAATCATCTCAACTTTTTCTTTTAAAATATCAAGTGCAATAACCTCATTGTTCTGGGCCAACAAAATGGCATTTGACAAACCCACATAACCGGTACCGGCGATTGTTATCTTCATTTTAATATCCCCCGTCGTTATCCTATTTATTGATCAAATTTAAAATAATCTTTATCCTATTTTTCATTTATAATTGATGTTATATCCTATTCTATATATTACCCTTTTCAGTATCATCTTACCACATTTTTAATGAATATTCATTCCGAAATGCAAGTTTTTCTTTTCTAACCGCACTTTTGTTTAAATCAAAAAAAGCCTTGCTAAAAAAGCAAGACTATTTTTTTCTGTTAAACGTACTTAAAATGATCTGAACCTTCGTCTATGATCAATCAGCTTTTGCTGTCAAAAGGTTGAAATTATTCGTCGCCACTGAAAAGTCAGAACTGGAATTCAATCTCTGGAATCCACTATACGAATTATTCGATACTTGGATGGAGGTTCCTTCGGGATTGTAAATCAGGTAAGCATAGGATGCTCCGCTGTTGGTAAAGGTATTGTTTCGAAGAGTCGCCTGTGATCCCACACCTCTGAATCCGATACCATATTTATCAATACTTTTGTATTTAAAACTTGAGTTTTCAACAACAACATTGGTTGTTTTGGATGTACTGTTAGCACTGATCAAGGGAATCTTATCTACATTAATGACGTTCATTCCTGAGATATTAGTATCTTTCACTTCACCAATAAACCAGAACAACGCTCCGGCCATACCGGCTGAGTCGACGGTAACATTGGAAATACTCGATTGATAGCTGTTTCCGATACTGAATGCGCCAATATCGGTGGTCGATGGAATTGCGCCACTGATATTTACATCACTGATGCTCAGATTATTGGAATTCGCAATTTTGAATCCCAGGCCGCTGCCAGTAATGGTTAAGCCTTTGACTGTCACGTTACTTGCACCAGTATTGATATGCATACCGACGACACTATTCTTAATTCGGCAATTTTCGAAAACAATGTGATCCGGCGGGGTAGGGAATTTTTCGTTGCCGGCTACGTTAACACCGCCACCAGGAGCATTATTGAATTCAACATTTCTAAACAGAAAATTGCTGTTGTCCCCACGAATATATGCTGCATGAAGCCATTTTGTTCCGCCTGCGTTGGCATTCAGAATGCTATCACTCATGGTAAAGTTATCGGTTCCAGACACCTGAACTGGCATACCAGTTTTATCAATTCTTAGATTGCTGATGGTAATTCCCTGATTCCGGTTACTGCCGGACTGTCCCATTTTCAAGCCTACATACATGCTATCCATTGCGACATCTTTGATTATCAGGTTGCTAATGCTCTGAAAATACATTCCCTGAACGTTACTGATCATGCTGTTAGCATAATATTCGGTTCCTGCGATGGTATTCTGAGATTTTAATGTCAACCCTTCAAGTAAAACGTTTGTAGTGTATACGTCAGGATTCGACCAAAGAATATTAGCAACTGTAGACTGTTGTGGGGCCATGTATAAGGTAGCGCCATAACCGTTGATTTTGGTATTGTTCTTTACTTCCAGTTGTTTGGTCACTAAATAAGTTGCTGCCGGGATTGTCAAAGTTACATTTTTACTGCTGGCATCATTAATCGCGTTTTGAATGGTTGCTGTATCATCGCTGACGCCGTCGCCTTTTGCGCCAAAATCTTTAACGCTGATTCCCTGATTTGCTGGTGGTGTTGCGACTGGTTCAGTTACTACTGTTGGCGGTGTTACAGCAACACTCGCTGGTTCGCTTGTTGCCCCTGCTGGTTGCTTTTCAATCACGATTTCAATCGCTTCTAAACGGAGACTTTTCCCTTCCGATCCGGAGAGTTCTCCATCTGATACCCAGCCTTGGGCCCAGCCTTCGTTCTGAATATGAGTTCGGTATTTAACTGAATAGTCAACTGCGTTCTCACCAGTTAACCTAATCTGGATCCCTTCTAAACGCAAGCCTTCCCCTTCTGATCCAGAAAACCCGCCGTTTGCCGCCCATTTCTGTTCCCAACCTTTATTTTGAACGTGTGTGCGATACTCGACTCCTAATCCGGCCGGCAAACTTCCGGTCAGTTTTATTTCGATTCCTTCTAAACGATAGCCTTTTCCTTCAGAACCAGAAAGGACACCATTGTTCATCCACCCCTGTGTCCATCCCTCATTTTGGATATGGGTTTGATAGGTTATCCCCGGTATGACAGCGGCTTCTGTTTCTAGATCAGCCGCAAAAACATTTGCAGAAAAAACGATCAATAGCATTAAAAGTATCACCATCATCCTTACACAAGTTTTTTTTGTGTGATGGTATTTTTTAATATTCACTGTTTATTGCTCCTTTCGGTAACTGGCTGCCTTTCTCTTCAGTTAAGGCCCTTAGTTTTGCGTCCCAACTTTTCAGCTGGTTTGCCTTTATCGTGGATATGGACGATTCGGAACTGCTACTGCAGTTTATAAAATAAAGCCTTGTTCAAAAGAGCAAGGCTTTAAGTAATTGCTTTATTGAATTATTATCAGTCTATATAATGTGATCTCACACGTAACACTCTATTAATCAACTTTTGCTGTCAATAAATTAAAGTTATTGGTGGCAACTGAAAAGTCAGAACTGGAATTCAATCGTTGAAATCCACTGTATGAATTATCAGCTACTTGTACATTTGTTCCTTCTGGATTATAAATCAAATATGAATAGGTAGCGCCACTATTTGTAAACGTATTATTTCTAATGATCGCCTGTGATCCCACACCTCTGAATCCAATACCATATTTGTCAATACTTTTGTATTTAAAGCTTGAATTTTCGACAACAACATTGGTTGTTTTTGATGAGCTGTTAGCACTAATCAAAGGAATTTTTTCTATGTTTGTAACATTCATCCCTGAAATATTGGTATCTTTGACTTCACCAATCAACCAGAACAGGGCTCCTGCCATACCAGTAGAATCGACGGTAACATTTGATAAATTAGCCTGATAGCTATTGCTAATAATGAATGCTCCAAGATCTGTCGTTGATGGAATTGACCCACTAATATTTACATCTTTTATGCTCAGATTATTTGCATCCGCGATCTTAAATGCCAGACTGCTACCTTCGATGGTTAATCCTGAAATGCTGACATTGTTTGCACCAGTATTGATGTGCATACCAACGACGCTATTTTTTACACGACAGTTCTCAAAAACAATGTGATCAGGTGGTGTCGGGAATTTTTCATTACCGGCTACGTTAACGCCGCCACCAGGGGCATTGTTAAACTCAACATTTCTGAACAGGAAATTGCTGTTGTCACCTCGAATATACGCAGCGTGAAGCCATTTTGTTCCTCCCGCATTGGCGTTAAGAATACTATCTGTCATGGTAAAATCGTTGGTTCCGGATACCTGAACTGGCATGCCAGTGTTGTCTATTTTAAGATTACTGACTGCGATTCCCTGATTCCGGGTATCACCAGATTGTCCCATTTTCAGTCCAACATACATACTATCCATGGCAACATCTTTAATTGCCAGATTACTGATTCCCTGGAAATACATTCCCTGAACATTGCTAATCATACTGTTGGCATAATAGTCTGTTCCTGAAATGGTATTTTGAGATTTTAGTGTCAATCCTTCAATTGTTACATTTGAAATATATGAGGAAGGATTTGACCACAAGATGTTATTGACTGAAGCAGTCTGAGGTGCCATGTATAAGATTGCATCATAACCACTGATCTTTGTATTACTCTTTACTTCTATTTGACTGGTAACCATATATGTTCCCGCCGGAATTATTAACGATACTTTTTTGTCGCTTGCTTCATTGATGGCTTTTTGAATGGCTGCTGTGTCATCAGTCGCGCCATCCCCTTTTGCTCCAAAATCCTTAACATTCAGTAATGTGCTTGTCGGTTCTGTAACCACTGGCTCTGTGACCACTGGCTCTGTAACCACTGGCTCTGTAACCACCGGTTCTGTGACCACTGGCTCTGTAACCACCGGTTCTGTAACCACCGGTTCTGTGACCACTGGCTCTGTAACCACTGGCTCTGTAACCACTGGCTCTGTAACCACCGGTTCTGTGACCACTGGCTCTGTAACCACCGGTTCTGTGACCACAACAGGTTTTTTGGGTGGTTTTACTCTGGCTGCAAATGCTGAATTGACTGGCATAACACTGAATAATACAAATAATGTGACTAAAAAAACAGATATCTTTTTCATGATGGTATTCCTTTCGGTAGCCGGCTGCCATTTTACAGGCCCTTTGGCTTTGCGTCCCAACTTTTCAGTTGGTTTGCCTTTATCGTTGAATAACGATGAACTTGAAATAAAAGATTTGCAAATAAAAAACTTCCCCTTCGGTAACTGGCTGCCATTTTACAGGCCCTCTAGTTTTGCGTCCCTGCTTTTCAGCAGGTTTGCCTTTATCGTTGGAAAGTGATTCCACGATAGTTATTCTTTTGAAATTTTTTCCTTAGTTATTTATTACCTTCCTTTCGGTAGCTGCTGCCATTTTACAGAACCTTAAGTTCTGCATGCTAGTTTTTGAACAGGTTTGCCATTAACGAGGAAAATAAATATTACAATATTAAACTATTTACTTCTTTGGCGCAAATATATCACACTTATCAAATTTAGTCAATATATTAAATACTTTTAATTATCGCTTAAGATATTTTGATTCTAATTCATTTTATTGTTTATTGTAAAGATATTATACTTTTTTTCAACTTAATTCCTTCCATCCAGTAAGTCATACTCCATTAAGAGTTCTTTGATTTGCCCAACTGAATTGAACATCATTACATCAATAAATGACAGATTAGGAACAAATCGATTATAGAACTGTTTATAAATGATTGACTCCCGAGTTCTAATAAACTTAAGGTCTACCTCATGTTCTTTAAATTTTTCTGCTGAATACAAGGTTACGCCGCCAATCGAATTGATATAGCGGGTTGCCTTTAGTTTTTTACATACCTCAATCACTGCATCCTGATAATCAAGACCTTCAGATAGATTAAAAGAAGACTCAATAAATATTTCTGTGTTAATACCTATGTATGAACAGATCGATTTAATACTATTGACTAAAAATTCACTGGCATTATTATTGTTATAATTGACAATTTCGCTTATAAATTCAAATGTTGGTTCAAATTCCGGTGCTTTGTGATAAGAATTATAAATCTTATTCAAGAATGCAATTCTTCCTCTAGGGTTCTCTCTTTCAATCAACCTGCGTTCATTGATTTTCGCGAAGGAACTGTCTTTTTTAAACGGGAGCGTAATCAACTCAGGTTCGCCATTTAATAAAATACGGTTTCTGTTAATCCATCCTCTTTTGATGTATTGTACATCATCTGCTATTACAAAACAATCGGAGCAATTGATCATCTGAAAATAGCCAATATAGGGGAACAAATAAGGCTGCATAATTGATATATCCATTTATTTTCCTCAATTTCTTTCCTCGTCACTTCAGTTTCATTCTGCTCGTGTTACTTCTCTCGTTTTAACACCCAGGCTTTGTTGATGATGTCTTTTTTCGATCTGTCAACATTTGTTTAATAGTAATGATAATGTAAGCAAAGGACTCAAACTTTAAAATTTTTGCCATCCCAAAGTATAGGAGTGATCCAGCACTGATTTGGAAGGTTAATGTCAATACCGGATTTAGGTTAAACCAGGAAATGCAATAAATCAGGGCACCCATTATCAAAGCTAAAATTAGTGACGGAAAAATATCTTTTATCTGTTGTAAATAGCTATAATTTAGTAGCTTTTTATTAGGGTAGGCATTAATAAATGAAGACATTACACTGCTGATAAACATGCCCAATGCAATGGCGTAAATGCCAAATAAAAGTGAAATTCCAAGTATTATTAAACCGACAACATTCTTAAGAATCTCCAGTTTTAAAAAAATATCACTACGTCCCAATGCGTTGATAGCCTGTAAATTTGCTGTGTGGATTGGCAATAAAGCATAGGCTGCACAAGAAATCTGTAAAAACGGGACACATGGCAGCCACTTATCTGTCAAAAGGATTCTGATCAGTGGTTCGGCAATCACAGCTAATCCCACCATCATTGGGAAAATTAAGAATGAACTGGTAATGATTGCCCGCCTTACCATTTCTTTGACCCGTTGTAGATTTTCCTGTTGAAGTGATAAAGCAGGAAACATTACCGATTGAATCGAACCATTGATATTTGAAACAATCAAAGCAGGGAACTGCTGACCACGATTAAAATAACCCAGCATAGTCGGACTATAGATTTTTGCAATGATCAAACTCTGTGAATCCATATATAGGATATTAATTAGAGCCGAAACCAGAAGTTTCCATCCAAATGAAAAAAGTTCTTTCAAGCGTACCATTGAAAACAACAATAATGGCCGCCATTTTACCGTAAACCATAAAATAATCGCAATCGTCATCTGATTGCTTAGCTGTTGAGCGACCAGCGCCCAGGTACCATAACCATTATAAGCCATAAGAATACCCACCAGCCCCGATACTAGCATTGCCCCTAAGCTACTGAAGAATAGCTTTCTGAATTCTAGTTTTCGGGCAACAACAGCATTTTGAATTGAATTCAAACCACCAATAAACAGAGTAATAGACAAAACTCGCAAGAGCGGGATTAAGTCCAGATTTTGATAAAATTCTGCAATAAAAGGCGCTGTAAAAAAAAGAACAAAATAAAACACGCCAGCGACAAATAAGCTCATATAAAATACTGAAGAAAAATCGACATCATCGGCGTTCTTTTTTTGAATTAATGCGGTATTAAAACCATACTGAACAAATACATTGGCGAATGATATAAAAATAGCAATAATCGCAATGGTTCCATATTCTTCTGGTAATAGCAGACGAGCCAGAACAATTTGAACAATAAATTGAATACCTTGAGTGCCAACTCTCTCCATCAATTTCCAGAATAGTGATATAATTACCTTCGATTTTATTTGGTTATCATCCATACACTTTCTCCCGAGCCAGCTATTTGACAGCCTTATTTTTAGCCGTGATCTTACCGATGGTTTGAGCTTTGACAATATTAATAAAATCTTTGAAATCTTCCGGCATCACTTTTATAATAAAAAATTTAAATGCCAATAGATAGCCCCCTCCGATGAACACCGTCATAATCACCAGCCTGACGAATTCAATTGAAAAGCCATTCAAGGATAAACTGATAAAATAGCTTATGAATCCAATCACCAGGCTCACAAAAACTATTGGTGTCAGATAACGCAGCAAGTCCTGAATTTTCAGTTCAATTAAATGCCCGACTAACAGGGTCATCACAAAATAGTTGATGATAATTGCAGTGGTTGTTGTAGTCGCAACACCAACAATCCCCCACTCTTTGCCAATATATGCGCCACCAATCACCAGCCCAGCGTATACGATCTGAACCCATAAGCGCTTATAAACAGCTCCCTGAGAACGCACCAAAGCATCGCCTATCTTATATGCCATTCTAAAAAAAAGACTGAAAATCAAAATTTTGAACGGAAGAATAGTTTGATTCCACTTCGGACCCAGTACAATCTGTACCAGTTCATCACCCATCGTTAGGGACACGATGGTTATCGGGAAGGCCATTAAAGCCATTAACGCTGTCAAATTCAATACCACATACCTTATTTTCTCGTGTTCATCCTGATACAAGGCTAACAATGGAAATAAAACCCGTTCCATCACTGTTGCAATCAGATTCGTGGGAACCTGCAACAGCTGATAAGCCCGGTTGTAAAAACCCAAAGCCGAACTACCGAGGGTTTGACTGACAACAAAGTAATCACCTTGACCGGCAATATTGTTGAATACTTTTGATAATGCATAACCGGTGCCAAAATTGAGCAGTTCCTTTGCTGACTCTTTTTCAATACTCAATTTAAATTTAATTGGTTTATTGATGATCGATAAAACCGATTGGATCGTAACACTAATTAACTGAGCAAAGACAAGCGACCATGCCCCAAAATCGTTTAGTGCCAAGACAACAGCAACAATCCCGTTGGTGAGGGTGGCAATAATATTTATGATGCTGATGATCTTAAAACGTAGCTCTTTCTGAAGCAATGCTTCAGAAACCCCTGAAATACTGTGTATAACAAAAACGATCGATAGAATTCGCAACATCGTGATATTATTCGACCCAACAATTCCGGCAATAAATGGTGCAAACAAGAAAATAGTACCGTAAATAATCAGCCCTAATAGTAGATTGATGGTATTACCTGTTGCAATATATTTTTCAGTTAATACCTTTTTTTGAACAATTGCACTGCCAACTCCCATCATCCAGAATATCTCAGCAAAACTGATCACAATTTGAATGGTTGCCACTTGACCAAACTCGTTTGGAAGTAACAGCCTGGACAAGATCATGGTAATTAGTAATTTGATCACCACACCCGCCATACCCATAATTGTCATCCAGTACACACCCAAAAATGCCTTATCTTTATTTGATACTTTCACCTGATCTAACCGCCTTTATTTCAGATTCATCTTAAGTCAGAATGTCGGCCCAGATTTTAACGATTCATTTTCGAAAGTTGAAAAAGATAGTCCCATATCATTTTTTTTATGGTCTTTAATTCTTCCTCATATTTCTGGTTGGCGTCGATGCTTTGCACAACCGCATGCTCAAAATTCAGATCGTGAATAATATCTGATTTTTTCTTCAATTCCTGGATATTATGATCAGGCTTCCGCAGGATTCCAATTTCTGGCGATATAATCAGCTTAATAACAAGATCAGGGCTCATTTCAACGCACTTTCTAATATTCTCTTCTTCCTTATTAATTAAACGTTTGATCATTGAGCTGTTTATATCGCCATATGATTTTCTGATTTTCGGACCATCATTGATACCTAAAAATTGATTCTGTGGATATCGGTCAAACAAACAAATTCCCCCTTGTTCAGAAAAGTAATATGACTTTTTTAGCTGCTTTAATGAATGGACTGAAAATCGATATAAATAATAAGCGTTTAGAAGAATATACCAATTTTTCATTCCCTTTTTTGTACTTTTTTTTTCTGTTTGATTCAATTCGTTTCTACCTGATGTAATTTTTTGTTGTTTATTCAAGACTATGGCAGATTTAAACAGTCTTCTAATCATTTTTATACTCCGTTTGTAAACAGGGTTATAATGATCACCACTTCCCAGGTAATAACGACGGCAGTCCAGTTTTTCTGAAAACCACGTCTCCAGATCATTAGTAACAGTACTTTTTCCTGACCCATCTGAACCAATTAATGCTATTGTAGGACCTTTGAAAGGCAGTCTACTTTTTGTATTTTTTTTAAAAACGTTATTAATACAAGCCTGACTTCGAGTCATCGCATCGATTCGCTCGTCTTTCTTCTCTCTAAAGCATAAAAGAATCTGAAATAAATCGCCTTTATTTCCATCATATCCTATCCATACTTCCAAATTTTCAGTTATTAATTGCTTGCGCCCTTTCAGCTGAAGAAATTGATGTTTTAAAAATAAACCTCTATACACCTCTCGATCTTTTTCCAGACCGAAGATAAGCATTTCTGCCGATTGAAATGTCTTGTTATTATTTTCTGGATCAGTCTGTAAAACAGAATTATCCAGTTTTTTCTGATCTAGATCTTTTAGCAGTTCTTTTTGTACATCAACCATGATCTTCTCCTTCCAAACGCATCACTAAAACCAAGTTTATGATAAATACCAATAATGTAACACGATTTACCTGAATCTTCTTTTGGGCTGCCCTCAATAGATTTTAAATCGAATTTATGATAATTCTGCAAATTCGATCAACCTCATCAAGCGACAAATCAGCATACAAAGGGAGGGTTATCACACTTTCAGCAATATTTTTTGCTACCGGCGTTTCATTTGAATTGAAACGATCAGCATAACATTCGTAATCAGTCGTCAACGGATAGAAATATTTTCTGGGAATAATATAATTTTTCTCCAGTTCGTCAAAGACATCATTTCTTAAATTCGATTTACCATATAAGACAATTGGGAAATATGCATAATTACTTTTAACTGCCGGCTGAGGTTGCACAAGTTTAATCCCTTTAACACCCTCCAGATTTTCTCGATACCGCTTGACAACAGACTGACGTCTGGCAATTTCTGCATCGATATGCCGGAGATTACAAATTCCCATTGCGGCCTGAAACTCATTCATTTTTGCATTACCGCCCACAAACTCAACAGTTTCAGGACCGGTAATGCCAAAGTTCTTAAGAAAATAGAGTGTCTTTTTTAGCTCGTCATTATTATATGTGACCGCACCACCTTCGATGGTATTGAAAACCTTGGTTGCATGAAAACTGAAGGCAGAAGCATCGCCAAAATTACCGATACCAATGCCATTGATTTTCACAGCAAAGGCATGAGCGGCGTCATAGATAACCTTGAGGTCATACTTTCGGGCTATATTATCAATGGCCTCAAGGTCACAGGTATTGCCATACAAATGTACAGGGACAATTGCACATGTCTTTTCATTGATCAGACTTTCAATTTTCTTGACATCTATATTATAATCATCTTCGTTAATGTCACAAAATACCGGCTCCAGGCCATTTCTGACAATTGCATGGGTTGTCGATGCAAAAGTAAAAGGTGTCGTTATGACTTCCCCCTGCAAATCAAATGCAGCCAGGGTACATTCGAGCGCAAGGTGGCCATTTGCCAGCAGTGTTACCATTGGTACATCTAAATAATCCCTTAGCCCCTTTGCAAATTTTTTGTGTTTTTTACCCATATTGGTCAACCAGTGACTATCCCACAAGTCTTTTATTTCCTCAGTATACTCTTCAAAATTTGGCATTGACGAACGTGTCACGTTGATAATATTCTTCAATTCGAAACTCCTTTCGTTTTGGAATCATTAAGATCCGTCAAATGGTTTTGTGTCGCTTGTCTTAAATCCCAGTTTTCGAAGAGACTGCTCCAATCCTCAATCGTGTCTCCAGCATTCACAGCGGGATCCAGCATTTCTAAAAATGCATCTCTGGTAATCACAATCGCTCCTAAACTTTTCATATGCTCCGTCGGCCATATACCACAATCGATGATTTCGAATTTCATTTCCGCCAACCGAAGCGAAAGCCCAATAAAAGCAAGTTTCGAGGTATGACTCTCCCGGGCAAACATCGACTCCGCGTGAAAATAAGCACCTATGACAATCCCAAACATGCCACCAACCAGTTTTTTTTCCTGCCAGACTTCAATCGAATGAGCAAACCCCAGTTGATGAAGTTTTTCAAATGCCTTCACTTGTTCAGGAATCAGCCAGGTATACTCACGGGACTCTGAACAGGCACTGACTACATCAGCAAATGCACGATCACTGGTTAACTGATACTTATCCTGCCTGATAATTTTACTCATTTTTTTAGAGATATGAATTTCTTTGGGATACATAATGCAGTGATTCTCAGAAGTCCACCATAAAATGGGTTGATTTTTAAAAGAAACCGGATATACTCCATATTTATAGCCAGAAATAATCCGATCTGGTGTCCAGTCCCCGCCAACTGCCAGCAATTCACCTTCGGGTCCGAGGCGAATCTTCTTGTTTGCTGCGGTATGGGGAGGGAAGTAAAGATTTTTTGTCAACGAATAAGCCTTTCCTCGATATTTGAAGTAACGGACATAAAGCCCAGTTAGATTACCTTTAAATAGAAATTTGTCTGCTTTTAATAATCCAGTTTTAATTTTTTTTAGTAACATGGCAAATCTCTCTTCCTAACATGAGCCCATGATGCTATTAACATCTTTTTTTTATTTTTTTTATTTTTTTATATAATTTCACAGTTCGTGGAAAGAACTGTTTTATAAATAGTTTGGTTTTTTCTTTTTTATTCAGTTCTTGATAGATTGTCTTGTATTTACCCTGCTTCAGTTCCGGATAGCGTTCTTGGGCTACCATTATTTTGAACTGATTGATGTACTTTTTTTTATTAATTGCCTCTTCAAATTTAAAATCGGTAAACTGATTAAGTTGATCAAGCATATCTTCAGTAATTTTGACGTGCTTAATTATTTTATCAAGACTGGATTGTTCCGTAGTCGTCCATGAACCGCTTACACCCTTTCGATAGGCGGCCATATACTCGTCGATATAAAAAGCCTCCCCATGAAGCGCAAGATAAATAGCCAATGGATAATCTGTTACCGGTGCATTTTTATAAAACTCAGGTTTATTTAAATCCAATGCACGAGGATACATAAATGTATTGGTTGCAAACAACCTTCCGCCTCCTTCGATGATCTCCTGAATCCTAAAAGTTCGACTTCCAACGCTGGGTCTCACCGGTCTGATCTTCTTTCCGCATACATCAACCATATATGCAGCATGGACACATAGAGTACACTGAGTGTGAGCTTCCATATAATTAACCTGTTTTTGAAGTTTATAAGGATCCGTCCAATAGTCGTCTCCTTCACACAACGCAATATACTTCCCTTTCGCCCGTTCTGTGTTCAGATCATCTACATCAATCCCTTTTGAATAGAGATTCTCTTTCTGAAAAATCGGTTTTATGATCTCTGGATATTTTTTTGCATAATTTTTGATAATTTTGGCAGTATTATCGGTTGAAGCATCTTCATGGATTAAGATTTCGTAGTTAAAATCAGTTTTCTGCAATAAAAATCCTTCAAGTGCATCAGTAATATAATTTTCATGATTATAGGTGATACAACTAATGCTGACCAGCGGTTCTTTTTTCATAGCCCTACTCCTATTTTACCTAAACCTCGTTTTTATCAATTAATTAAAATTTATCAACTCTTTATTTTAACAATAAAATCTTTTATTATTAACACATTTTCATCAACGCTCACCTGTGTATTAATATCAATACTATCCATCCCCGTTTTCCTAATGATTTCTCTGATTATGTCAAAATTATTTTGCTGTATTTTTAAAGTTTCAATCCCTTTTTTTCGGTTCATATTCTGTATTCTCGAGACATTTCCTACTCTTAAATTGAGGCGATCAAATGATTCCGTAACATCAAGATCAACATTGATGATATACAGATGCAAATTTTTCTTTTTTAAACGCGCTATAATTTTTTTTACAAATCGATCCGATATCAACTCGGTTTCATAGCTAATTGAAACGATTTGCTGAATAATTCCCTGATCAACTAAAATAACCTCGTCACTATTCTCCATGCTTTTTTTCTGATAAAAATCATAAAGAATGATTATCGAGACTATTCTTAACCAGTTTTCGCGGTTGAATTTTTTGTTTGTTAATAAATACAGCATTCCGAGACAACCCATTCTAAAACTCGAACATTTCACATGGATCAAATATTTAAACAACAGTTTTAAATTTTTTCTGGTTGGTTTCTTAATTATCTTATGATAGGAATAGACTGGATAATCTATTCCATTCAGATTCGCGATTACGCTATTTGAAAGTGTCGTTTTGCCGGATCCCGGAACACCATTAAACTCCAAAAGTATTATGTCTTTATTCATTATCGTCTCCATTTCATGGGTAAGGATTTAAACTCGCACCCTTATCATCAGCCATGACTAATGCACAAATTATCAGGTAAAAGATAAAATTCTCTCGAAACAATAAATTAATTCCAAATCCTCTTATAAGCAAAGCTGCTAAAGGCAACAAACAGAGCATACGACCTCTGATGTTCATTGTAAATGGTTTGAATACTGCATTTAATAAATTAAGATAGATAATTGATCCTACAATCCCCAAGTGAATAAAAAGTTCCAGAAAATAGCTATGCGCTTGCCGTAAATTATAATTCTCAAGGGAGTATCCCACACCAAACAAAAATATTCTCCAGTCACTTATAAAGAGATTAAGGTAATCAGACCAGATATCAGACCGGCCAGTAGTAAGATCTGATAGACTTTGATCAACAAAGCTTCCCACTCCCAATCTTCTCAGATAAATGTCAAAATATGGAATGTTCATAACCTGAGAAATTATGATGAGTATCAATAAAATAACAGTCATTCCCCTAATAAACGCTTTGAGATCAAACGATAATTTGGTTATAAGAAATAATTTATAAATAAAATATAGGCTAAATATTGCTCCAACTGTTAAGAAAAAAGATAGGCTTAAAGATAAAAAACCAAATCCCAACAACAAAGTAACCAGTAAATAATCATACCACTGCTGTTTTTTCATGCCAATCATGTAAAGTAGTGCGGCAACCGCAATTGTAATGTCCATTGTATAAAAATTAGGATTGGTTTGAATGCCCGAAAACCTACCAAAAATATCACCATCGTCGAGTTTAATTCTGGTTTCTCTTATAAACGTACTTAACCCAGGCACAAAATCGCTGAAATACCCCAGGACCGACGCAATAAGAATGGCTGCTACAAAGAACATTAACAATTTTCGTGCATCAATACTTTCCTGAGCGTTCATGACTAAAATCGCCAGTACAAAGTATATTAGCAGGTCAAACAATTTAATCAGAGCCGCATTGTTGATATTTAATAACGAAAAAATTATCAGTACCAACATTGACAAAATCTGATAAATTGATACCTTGGATTTTTCATCAAATAAAACCATCCTGAGAATAAAAACTGCGATCAAAACATTAAAAAAAGTTATTCCCCCAGGAGACGATTTTAGGATTGGCGAAAATGGTAACATGAAGAACAGCCCATAAATACCTTCTGTTCCCATGAAAAATACATAACCACTGGCAATCATAACTCCAATTATTAAAAAAGGCTTGAACGTAAGACCGACTACAATTAATGCAAGTGCCAACGCCAATACCCAAAAAGTTTCCGCCGATTTTTTGATCATCATTTCAAACCTCATTTTTCTTATCAATCACATTTTCTATAAAGTCCATAATTCTTAAGGCTCGATTTTTGATATGAAATGGCTGCGAATGAATAAGTGCCGATTCTGACATTTTATTTCTTAGATATGCATCATTTTTTATTTGATTAATAGCTTCAGCTATGGCATTGATATCCATAGAATCAATCCGGATAGAATCCGCCGGTGTCAGAATCTCATTATTAAAGTCCTGATCCGACGAAATAATCGGTAACCCGCAGGCCATGGCTTCGAGTATTGCATTACTGCATCCTTCAGCAAGGGTTGGAAGTACAAAAACGTCAGAAGCATTTAAATACTCGCTGACCTGATCATGTGAGAGTCTGCCGGCAAAGAGAATTTCATCACCTATTGGCATCAGTTCTCCAGAACCGATGTAAATGACCTTCGCCAGATTAACCTGTTTCATCGCCGCTGACAACCGCATCACGCCCTTGCGTTCATCAAATGAACCCATAAATGATACAATAAAATCATCCGCTTTAAATCCCAATTTTTTTCTGACAAGCTCTTTATCCATTTTATAGAACTTTTCGGGATCAATGGCATTTGGGATCACGACCATTTTATCTTGGGTAGCGAGCTTTAATACCAAACTCTCGTCAAGATTTTTAGTCGAAACACAGATGGCCCCACTGATATCGGCCAAAGCATTATCAATGGTCTTACGAGGAAAAAGGCTTTCTACCCAGATCTTGCTTTCACCTGTGGCAACAAAGAAAGGAATCTGATATTTTTGGCTAATCAAGCCTGCCGTGACACCCGAATGCCAGAAATGGCCGTATAGCAGCTCCGGACAAGGCTTGATCCGTTTAAAACAACGGATGACCGCTTTCTGAGTCAGATGAGCCGAAATATTTCTTCCAAACAGGCTGAGATTCGAAAAGGTCAGGACTCTGGGCTGATAAACATCGACCCAGATCCCCGCTTCAATAAAATCCTGCCAGAACAGCGAGCGGCCAGATTTTTTTTTGAAGATTTTTTTTGTCAAGCTTTGAGGCGCAATGACTGAGCAACAATATCCCATTTTGGCAATGGCATCAACTACTTGTTTAACAAAAGTGTAAACCGGATCGGTTTGTGTGGGATAATTTGGTACAATAAAGCAAATGTGTTTATTTTTCGTCATCCGAACCTCTTCCCTTCCTGGCATTAATTGCTCTGGATTTCCTGATAAATGTTCAAATACTTTTGATTGATATCCGACCACCGAAATTTTTTCGCACTTGTAACTGCATTTTCCGATAATTCCTGATAGTTGGTTACTATTTTAATAATCTTTTCAGCAATTTCTTCAGCATCATAACAATTGACGGCAAATCCGACCTGGCCATCCTGAAATTGACCGTCAAAGCCCTGACCGCTAGTATAAATTACCGGCAATCCCTGACTCATGGCTTCTGGATAAACCAACCCAAAGGTTTCGGTAATAGATGGCATCACAAAGATATCGTTATTCCGATAAATATCGATCAACTCTTCTCTGGAAGAGTGAGAAATGCATTGTACAAATGGCTCATTTTTAAGCTGCTTAAAAATTGCCCCATCAGAGACTCTTCCAACGATGGTAAAACAAATCTCGTATCCCTGATTCTGTAGAATTTTAATTGCCCGAACAGTTGTTGGAATATTTTTTCTTTTATTGATCAGCCCCACAAACAAAAGATTAAGCTGTTTACTGTTATCTATTTTTTTTGGAACGCCACTATTTTCTAGCCAAAATTCAGCTATTCCATTAGGGATGATCTCTGATTTCTCTGCTACTGCTTTCTTGAGATGAATCGGCACATATTTTTCAATCACTGCATCGCGATAAGTACTCGATAAAAAGATGATTCTTTCAGCCTCCTTCAAGATATCAATACCCAGCTTTCTTAACCAAACCATCCGTTTAAAAAACACATTTGCATCAGTATCTCTTACTGCGACTAGATAGGGAATCCCAAAATCCCGCTTGATTCGCATCGCAACATAGCCATTGGAGAACAATGAATGGGCATGAACAACTGAATAATCACGCAATTCATATGTTTTTTTTATATCATGATAAATCTTCATATGTTTTACATGAAAAATATAGCGATCAACTTTTTTGTGATTGAGACTGATTAGGGTGTAGGTTCCCAGATCCCGGCTGACTGGAACCGGGGTTGGTACATAAACATCAATAGCCATATTGCGTCTGATCTGTTCATCATATAAATTTTTATAAAAAACACCCTGGGCATAATATGAATTGATATGTAATATTCTCATCTCATCACTTCTCCAAAGTTTTAAGAACAAAATTGCATATTTGTTCTATCTCCCTTTCCTTTAAATATGGATGCATGGGCAGGGAGAGAACCGTCTCACAGAGCCTATTGGCAACCAGATAATCCGACTCATCAAAATATTGATTACCAAAAGCCTTCTGATGATGCATCGGTTTTGCATAATAGATCATTGCTGGTATTTGGTTTTTTCCAAGGCTTGTTTTCAATTTCTCACGTTCTGATAAATCTTTAAGCCTGATGGTGTACTGGGCAAAGCTGGAATAATAACCATTTGGGATCACGGGGGTTTTTACAATATCGTTGAGCTTTTGGTTGTATAATGAATAAAAATAATTAACCGCATCAAGTTCCGCTTTGATGAAGAAGGATAACTTCACATTCAGCACCGCTGCCTGAATCGTATCCAATCTGGAATTCAGCCCGATTCGAACATTGTCATATTTATCGCGGCCCTTCCCATGAACTTTCAACGATTTGAGTTGAGCTGCCCATTGATCATCGTCTGTAAAAATGGCACCGCCATCTCCATAGCATCCTAGTGGCTTGGCGGGAAAAAACGAGGTCGTGGCGGCGGCACCAAAACTACCTGCTTTTTGTTCATTAATACGCCCTCCAAAACCCTGTGCCGAATCCTCCAGTATCAATAAATTATATTTCCTGGCGATTCCTGTGATCTCTGGGTAATTTGCCGGCAACCCAAATAAATCCACCGGGATTACGGCTTTCGGTTGCAGCTCACCTTTTTGAAGCACTGCTTTTATCGCTATTTCCAACTTTTGCGGATCCAAGTTAAAGGTGTTTTCGTCAACATCAACAAATATCGGGGTCGCCCCTGCCAGTGCGACAACCTCTCCAGTTGAAAAAAAGGTAAAATCCGGTACAAAGACGGCATCTCCTGCTTTAATATCCCAGGCCATCAAAACCAGGGTCATGGCTTCAGTACCATTGGCACAGGTGATGCAATGCTTAACACCAACATATTCAGCCAGCCGTTCTTCTAAAACATTTATTTCTTTCCCACCAATAAAGTCAGCATTCTTCAGAACATTTTGAATGGCCCCATCAATTTCATTTTGATAGGTTTGATATTGGGTCTTTAAGTCTCTGAATTCCATTGAAATCACACTCCACTCGTTGTTCTTCTTATTTTTGAATTAATTGATTATTCTCGCAGCTGTATATTCTATCGCAAGCCTCACAGGACAATCCCGTTTTTAAAGGTGTTCCGCATTCACAAACCCATCCGATTTGTTTTGCTGGCACACCAGCCATTAGAGCATGGTCTGGAACGTCTTTGGTGACAACGGCTCCAGACGCAATCATTGCCCATCGACCAATGGTGTTGCCACAAACGATGGTAGCGTTGGCACCTATCGAAGCACCATAGCGAACCAGCGTTTTTTTAAATCCTCCCGGGCCTTTTGGATATTTGCTTCTCGGGGTCAGATCGTTGGTGAAAACCATCGATGGGCCACAAAAAACGTAATCTTCTAACTCAACACCTTCATAAACAGAAACATTATTTTGAATTTTCACTCCATTGCCAATTTTTACACGACTACCAATATTGACATTTTGTCCTAATGAACAATCTTTACCAATCTGCGACTCTTCCTGCACATGACAAAAATGCCACACTTTTGTTCCTTCGCCTATCACTACGTCTTTATCGACATAACTACTTTCATGTACATAATAGTTCATTATTTAAACCTACCTTTAAAATCTTTGGTGCTGCATTTTTCCAATGGAAGCCTGACGCTCCGTCCTTCTGCGGCTGATTGATAGATCGCCAGAATGAGTTCAACTGCTCTTCTGCCATCTTCTGCGGTAATTGACGGTTCGCGATTCATTTTGATGGCTTCAATCACATCGGCATAATAAGGTGAATGTCCATATCCATCGACATTAGGGGGATTCTTGCTGAATTTTTCTTTTACTTCAAGGGTATCATCACAGGCATCAGCAAATTGCCATTCCTCAATTATATTAACAGATTGACCACCTGCTTTGACCGTTCCTTTTTCGCCAAACAGATAAAGTGTTTCTTCCAGATTTTTGGGGTAAATTACTGTAGTTCCTTCAACAATACCATAGCTTCCATTTGCAAACCGGATTAGCGCAATTCCAAAATCTTCCGCTTCGATATAGGAATGATTAAGATTATCTGTCATTCCCACCACTTCAATGATCTCATCCCCCATCATCCATCTCAACAGATCGATATTGTGTATGCATTGATTCATCAGGGCTCCACCATCGTGTTCCCAGGTCCCCCGCCATTTTGATCCAGCATAGTACTCACTGCCGCGGTTCCATCGGATATGGGCGGTCCCGTAAAATAGTTTTCCAAAACGATTCTGCTCTATTGCTTCGCGAATTTTGATAACTGACTGGTTAAAACGATTCTGGTGACAAACGCTGACTTTAACTTTTTTTTGTTTTGCTCTAATAATAATTTCATCAGCCTCAGCCAATGAAAGTGTCATTGGTTTTTCAATAATCACGTTGCATCCAGCATCAATAAAATCCAACGCAATCGACCCATGTTTTCCATTTTGCGTGCATATCGCGACAAGATCCGGTTGTTCTATGTTTATTAACTCTTGATGATCTGAATATTGGTGGATCTCTGCCGAGAGATTAAATTTTGATATGGCCGCCGCCATACTCCCCAAATTGACGTCACACAATGCAATAATTTCAAGGTTATTGGCAAGTGCTGCGGCAATGTGATTGGACGAAATTTTTCCACATCCGACTAGTGCATATTTTAAACCCAAGCGTATACCTCCTTATAGCAGCTCAATATTGTCTCGATTTTCTAAGTTTTTCATTGCATTTTTTGTATCAAATATATATTTACCATGCTTTTGGACAAGATCGTAATCAACATCTGAGTGAGCAGTTGTGATGATAATTAAATCCGCTGATTCAATTAATTCCACGGATAACTCAAGTTCGCTTTTTCGAGTTTTCCCATGATCCGGATATTCAGGGACGAATGAATCATAGTAAAGTACCTCGGCGCCTTCATTTTCAATTTCACCCATCAGTTTTATGGCAGGACTCTCTCTGTAATCGCCGATATCCTGTTTATAAGCTACCCCAAGAAATAAAATTCGGGAATCACTCAGAGTTTTCTTATGGTGGTTTAATATCTTACTCGCCCGTTCGGCGCAATATTCTGGCATCCGGTCATTTACCATCATCGAAGATTCAATCATTGAGGTGTGAAACCCGTATTCTCTGGCCTTCCAGGAAAGATAGTAGGGATCCAGAGGAATACAATGTCCACCAACCCCGGGCCCCGGATAAAAAGCCTGAAATCCATAAGGCTTCGACTTGGCGGCATCGATTACCTCCCAAATACTGATCCCCATTTTATGGCATAGCATTGCCAATTCATTGACCAATCCAATGTTAATATTGCGATAGGTATTTTCGAGAATCTTTTCCATTTCTGCTACCGCCGGTGATGATACGCGATAAATTGGTGCCTGTAGAATACTTTCATACATAGCAGCAGCCACTTCAGTACACTGTGGTGTGATTCCTCCGGTTACCTTGGGAGTATTTTTTGTTTTGTAAATCAGATTTCCGGGATCAACCCGCTCCGGAGAAAAAGCCAGAAAAAAATCCTTTCCGCATTTTAGACCCGACGACTCAAAAATTGGTTTTAGGAGTTCTTCGGTGGTTCCTGGATAGGTAGTTGATTCCAGTACAATCAGCATCTCTTTGTGCATGTATGGAACAATACTTTCAGCCGAAGACTTAACATAGCTGATATCTGGCTGCTGATGTTCATCAAGGGGGGTCGGCACGCAAATGCAAACACAATCAGCTGCCGCTACTCTGGAAAAATCGGTTGTTGCCGAAAGAAGGCCAGATTTGACAATTTTTTCCAGGTCTTCATTGACCACATCGCCAATGTAATTGTGCCCAGCATTAACCATATCAACCTTCGCTTTTTGAACATCAAACCCAATGGTTTTAAAACCCGCCTTTGCTTTTTCCACCGCTAATGGAAGCCCCACATAACCAAGACCGACAACACCTAATATTGCTGTTTTTAAAATTAATTTCTCTTTGATCGTCATTTCAATAACTCCCTTTAAATTAATTCGATAAGTTTCTCAGTTAACCGATGATAGTCATAATCCGCTGCAGCCTTAATGGCATTTTGGCAGTATTGTTCATATTCATTAGGCGACATATTACTAAATTGGATAATGGTTGTGGCCAATTGTTCAGCGTCCCCATGATCAACCACAATTCCGCTGTTATACCTTTTAATAAGATCATATCCGAACTCACAATCTGAAACGGTCGGTTTTCCGCTGGCGAAATATTCAAACAATTTATTGAGACTTGCACCATATCTTTTAATTCGATTATCGTCAAAGTGAATAATATTAAGGTTTGACTTACTTAAAATATATGGAATTCTGTTTTTCTCAACGTGACCTTTAAAAACCACATTATTAATATTATTCTCACGGCAGTAATTCTCAAGATTTTCTTTATCAGTTCCATCACCATAAATTAGAAACCTAATCTTATTAGCACAATTTTTTTCGACAACTCGGGCTGCATCAATAATTTTTTTTACATTGTTGACAAGACGAATCGAACCTGCATAAACTACTTTAAAACTAATGTCATTATCTAAATCCACATCTTCTGTCACATAATTAATCCTATTATATTCAAAAATCTCCAAATCAACCCCATTATTGATATGTTGTATTTTGCTCAGATCAATTGGTCCACCATTTTCACTATTCCAACCTTGATCGACTATATATTGCGAACCACCTTCCATTGTAAATATCAGTTTATCAGCTTTCTTGTATAGCCATTTTTCTCCTTGGTAAAGAACTTTTGCAATGATGCTGCTTTGGTTTAAACCACCATATGCCACCAAACTTTCAGGCCATAAATCTCTAACTTCACAAATACACGCAATACCAAATCTTTTTGCTATAAAAATCCCAGCTACCAGGGTAAGCGGGTGAAAACTTGACGCAAGAATCACATCTGGTTTTACCGTTGTTTTTGTATATTGTTTTACAGTAGGAAATAGATTCCAAAAAAATGAAAGTATATTGAAAATTCGTTCTTTCTTATTTCCAATATAACTCGGTGTTTTAATGAAAACAAAGGTAATCCCATCAACTTTATCAACTTTATATTTATCGGATTCGATTTTTATATTAACATTCGAAAAATGATTTGTTGAAGCACAAAATATCGTAGGGTTATAACCCTTTTCCAAAAGATTCTTAGAAAAAAAATAGTGCCTACCTGCTTGATCGTAGTACATATTTGTAGCATAATGGTTCCAAATCCAGATATTTCTTTTCATTGACCTGCACCCTCCCTTAAACAACTATTAATAAATCCTAAGTAATCCTGCGATTTGTCAATAAGAATAGCATTACAAATCTAATACTAGTCAACAGTTACC
Organism: Firmicutes bacterium HGW-Firmicutes-4; assembly: GCA_002841405.1. Lineage (GTDB taxonomy): Bacteria > Bacillota > Clostridia > Eubacteriales > Eubacteriaceae > Acetobacterium. Next base: position 7,478 of record PGZR01000012.1, on the reverse strand, counting down.
GATTCAAATGATGGTTAAAATTAGTCTACCGAATTTAGTAATAAAACTGAACATTCCAGAATCTATTGATTTCAAAAATATTATTTGTCTGCTTTTTCTTCGGACTCAGTTTTATTTTCGATCTCATCCACTTTCAATTTACCGGTCCCACCTTCTACAACACCTTCTTTTTTTAAAACACTTATGATGGTACCAAAAAAGCACTTGATATCCATCCTTAGGCCTATTTTTTTTACATATTCGCCATCAAGTTTTGCTTTCAATTCAATGGGCAACTCATCTCGGCCATTTATCTGAGCCCACCCCGTAAGTCCTACTGGCACATCATTTGCACCATATTTGTCACGTTCCGCAATTAAATCATACTGATTCCAGAGCGCTGGTCGTGGTCCTATGATGCTCATCTCCCCTAAGAAGATATTCCAAATTTGCGGTAATTCATCCAAACTGGTTTTTCTTAAAAACCTTCCCGTTCGTGTGATATAAAACTCCGGATTCTCCATAAGGTGCGTTGGAATATCATTTGGCGTATCAACTTTCATCGTTCGAAATTTTAATACGTAAAAATGAGATTTATGAATTCCTACACGTTTTTGCTTGAAAAGCACCGGACCTTTAGAATCAATTTTTATGAAGATTATTATCATACATATCAATGGCATAAGCATCACTAATCCGATAAATGAAAAGACTAAATCCAGAACTCGTTTAATTTTTAAATACTTTATGACCCACACCCCCCATGATTTAATTATGAAGCATTTAGTTGTCTTCGTGTATACTGATATAAAATATTATTAACCCATAAATTATTTTCCTATCTGTTCCTACGTTTGATCTAGCTGAGAGGTCACTAAATAAGCTATCTCGTTGCATTTACTCTTGGTTTTTATTACTCAATACTCAGATTCTTTATTGAAGCTTCGCTTTCAACACTGAATAAAGGTATATTTTTAACTTCACTTGATTTAAATGATGCTAGTTTCAAGTCCTCGATGTTACCAATCAATAGACATAGTGATTCTGTCATACCACTGGCGTCAATCGTAACATCTGAAATTTCTGCTTGATTGACATTTTCAATACTAAATCCACCATGATCTTTGTCATTCGGTTGCGAATTACTAATTTTGACATTATCAATGTGGAGTTCAGAAGCGTTATTTATTTTAAAACCCAAACTGCATCCCTCAACAACTAATCCTGAAATAAAAATTTCTTTTGCTCCACTATTAAAATGAACCCCAACAACACTGTCCTTGATACGACAGTTTTTAAATACCATATTGCGAGGCGGATTTTTATACTGAGGATTTCCTGCTATCGTAATTCCTCCCCCAGACGCATTATTAAACTCAACATTTTCGAAATAGAAATTACTGTTGTCACCTCTCAGATATGCTGAATGCAACCATTTCGTTCCTCCGTCATTTGAATTCAGGACACTATCAACCATACTAAAGCCGTTGGTACCAGAAATCTGTATTGGCATACCAGAATTCTCTATTTTTAAATTACTTATTTTTATATTCTTATTAATATGTTTTCCTTTTTGTGATATTTTTATTCCAACATAAACACTGTCCATGAGAACATCGTTAATTTTCAACGTATCAACTCCTTGAAAGTATATTCCCTGAACATTGCTAACCATACTATTTTCGTAATAATCCACACCCGCAATTTTGTTTTCGGATTTTAAAGTCAGCCCTTCAATTGAAATATTTGAAATAGTGTCATCGGGATCTGACCATAGCATGTTTCTGATTGTGTCTATTTCAGGAGCCATGAATAATATTGCTCCATAACCGCTAATATGAGTGTCTTTAGTAAATATCAATTGTTTTGTTATAAGATAGGGCTCTTTCGATTCTGGTATCACTAATAGTGCATTTTCTTGACTTGATTCATCAATTGCATTCTGTAAAGCCGCTGTATCATCTGTTAACCCGTCTCCTTTTGCTCCGAAATCTTTTGCATTTAACGTTTTATCAGTTGCTCCTGCTACTTCTTTTATTTGATTTGGATTCGAAGAAAGTTTTTCCGAGTAGTCCAATTTTGCAGGACCTATGAAGTTCAATGTAAAAACACTTACGCTGATTACGATCAGTATTAACACTGATACCGCTAGTTTACCCATAATTAAACCTTCCTTCTAGTATTTTACCAAATGATTTTACGACATTTTTTAAGATTGCTGTAGTTGTAAAATCTAGTACTTGTTCCATAGATTAAAATAGAACTATTCTAATTATAATAGTATTTTTTGAGTAAAAATACAAGCACTAGTTTCATTTTTTAGGTGGCAGCTTAATGTTAATTTTTTACTAGATGACTAATTCAATCCATTAAGTAGATATATACCCAAAAATTTAGCAAAAACGCAGCGATTGCAGGCAGGCCTGTTTTCGTTCCTGAAAACTTATAGCAGTATTTTCAATAATCGTATCTTTATGTTGCATCAACAAGTCCTACTCCCGACACTCCATTTTTTTTCTTAAGAATATCTTATTCCTCTTGTTTTTAAATAGAACCTTTGGGTATAATATGCTTGAGGTGATAGATTATGAAAGTTGAGTACAACAAAATTGTTCGGGATAAGATTCCTGAAATCATTAGAGACAGCGGACGTACCTGTGAGTACAAAATCTTAGGTGAATCAGAAGTTCGGGATGCATTAAAAGAAAAGCTTCTTGAAAAGGCTCAAATTTTTTTGAAGAGACCCTCGGAAGATGAACTTTCGGATATCTACGAATTGCTGGATGCAATTGTGGAAACCTTTGAGTATGAGCCACTTCATATTGATTATTTAAAAATTCAGAATAAAGAAAATAAGGGCACCTATTCTGAAAAGGTCTTTCTGATCTCGGTCGACGATGGCCAATAATATTTCACAAAAAAACCGGGCTTTTGTCAGTTTCTTTGACTACCGCCCGGCTTTTTCTCTTTGAATGAATATTGATTAGAATGAGAAAGCACTCTCAAAGTGATTAATTACCTGCTCTCCATCTTGAGAATAATATATTTCGACGACATCAAAGCGGATATTAACATCATCAAGCTGTTGCTCCTTTAAATACCAGAGCGCTGTTTTGGCAATTCGTTTTTGTTTTGCCCGGTTCACTGCTTCCCGCGGATATCCGTAGTCCAGATTCTTTCGATATTTCACTTCAATGAAAACCAGGGTGTCACCATCCTGAGTAATCAGATCAATTTCACCAGAAGGTTTTTTGTAATTCCGATCACGAATCTGATGATCGGCATTTTTTAAAAATGCCACCGCCAACGCTTCTCCGGCATTCCCTTTTTTTACATTGTGCGTCTTCATTATAGACCTAGATTCTGAATGAAACTTCTTCGGTGGATGGGCGTTGGACCATACTTATGAAGGGCTCTGATATGTTCGGCAGTCCCGTAACCCATATTATGATCGAAACCATACTCCGGATACTCCTCGTGATAAATCTGCATCAGATTATCCCGGTAAACCTTGGCAACAATACTTGCCGCCGCAATCGAATAACTGGTAGCATCGCCATGAATAATCGCTTTTTGGGGGATTTCAGAATCAATATGAAGGGCATCGATCAGCAACAGCTCCGGTTTAACTGATAGCGTGGCTAAGGAATCCATCATGGCTTTTTTAGTGGCATTAAGAATATTCAGGCTGTCGATTACGTCATTATCAACCTGGCCAATAGCATAATCTAAGGCATCTTCAAGTAACTGTTCGCATAAGCGTTCGCGTACTTTCTTGGATATCTTTTTTGAGTCATTGACATATAAGCGACTGGAATCTGGCTTTAGAATAATGACACAGGTTACTACCGGTCCAGCCAACGGTCCCCGTCCGACCTCATCGATTCCCCCGATTCTGAGAATACCGCTATTATAATAACCCGCTTCGATTGATTTCATTTTAAGGATTCGATTGGCTTCTTGATCTCTAGCTGCTACTTTCTTCTCCAATGATTCACCAATTTTTTTAACTGCTGCCCGATGATCTTCCTTTAGCGCCGGGATCATATCTGAATAAGACTCAATTAACTCTCTTGAAATGTACTCCTTAATACCGGTGACGGTCATGTCTTGAAACGAATTCATGATTACCTCTTTTAATTAGTCATTATTTTTCAGTAATATTATACTACAGATCTGCAAAATAAAATAGTCATCCGCCCCTAGATGATTCAGATTCCCCATGGTTCAAAATATCGACCACCACACTGCTGTTCTCCGATAAGTTAGCCAAAAATAAAAAAACAATCAACCCTGATTAACAGAAACTGATTGCTTTTTGTAATTAACTCCAGTACTTTCTAATGAAGCACTGCTATTCCGGTCGTTCCAAGGTAATCCGACCGATCCGGCCATTTTTAAAATCATTGAGAATCAGCACACTGGTTCGGGCATAATCATACTCGCCGCCTTTAATCAGCAATCCCCGACTTTTGGCAATGGCGTCGAAAACCTCGGGAAGACTTTTTCCGGCAACTTCGATTTTATAAATCGCTTCCAGTTCATCGGGATAATAAACCAACAGGTATTTCAGCAAATCAGCTGCAATATTCTCTTTTTCGTAAATGGTATCTTTGATGGAGCCTAGCCAGGCTAAGTGCAGCCCAACTAGCGGATCTTCAAATTTCGGCCATAATATTCCCGGGGTATCCAAGAGCATCAGGTGATCCGGAGTACTGAGCCATTGCTGACCCTTAGTTACCCCTGGTTTATTGCCAATCTGGGTTTTCCTTTTACCAATCAGGCTATTGATAACCGTTGATTTTCCGACGTTGGGAATTCCACAAACCAGGCATTTTACCTGAGCTTTTTCTTTAATATTCAACTCATGAATGGTTCTGACCAGGTCCGTTTTCATCCGTCGGTCAAAGGCATCAAACAAAACTATTTTCTGAATATCGGTATTTTTCTTAAACCAGTCCATCCATTCGAGACTGACTTCTGGATCTGCTAAATCCGACTTATTTAGGAGCAAGATGTGCTGCTTGTTCCAGGTATACTGGTTGATCTCGGGATTTTTACTCGACAGTGGCAGCCTGGCATCGACCACTTCGATCACCACATTGATCAGTTTAAGCTTTTCTTTTATTTCACGATTGGCTTTGGCCATATGACCAGGATACCATTGGATGTATTCAATTTTTTCTTCTGACATTTTTATACCAGTCCTATTTCCGAAAGGGGCCAAATTCTGAAGATGACTTTACCGTCAATGGCATCCCTTTCCACGAATCCGAGGCTCGGGTAGCGACTATCTGAACTATTGGCCCGGTTATCACCCATGACAAAATAAGTACCGGTTGGCACGGTGACTTCGGAAAAATCTTCATAATCCTCAGTATTGATATAATCTTCAGTTAGCGGCTCACCGTTACGATAAACCACCATATCTTTGATTGCAATGGTATCTCCGCCTTTTCCAATTACCCGCTTGACATACTCGACGCTGTCACTGTAACTGAGGATGACAATCTCGCCATAATCCGGCTCACCAATGGTATAACCGATTTTATTGACAATCAGGCGGTCTCCTTCGACCAGGGTGGGAAACATCGAGCTTCCCTGAACCATGACAAAGTCGAATAAAAACATTTTTATGATAAAAGCAAGAACAATGGCAATCACTGCGGATTGTATCCATTCTTTAAGTTCCAAATTACCTTTAGATTCCTGATCTTCTTTCATTTTTTCACTTCCTTGCTTGCAACGAATTATTTATATAAACGCCAGTTAACCAAAAAAGAGGCTTGACAGCCTCTGAATTACGCTCTTTTTTCTTTGACTTTTGCTGCTTTACCAACTCGATCACGAAGATAGTTAAGTTTAGCTCGACGTACCTTACCACGTCTAACCACATCAACTTTTTCGATTTTTGGTGAGTGGATCAGGAATGTTCGTTCAACCCCAAAACCTGAAGAAATTTTACGTACGGTGAAAGTTTCACCAACGCCGCCGTTTTGTTTTTTAAGTACGATGCCTTCAAAAATCTGAATTCTTTCTTTTTTACCTTCGATTACTTTAACATGAACTTTTACAGTGTCACCAACGCTAAACTTTGGTGGTTCTGCCTTCATATTTTCTAATTGAATCTTTTTAATAATGTCCATTTTTTTCTCCTTAATATTCGATTTCCGACGTTCATGCATCACGTACAGAGGACCGTCTCTCTTAATAACATACTGACATATTATACACTTTTTTTATTCTCTATGCAAGTTATTTTTGTATTATTGTGTTTATGTATTTTTTAAATAAATCAGGTCGTTTTAACCGGGTCCGTATTTCGGCCTGGCTTAAACGCCATTTATTTATCTCGGCATGATTGCCGGATAGGAGAACTTCTGGCACTTCCTGGCCCTCAAATTCCCGGGGCTTGGTATAGTGGGGATACTCCAGCAGATGACTCTCAAAAGACTCTTCCGCCAAACTATCGCTGTTTCCCAAAAAACCGGGAATATGGCGGGCAATGGCATCAGCCAGAGTCAGCGCCGGCAGTTCGCCACCGGTCAAGACATAGTCTCCAACTGAAAATTCCAGATCCACATAACCATCAATTACCCGCTGATCGATGCCTTCATAATGGCCGCAGATAAAAATTAAACCCGGATACTCTGAAAGCTTTGTCCCATCTTTTTGTTCAAATTGTTTGCCCCCCGGCGTTAAATAAATGACCGGGTAATTGCTAAAACCAGGAATGCTTTTCAGGGCCGCAACAATTGGTGGAGCCGCCATCACCATTCCGGCTCCGCCCCCGTAAGGGGTATCATCGACCTTATGATGTTTATTACCGGAAAAATCCCGGATATTAATTACGGTATAGTCAATCAGACCCGCTTTAACCCCGCGGCCAATCATCCCGGTTTGAAAATATGTTTCAAAGATTTCCGGAAATAAGGTTAAGAAAAAAAATCTCATAGATCCAATATTTCCTGGGGGATGTTGGCGTCAATCCGGCCGGCTTTAACATTGACTTCTGTGAAATAGAGTTTTCGGGCTGGAACGCAGTAGACTTTCTTGCCTGCGGTGATGGTATAAACATCCACCCCGCCGGCTTGCATCACATCGGTAATTTTTCCCAGCAGCTGTCCGTCATTGTAAACCGGCAACCCCAACAAATCTTCGATAAAAAATTCGTCTTCAGCCAATGCAACCGCCAGTTCTTTCGGGATACCGACTTCTCTGCCCGTCAAAGCTTCGGCATCGTTGCGGTTGGTGATGCCTTCGAGAAACAACAGCACGTTGGTTTTGTGGAGGCGGCAATTGGTAATCTTGTAATCTGTTTCAGTTTTGTCATGGATCAGCGTGATCGCGTCCAGATCATAAAAACGTCCGGGATCATCAGTAAGGGGCAAAACTTTTAGTTCGCCCTTGATTCCATGAACACCAAGAATACGGCCAATGATGATTAAACGATTATTATTTTCCATTATTATCTCCTGTTTTTATGCCCTGAAAAGACA
>PGZR01000144.1 GCA_002841405.1 Firmicutes bacterium HGW-Firmicutes-4 | reverse complement strand
GTTACTTTTCTTTATCGCCCTGATCCCGGTGGTATGGCTGATTGTTTCGCTGGGGGTCTTAAAGATCCCCGGCTACAAAGCCTGTCCGATCGCCCTGGCAATCACGATTTTATTAAGTATCCTGGTCTGGAAAATGCCTGTGATCGATAGTCTCACTGCAGCCCTCGAGGGCGGTGCGATGGCGATCTGGCCAATTATGCTGGTCATTGTAGCGGCCGTCTTTACCTATAATCTGGCCACCCATACTGGGGGGATGGAAGTCATTAAGAAAATGATGACCAGTATCTCCACCGATCAACGAATTTTAGTACTGATCCTGGCCTGGGGTTTCGGCGGCTTTTTAGAAGCGATTGCCGGTTTTGGAACCGCCGTGGCGATTCCCGCCAGCATTCTGGCCGCGCTGGGGTTTAACCCGGTTTTTGCCGCTATTATCTGTTTGATTGCCAATACCACTCCCACCGCGTTTGGGGCGATTGGTTTGCCGGTCAGTACCCTGGCCTCGGTTACCAGTCTTAATGTAAACGATTTATCATTTACCGTCGCCTTGCAACTTTTTATCATGATTATTGTCGTGCCATTCATTTTAGTGATGCTAACTGGCAAGGGCTTTAAAAGTCTCAAAGGCGTCGTGATTATTACCCTGATGGCTGGTCTGTCCTTTGCTTTACCACAGATTTTTGTGGCCAAGGTTCTGGGTGCCGAACTGCCGGCGATTGTCGGATCGGTGGTTTGTATGGCCGTCGTGATTGCCATGGCCAAGATCTTCTATAAGGATACCGCTGCCAAGGATGCCGAAAAAATTCCGGTAAAAACCGCTGTCATGGCGTGGCTACCGTTTATTCTGGTGTTTGTGATCATCATTTTATGTTCGTCGCTGTTCCCGATGATTAACGGGGCGCTGAAACAAGTGAGTACCACCGTTCAGATCTACACCGGGCCCCACGGCAAGCCGATGACCTTCTTATGGCTGGCCACCCCGGGGACACTGATTATCATCGCCACTTATTTGTCAGGACTGATTCAGGGTGTTAAAATTGGACAGATTTCCAAGGTCCTGGGAAACACCATGAAACAAATGAGCAAATCGGCGATCACGATTGTCGCCATTGTCGCCCTGGCCAAGGTCATGGGTTACAGCGGGATGATTGGTGTCATTGCTACGATTCTGGTGCTGATAACCGGCGATTTCTATCCCCTGATTGCGCCATTGATCGGGGCTCTGGGGACCTTTGTTACCGGCAGCGATACCTCCGCCAACGTGCTGTTTGGTGGACTGCAGGTTGAAGCCGCCAACGCCATTGGCATGAGTCCTTATTGGCTGGCCGCCGCCAACACTGCCGGCGCCACCGCTGGTAAGATGATTTCGCCTCAAAGTATCGCGGTCGCTACCGCGGCCACCGGTATTATTGGCAGTGAAGGTAAGATCTTACAGGCAACCCTGAAGGTCTGCGCCATCTATGTCATCGTCATTGGGCTGGTGGTGTATTTTGGAGAACCGTTCTTTGCCGCTCTATTAAGCACCTTTGGATAAACCGCATGTCAACTGACGCTTTGTATTTTACGCTTTGTACATAAATAGAAAAAATTAAATAAGTAAAACCATCCTAAAAAGTTAAGACATTAGCGGAATGCAGAATTTCGCTAGTGTCTTTCGTCTAATCTGAAAGGAACAGAGCATGGAAATCAGAATACCTTATGGAAAAGAAAAACAGCATCTGGAGATTGCAGAGGATTGTCTCAATGGCATTCTCGTCTCCCAGATTGAAGACTATCATCCCGCAGCCACCCAAAGCGAGCTAGTGGCCGCGGCGATTGAGCAACCTGAGGGGTCAGTAAAGCTGAGTCAGCTGGCGATGGGCAAACAAAAGATTGTCATTATTGCCAGTGATCATACCCGGCCGGTGCCCAGTAAAATTATTATGCCGTTGATGCTGGGGGAAATCCGCAAAGGTAATCCCGCCGCCGAAATCACCATTTTAATTGCCACCGGGTTTCACCGCTTGACCACCCGGGAGGAGCTGGTCGGCAAATTTGGCGAAGCCATCGTTGAGAAAGAGCGGATTGTCGTTCATGATTCCGGGGATGACAACAGTCTGGTGAAAATCGGCACCTTGCCCTCCGGTGGGGAGCTGATCATCAACCGCCTGGCCGCCGAAGCCGATCTGCTGGTTTCGGAAGGTTTTATTGAGCCCCATTTCTTTGCCGGTTTTTCCGGCGGCCGTAAAAGCGTGCTGCCAGGTATTGCCAGCCGGGTCAGCGTACTGGCCAATCATTGCGGCGAATTTATTGCCCACCCTAAAGCCCGCACCGGCGTGATTGAGGGCAACCCCCTTCACATTGATATGCTCGACGCCGCCCGTACCGCCAAACTGGCTTTTGTCGTCAATGTCGTGATCAATTCCGAAAAAGAAGTGATCTATGCCGTCGCCGGCGATTGCGATGCCGCCCATATCAAAGGCCGGATCTTTCTGGAAGGACTCTGCAAGGTTCAGGCCACCCCCAGCGATATCGTCATCACCAGCAACGGCGGTTATCCCCTGGATCAGAACATTTACCAGGCGGTTAAAGGCATGACCGCTGCCGAAGCCGCCGTCAAACCCGGCGGTGTGATCATCATGTTGGCCAAATCCAACGATGGCCACGGCGGCGCCGCCTTTTTTAACACCTTCCGGGATGAGAAAAATCTCGAGCAGATGCTGGCCGGTTTTGTCAACACCCCCCGGGACGAAACCATCCCTGATCAGTGGGAAGCCCAGATTCTGGCGCGGATTTTATTAAAGGCCAAGGTGATTTATATCTCGGCCGCCCCGGAAGCGATGATTAAAGAATTCCAGATGACCCCCGCCGGGGATGTCCAGGAAGCCTTGGCGATGGCCCGGGATTATCTGAACAATGAAGCCGCCACCGTGACGGTGATCCCCGATGGGGTGGCGGTGATTGTGGAATAAGACCAGCGATAAAAGTTGTAATAAAAAAGATGACATTTCGGTGTCATCTTTTTCGCGTTAAAAACAGAAGCGTTAATTAAAAGACTATCTTGCAACCGCATGGCAGGCCTTAAAAATCGCCCTGATCAGCAGCCACCGGACCATCCAGCAGCAGATAGGAGGTTAACTTAATCGCAAAGACAATACTGTCAGGATGATTAAGGATTTCGGCCAGTTCCTGATGTTCCTGGGCAAAAGCACTCTTAACCCGCTGGGTTTCAGAATCCGCCAGGGGTTGAAAAAGACCGGAGAAGGTAACCGAGACGATATTTTCGGTTGCGGTGGGGCCGCGGTGCTGGCGGCTATCCACCAGGACACTGACCCGGGGATTAACCAAAAGATTCTTAAATTTCCGGGACTCCCGGGTAGAGATCAGATAAAGAACGCGGAGATCATCACTCAGCAGATAGGTCATCAACGAGCAATAGGGGTTACCATCGGATTCGGTACATAAAACACAAAGGGTGTTTTCGCGAAGAATTGTTTCTGCTTTAGCTAACATTTTATCACCTTTCATTGGGTAGAAGGAAGTGGGACCCTTCCTTCTGACCGATTAAACAAATTTTACCATTTATCTTAAAATGCTTTATGCACTCAGTTCTGTTTTTTATTATATCAGTTCTTGGGTGTATTTTTCTGTCAACTTTTGTTTTTTTATAAGCAAAAATACCTGTGCTGAAAATTATTTTGTATATCCCGCCCTCGGCCAATTTATTCGGTCGGGGGGAAACGTTGATGCTGTTTGCATCATTGCAAAAAATTAAATTGAGGCGTACCGGGTAGTGGTAGCGTATAAAAAGCATTGAAAAACACTTATATTAAGCAATACTTAAGAAATGCGTAGATGTCAATATATACCTTAGGTTTTGGTCTAAAGCAACCGATGGTAACTCAAAGAAATGCGCACGATGGAGGTTTTAGAAAGGGCATTTCAAAAACCGGGTAAGAAATAAAACCACCCTATATTTATAGCTTCAAGCTTTTAGGGGGGCGCTGCTTTGGTAAGGAATGATTTGGAATCTGAAGGGAAAATTGATATGAGAGAAATTGGGATCAAAAAACTTACTATGGGGATGTTGTTTGTGATCATGGTGTTGTCGGTATGCTGTGCAACTGGTGCATTTGCTGCCAATGTTGAAATTAGCGAGACAACCCTCGATGAAATCGGCGTTCAGTATCGTGGGCATATCCGAAATGAAGGGGATATGCCAAAACCGGTAGGAACCATGATCGCGGGACCGGAGGCTTTCGGGACACAGGGTCAAGGCTTACGGCTTGAAGGGGTCTGTATCGAACTAACAGGCAATCTGCCCGAGGGGGCAAACCTTAGTTATCAGGTTCATGTTAAAGATATTGGATGGATGGACTCCGTTGCAAACGGAACCTTCGCCGGAACCACCGGAGAAGGCAAACGGGTCGAAGCCATTAAAATCAAACTGGTTGACCTGCCCGGTTATGATGTCTATTACCGCGGCCATGTAAAAAACCAGGGCAATATTCCGATGGTTGACGGCGAATGGGGCTGGGTTAAAAACGGCGAAGAACTGGGAACCACCGGTTTAGGCTTGCGTTTAGAAGAACTGCAAGTGAAAATTGTTAAACAACCGGAGATAAGTTATGACCAGGCCGGCACCTATGGGCCGGAAACCGGGGTTGAAGTCATTGAAAGGGACGTCAGCATTGAAGCGGACGGTGTGATCCTTCAGAATCTCCACATCACCGGTAATTTAACCATTGCTGAAGCAGTCGGCGAAGGGGACGTAACCTTAAACAATATCACCGTCGACGGCGATACCTATGTACGCGGGGGTGGTGAAAACAGTATCCACATTAATGGCGGAAAATACAAAGATGTCAAGGTTATGCGAACCGCCAGCGGAAAGATCCGTATTGTGGCGACTAATATTGATGGACTAAAGGTTATTATCTCCGAAAATGCACAGGGACAGGAAATCATTCTTGAAGGCAGCTTCGGGAGGGTGGACGTAGAGGCAATAAACGTAAAAGTATCGACGCAGGGTAATACGAATATTGAGCGTGTAACGTTGGCGTATTACGCCACTGGTGCGGAACTAACGCTGGGTGCGGAAACAGTAGTTGGTTCAGCCAACATATATGTGCCAGTAGCTATAAAAGGTCAGGGAAAAATCAAAGAAGCAGCTGTCTGGGAAGATAACGTAAGTTTTGAAACAAGACCGGATATTGTATATGTGCGTCCGGGAACGGCCACCCCGATTATGCCACCAGCACCGGAACCGGAGCCGGTAACGCCACCAGTAACGCCACCAGTAACCCCACCAAAGAGTAGTGATGCAACATTAAAAGTATCATCTACAGTCAAAGGGCAACAGGTAACAAGTCTTGGAACACCCAATGCAACAATGGGAGCTGAAACAGCTGGTGCAGCAACGATCACAGCGGCGAAAGCGGCGGATACCTCAAACGCAGATACATTTATCACCTTGTTTGATAAAAATAATGCGGGTGCAAGTGTGAGGGTTGTTAAATACCCAATCGGTGCAACAACGGCAAACTTTGCGACAGATGCAGTTTATACAAATGAAGTCATTAGCAATGGAGATTTCTTTATTGTTAAGGTAACGGCTGAAAATGGGGCGGTTATGTATTATCGGATGGTTGTGACGGTAGAAACTGCCACCTACACAGTAGCTGGAACCGTATCTGATTTTGCTGGTGGAAGTACTACTATGGATGGGATCACTGTTAATCTGTATGCGGCAGCAGATACCAGT
>PGZR01000143.1 GCA_002841405.1 Firmicutes bacterium HGW-Firmicutes-4 | reverse complement strand
AATGGGATCGCCAGGGGCACTTCGGAAACGGATCAGGCTGAAGGCGCCGGCCAGACTGAAGGCCCGGGCGACGTTGTTGCCGACTAACAGAATGATGATAGCGATAATTGCCGGCAGCATGATCAGGGTGACCACAAAGCCAGGGGAATAACCATCTTTGCCGCGGGTGCGGGTGTAGACAAAACTGATAAACAAACCCATGAAAAGGGACGCAAAAATGACGCTTAAGGCTGTTTGGATAGTCAGGGTTTCAGTGAGGGTGGTTGAAAAGAGTGATTCAATCATGATGTTCTCCTTTAGTTATTAACACAGGGTGTCAATTGGTTATTGATATTATTATTAGTGTAAAGAGGCAGGTTGATCAGTTTACCGATACTCTGCTGGCGGTAATCCTTATAGGCCTTGCCGTATTTCGAAAAACTGCAGCTGTATATTTCCAGCTTGGATAAAGCATGGGTCAGCCACACGGGGATGGCCCCGAGAATTTTGACTTCCATCAGGTATTGATCGGCAGGGATTAGAAAATTGCCGAAATCCCCTTTGTCCAGGGATAGACTATGCTGCCGACTTTTCAGGTTGTAGTCAAAGGTTACCCGCAGTTCAGGGTCGTTTTTCCCGACAAAGGCAATTCGTTCATAGCCAATGTAGGTTTTAGGGGTCACGGGATGGTTTTTCAAGAAGAATTCAATTTCTTCCAGCACCAGCTGATTCATGGTATTGATTTCCTTGGGGTATTCTAATTTTGAAATAAAGCGGGATGCTTCGTTGAGACTGAGGGTAGCCCGGCGCTTGTTGACAACCCCGCCGATTTTCTTTTTCAGTTCCAGGAAAACCTGATCATCGGGAGCGGTAGGGATGGCATAGCTTCGTAACCGGAGTTTTTCTTTGTAATAGGGTTTGGACAGGGAATGGCGGATAATATCGTAGTTATCGGTATCATAATAGATATTGTAAATCGAATAGCCGTCATTGTTGGATGTGTAGGCATCGGGTTTCATCTGGGTTAACAGCCCGGGCATCAGTTGTTTGAGCTGGCGTTCATTTAACTGATATTTATTTTCAAAGCGTTTAAAAGTTTTCGTGATCATGGTAGTACCTCCATCAAGTTTTTTATTTAACATCGCTGTTTTTCTAAAGTATACAAGACCAGTTTGTTAAGCGTTTGTTAACTTTGTGTTTTTTTTGTGAACGTTCTGAAAATATAAAAAGATGCACCCGGGGGTGCATCTGAGATTGTCGGTACTGGGCTATCTTTCTTATTGTGAAGTACTAAATTTTTAGCGTAAACCAGAAAACCGAGCCTTCATTGATTTGTGAGTTGACGCCGTATTCACCGTGGTGCATATCGAGAATCGATTTGACGATGGACAGACCCAGACCGGTGCCGGTGACTGCCCGTTTATGGGTTTTATCGACCTTATAATAGCGGTCCCAAATGTAGGGAAGGTCTTCTTCGGCGATCCCTTCACCGGAATCGGCCACTGCTATTTTAACCCAGTCGGCCAGGTCATCGGCCGGGTTTGGGAAAATGGTTTGGGTGACGGTGATTTTTTTATCCTCGCCGGTATAGTTGATGGCATTGGTCAACAGGTTATAAAAGGCCTGGGAAATCCGGGTTTCATCGGCAGCTAAAATAATTTCCCGGTCCGTGATAAAATCAATCTGGTAGCCATCCATTTCCATCAGCTTATTCATTCGGTTTATCGAGTCGCCTAAGCTGGCTGTCAAATTATAGGGTTGGCGGTGGATACTGATATTGCCGGTTTGGAGCTTGGAAATATCCATGACATCATTAACCAGGGTGGTTAACCGCTTGGTTTCATCGACAATGATCTGGGCATTTTCGGAATTGTTTTCATCCGGTAAATCTCGCATCGCTTCGGCATAGCCGCTGATCAGGGTTAACGGGGTGCGCAGGTCGTGGGAAATATTGGCAATGAGTTCCTGACGCAGCAGTTCCACCTTGGAAAGTTCTTTAGCAGTAGCGTTAAGCGTATCGGAGAGCTCGGCAATTTCCTGATAACCAGTGCCCTTAAACAGGGTGGAATAGTCGCCGGTGGCCAGCATTTTAGCACTGTTATTAATGGCTTCAATCGGCCGGGAGATCCATTTAGCAATGACCAGGGCCAGGATAACCGAAAACAGAATCATAAAAGCGGTAATATAATAAAGTTGGACCCGCAGGGTATTCACCGTGGCATTCACCGGGGAAATCATTGAGTTAAGCACCAGGGTTAATTCATCATCATTTGCATCGATGAGCGTCTTAGAGTAAATAAGGGTGTCCTTTTCCTTCTCTTTTTCCTCCGTCGGCGGTTTATCCTGAACTTGCGTGTTGTCAGTTTCGAGGGCATTGGAATCAGGCACAAGTTCCGGTTCTGTTTCTCGCGTGTAGCCATCATGGTTATAGTACTGAAATAATTCGCCGTCGTTGTCGGTCACCGCTGAGGGCAGGGCTTTTTCATCAAAGTCTGGCTTGCTGTGGATGATACAGCCCTTGACAACATGGGAAGAATAGATGGTTTCACCGGAACTTGACAAAACCTTGATGCAAATATCATTGTTTTCTGAAACAGTGGAAATGATGGTGGCAATATTTTCGTCATTAATGCTCTTTTCAATGGTGTTGGCCGTCGCTTTGATTTCATTGATTTTGATACCCTTATAAAAACTGTTTAAAAAAACGACCTGAAAAAACCAGAGCAGCACCAGTAATACGGCGCAAAAGCCCAGCAGAAAAAGAAAAATCTTCCATTTGATACTGATTTGCCGGGGTTTGTTTTTTTTCGGGGATGAAGTCTTGCTTTTTTTCAATGGCCTAACCTTCAAACCGGTAGCCCACGCCCCGGAGGGTGGTGATCAGTATGGCATACTCGCCCAGACTTTTGCGGAGTAATTTTATATGGGTGTCCAGGGTCCGATCATCCCCGTAGAAATCATAGCCCCAAACCTCAGTAATTAGTTTCTCCCGGGTCAAGGCGATATTTTTGTTCCGGATCATATAAAAAATCAGATCAAATTCTTTTGGTGACATCTCAATGTTTTCGCCATCGATGAGGATTCTTCTGGCAGTAAAGTCGGCAGTCAGACCGTCCTTCACAAAGATGTCATGATCCTGGGGTTGACCCCGGGCAGCCCGTTTCATAATCGCATCAATACGCATCATCAATTCTTTGGGCGAAAAGGGCTTCACTACGTAATCGTCAATGCCCAGCTCAAAGCCATGTATCTTGTCATATTCTTCGCCCCGGGCCGAAAGCATTAACACTGGAATATTTTGGCTTTTTTTAATTTCTTTAACCGCGGAAAAACCATCCAGTTCGGGCATCATAACATCCATAATAATAATGTCAAAGGCTTCTTTGCGACACAGTTCTACGGCTTCCATCCCGTTTGCGGCTTCAACTGCGGTATGGCCTTCGAAAATTGCATATTTTTTAATCAGGGCTCTGATTTTTTCTTCATCATCCGTTATTAACAGCTTATACATCCACTTCACCTCTTTTTCTCATTATAATATAAACAGGATAATATTACTAAGTGTTTATTGTGTGAACAGGTACTGATTTATGGCTGAAAAATTTTTCGGAAATTTTATAACTTATGTGACATCATCACAGAGAGAAATTGGAAAAGGCGGTAAAATATAATCAATTAAAGAAGATTTAAAATTTATACCAATAAATTATATAAAGGAAGGTATTATTATGTTAAACTTATTATCAAGAAAATCAGAATCAAAAAATTCAGTAAAAAGAATATCCCCAGATGAGGCAAAAAAACGATTGGATGGCAATGAATCGATTGTCCTGCTCGATGTGAGAGAAAAAGCCGAGTATGCCAATCAGCATATTCCTGACAGCATTAATCTGCCATTAAGTCAAATTCAGACAGTGGCTGAAATCATTCCGGATAAAAATGCCACCATCTTTGTTTATTGTTTAAGCGGCGGGAGATCCCAAAGTGCTGCCAGCCAGATGGTCAAAATGGGGTATCAAAACATCTATAATCTTGGCGGCATCAGCGGTTGGAAATATGGAACCGTCAGTGGCAGTCATTAAAAACTAAAAAATTTGAGGTGGGTATGGGAGATCAACAGATTCAGGCATTAACCAGGAAGATATTATTAAAAATTTCGCCGCCGGGAAACGGTGATATTATAGGCGACCAGGAACGCATTCAGAACGCATTGACCCAGGAATATGGGGCGGTGCGTTTTTCTCGTCATTTGCTGAAAAAAGTATATCCCCTGTGCCGGGAGGCCAATTGGGAGATTAGTCTGACCCTGGTAAAAAACGGCCCAACCTGGGAGCTGGTGGAACTGGAACCCGGAGATCAGCGACATCGTCATTTTGGCATTGCGGTGGATTTAGGCAGTACCTCAGTGGCCATGAGAATGGTGGATCTGAATACTGGCAGGGTATTGGGCGAAGAAAGTCGATTAAATGATCAGATCCAGTATGGCGATGATATTCTCAGCCGCATCTTTTATGCCAAAAATAAACCCGAGCATCTCATCGCGGTGCAGCAAGCAACGGTCAGCACCTTTAATGCCCTGCTTCACCGACTGGAAGAAACAACCGGGATTAAGGCTCAGGAATCCTGCATGATGGTTGTTTCCGGAAACACGACGATGATCCACTTTTTATTGGGAATCGATCCCTGGCCAATTTTTGAGTATCCCTTTGCGCCGGTGTTTAATCATACCGGGTATCTGGAGGCCCGGGATCTCGGCCTCAATACCAGTGGTTATCTTTATTGTATGCCTTCGGTGGCCAACTATTTAGGCGGCGATACCGTCAGCGGGTTGCTGGTGGCCGGTCTTCACGAAAAAGATGAATTGGGCCTATTTATCGATATTGGCACCAATGGCGAAATGGTGTTAGGAAATAAGAGTTTTTTGGTGGCTGGTGCGGGAGCGGCCGGACCGGCGCTGGAAGGCGGTATCAGTAAAAATGGGATGAAGGCCACTGCGGGTGCCGTGGACTCGGTCATCATTGCCGAAGATAAACTCAGCTTGACAACCATCGGCGGTCAGCGGCCACTGGGTATTTGCGGATCCGGAATTGTCGATTTGATTGCTCAGATGCTGTTAAGTGGCTGGATTGATTTTTCCGGCCGCTTTAATCCTGAGAAATCCCCACGGATCGTTATTCGTGACGGGGAATATGGGGTGCTATACGCCAGCCGGGATGAATCCGGCAATGGTGAAGAACTGCTTTTTACCCAGCGCGATATGAGCCAGTTCATCGACACCAAAGCCGCCGCCAGTACCATGGTTGCCTATCTGCTGGAACGACTGGGGGTGGAACCGCTGGACGTCGATCGGTTATATATTTCCGGAGCCTTTGGGACTTACATCAATCTGGAGTCGGCGATCACCATTGGCCTTTATCCTGATTTACCGAGAGAACGTTTTGTTTCGTTAGGAAACAGTTCGCTAAAGGGGGCCTATGCGCTGTTAACCAATGGCGAGAAAATGGAAGAGGTGGCGATGTTGCAGGAACGGATTGAATATCTGGAATTCGGCGCGGCGACCGATTTTATCTCGCGGATGTATGCCTCCCGGTTTCTGCCCCATACCGATTTTGATCTTTATCCGACCGTTAAGGCGGCCCTCAAAAAACAGGGGCGCTTACGATAATCAGCACAAAAAAGGCCGCCCGGTAATGGAAATCATCCATTACCGGGCGGCCTTTTTTTTTTAATTAATTAATTGCTGGTAATTATTTTTTTTCGATTTCGGGCAGACTGTCAAAGCCGATTTGAAGATCTTCGTCAGTGGGAACATAGTCGGTCATATTGCCGGCGTTGTAGTTCATATAGGCGGTC
>PGZR01000011.1 GCA_002841405.1 Firmicutes bacterium HGW-Firmicutes-4 | reverse complement strand
TCAGCCTCCCGGTCATTATTTTCATAGACGCTTTTTTTGATTTCCAGAACCTTATAAACTTCCATCTTATTTCTCGCTTTCCGCTTTTTGTAATTGTTTTCAGTGGCTTCTTTGAACTGATTATAAGTCATCTGATTGACTTTGACAACAATTTAACAGCGCATAAAAACACATCCCGTCAGCTGTTTTAACTTGGTGTTAACAACTTAACGGGATGTGTTGATAAAAAAAGCCGGCTGTTACCGTAAATCTGTAAACAGCAAGCTAAAATAAATAAATTTATGGTTGATCAGCTGTAAAATAGCGGTTGGTAAAATCGCTGAGGTATTGGGTCAGTTTATCGAGGGTCGGAAAACAGGTCAGGCTGCCGGAAAAATAGATCCCCTGCTGGCCCTGAAGAGCATTGACCTGATCGTAGAAGCCATTTTTAATCTCGGCCCCGGTGACGTGCGGAAAGGTCTGCCACTGTTTATAGGCAAACAGGCGCTCAGCCTTAAAACCGGCCTGTTTCAGATCGGCGTCGATCTGGGCTTTCAAATCTTTAATTGGCAGATCTCCGGCAGCATAGGCGGTTAGCAGCGGTCCCGGTTTATCCGGCTTGCTGCTGTACAACAGCAGCAGATGTCCGTCTTTGTCAAAATTATGGGTAAAGTAACTGGTGGTCCGGTAGTTTTCCCGGGCTACATAGGCCAGCACATTGTAAGATTTGCGCCGGTAGCAAGCCATCAGGCGGGCATGGTCTGGGGCGTGGATCACCAACCGGTCCAGTGGCACGGTGACCACCACCGCATCAAAATCCTCTTCGCCGACTGATGTTTTTATGGTCAGACGGTTATTATCAAGCGGGACAATGCCGGTGACCGGGCTATTCAACCTAAGATCATCCAGCCGTTCCGACAATTTGGCAATAATTTCATTGGCGCCGTTGGAAAAGCTGATCAGCTTCCGGGACTCGATCATCGAGGACAGGGTCATGATATCCAGATACTTCAGGGCATAGATGGCCGGAATCTCACTGGACTTGCCAAAGCCGAAGGCCACTAGATGGGGCGCATAAACCCGCATCAGGGTGTGCAGTTTGTTTTCGCTACACCAGGACTCAAAGGATTGGGTCAGCGCATCGGGAATATTCGCCCACCCCGGAGCATTTAAGGCCGCCTGATAAGGGGCCAGGTATTCCGGCAGCCGCTGCAGTTGCTCCTGAAAACCGGCAATCTCAGCAGGACCGATCTGGGCCTGTTTCTCACCATTCGGGCCCAGAAAACTGCGGTGAAAATACTTGTACTCGGCTTTGACGCCGAGCTGTCGCAGAAATTTCATCAAAGCTTCTGAGGTTCCCAGCACCGACCCCAGCTCGCAGAATTCTTTTTTGTGAAAAACACTCAAGCAATGCCCCCCGGCTCGTTCTTCCGCTTCAAAAACCGTGACCTGATGGCCGGCTTTTTCGAGAAAATAAGCCAGCGTCAAACCGCTGTATCCGCCGCCTACGACGGCTATCTGCTTTTTCATTGTCACTCCTCTCCGGGTTGACCGGCGGTCCTAAACGCCGCTACAAACCGCATATCTTTTTGCACCCTTAATACTTCCGATTGACGTAGGACCACAAGGGCAGAGTCACCCCGGGGCCTTTGGCGTCGACAACGATTTCCATGGGTGTTTTGTGACTGTTTTTACCATAGCCCAGCGGCAGCTCAAGATTATAATCACGAACAAACTGCTGAAAGCCATCCTTGATTACGTCAAAAGAATCGGCTAATTCAAGTAGTGACTCCAGATAAGCCCCACTTTTCTGGTTGAATACCTGGACGGTTTTGGAATAAAGATTGTTTTTCTCCTCCCAAATCACCTGTTTAATATTCATTTCCCGGAGCTTGCTGGTATAAAGATGGCTGCTGTGGATTCGGCCGGTGGTATACTCCACTTGATGGGGCGTCATTATCCAGCCTGGCTGCATCAGCAACTCATTGCCCATCGGAATGGCCACCCCCAGCAACAGGTCCAGGGCGCAGTCGGCATTTTTTTTGGTATACAATCGGGCACAGGCCACGCCGCTGATTAAATCCACCACCGCGTACTGATAAAGATTGCCAATCCCCGGCTGATAACCCCGTTCCACCGTCCAGGCCAGCCAGCATTCACCCACTGTCAGCTGCGCCGGCTCCGGGGCTCGATCAGGCCGGACTTCAAGCTCAGCCGCTGCAGATTGCTGCTTTGCGGTGCTGATTTTCCGGCTGTAATGCTTGCGGGCCGGTTTGTGATTGAGTTCGTGACGGCGCATAATATTATAGACTCCGCTGCTGCTGATTTTCAGATCCTGTTCCTCCAGCAGCCAGGCAATGCTCTGGGGACCATAGTCCGGAAAGGAAACGATTGCATCCAGCACCGCCTGTTCCACCGCCAGCGCCGATTTATTGGGCGGCACAAAATGACGGACCTGATCCTTCAGGCCGGCCAGACCCTGCTCATCAAAGCGTTTATGCCAGCGATAGTAGAGGGTCCGGGAAATCCGGTATTTTTTACAAGCCGCACTGACCCCCTGTTCCTGACCGCAGAGCAGAATCTCATGGCGGTGTTTGATTATTGCTTCTTCCTGATCTTTAACCGCTTTTAACATCCGGTTGATCTCCTTTTCTACTGACTATATTCCTTCATTTTTACTGTTTCCATTGACCCCACCCGTTCTCAGCTATATTAAAAAAACAGATTGCCGATAAAAAACAACACCACAATATGAACCGGATAAAAAATATAAAACAGGTATTTCAGTCCCCGTCCCTTGGCACCATTATAGGACAGCATCAACGGCAATGAACCAATCATCATCCACTGATAATTATTGTAAAGCAGGGCGGAAAACCGGGGATCAATAGCCCATTCCAGGGCTAAAAAGCCCAGACAAAAAAGCCCATAGGCCAGGATCAGCCGTTTTTTATCGGTGCGGTTGAAGTAGATCAGCACCCCCAGAAAAACAAAGATAAAACTGCCCTCATTAAAAATCAGATTGCCGGTGATGGCCCCGACAAAGCTCATCATGCCAGTCAGCGGCACAAACTGACCGGCCAGAACACAGAGTAGCGTGGTCAGAATCTGATAGCCGGCAAACAGGGCGATGGCTTTGTTGCCCTTGGGCTTGTCGGTTTTTCGGGTTTCGATCAGCCAGACAATCACGGCCACCAGCAACAGCGTCACAAAAATATTATTGGTCATCATCGCATAGGGATCAGCAATGCTGTTATTGCAGATCAGATCAATCATTCCCATCCCGACGCCAAAGAAATACATCCGCAGCAGGTATCTTTTGCGGTCATGGGTGTAATAAAAGCCCCAGGCCATACAAAACATAAACACCGGCGCCGATAGCCGGCCCAGCCAGTGCAACCACAGCGGCGTACCGGGAATAAACTGCCCGATATGGTCCAGCAGCATCAAAATCAGGGCGATTACTTTTAAGCTCGTCGAGGTCATCGGTCTTTCTCCTTCTCCGGTACTAGCTATACGCTAATAAAAAAACTGCTGTGAGCTTCGCTGCCGGTTTGCGCGAAACAATTTACGCTATGGAACTAGGTAAGCACTTCGCTATCGTACCGACCAATTGTTAATCTGTTGTTTGCTGCGGAATCGGACAGGTATCCACCTGTTCGCTCCGATGCAAACAACATGATGTAACAATTTTCGGTACTAGTTTGCTGTTAGCGTATGAGCTTGATCTTTGTACTACAAAATTGTTTTAGAAACCGACATCAAAGCAAATTCAGCTCGTTCTTATAATTTTCTAAAAATTATATAAAGCCAGTTACTGCAATCCATTTTTATGGATCACAATTTTGATATCCGCATAAGAACAGGACTCCGGCAGGGCTTCTTTGATGGGGCGCAGCGCTTCCAGGCCGACGGTGCCGATGGCGTTGATGATCGTTACTTCTTTGTCGGCATCGACAAAATCACCCCAGTCGATTGTTTTTCCTTCCTGATCGCAGCGGATTAAATGGCTGAGTACGGTGTTTTCGGTCAGTTCCCGTTGACTGGCGATGGCGGCAATGGTCATGCCACCGGCAAACAACTCATAGGTGAGCTCCCAGGAGGGAACTTTTGCTTCTTTTTCGCCTGTTTGTTGTTTGCTCACCCGCGGTTCCGGGTCGTCCGCTGCCGCGACCGGCCGGGGTCGGATGGTGATCGGGTTGTTTTCGGCAAAGCGGCTGATCGCTTCGATAAAGACCGTGCCATAATGATCATAGCGGGCCTGGCCGACGCCGCTAATGTTTAAAAATTCGGCTTCGGTCTGGGGAAAATAGGCCGCCATTTCTCTCAGGGTGGCATCGGGAAAAATCACATAGGGCGGCAGCCCCTTGTCCTGGGCAATGCTACGTCTCAGGCTGCGCAATTCTTCAAACAGGGCTTCGTCGCAATCCACTGGTGGTTTGGCTTTACCGGAAGATTTTGTTTTGGCGGCCGGGATATTCAGCAGGTGTTTTTTATGAAAGACGGTTTCGTCGCCTTTTAAAATCCCGCTGGCAGCCGGGGTCAATTTGAGAACCGGGTACTCATCGGCAGTGACGATAATATAGCCCTTGGCGACCAGGGTCATGATGATTTCCCGGAGACTTTCGGCGCTCTGCTCTTTAAGAATCCCATAGGTGGACAGCTGATCAAAACCCAGCTCCAGGACTTTTTTATTTTTCGAGCCCCGCAGCACCGCAATCACCATGTTCAGGCCAAAGCGGTTTTTCATCCGATAAATGCAGGAAAGAATCTTTTGCGCGTCCAGAGTGATGTCCACCATTTCGGACTGGTCGAGACAATTGCCGCAATTGCCGCAGCGGTCAAAGTCAGCAGTTTCGCCAAAATACTGGAGAATGCTTTTTCTGAGGCAATCATTGGTGTGGCAATAATCGACCAGATACTGAAGATTCTCAAACAACAGCGTCTCCCGCTCCGGAGAGGTCTGGTTGAGCTGGATCAGTTGTTTCTGTTTGACAATATCGGCAGGGGAATAAAGAATGGTACAGTGGCTGGGTTCGCCATCCCGGCCGCCACGACCGGCTTCCTGATAATAAGCCTCCATATTCTGGGGCATGTTGTAATGGATGATAAAGCGAACATCCGGTTTATTGATCCCCATCCCAAAGGCATTGGTGGCCACCATGATATGCAGACGGTCATTGATGAAGTCCTGCTGACTCTGCTCCCGATCCTCGGGACGCATGCCGCCGTGATAGGCGCCGGCCAGAAAGCCCAGGCCTTTGAGCTTGGCGGTGACACTTTCGACGGTTTTTCGGGTGGCGCAGTAAATAATCCCGGACTGCTCCGGGAAGGTCTGGGTGACGGTATTTTTGACATAACCAAGCTTATCGCCGGTTTTAACCACCTGATAAAGCAGGTTGGGCCGGTCAAAGCCGATGATCGATTCGACCGGATCTTGCAGTGCCAGCAATTCCCGGATTTCCTGAATAACCTTCTTCGTAGCAGTGGCCGTATAAGCCGCCACCACCGGCCGGGGCGAAATATTTCCGATAAAAGCGGGAATCTCCCGGTAATGGGGGCGGAAATCATGGCCCCACTGGCTAATACAATGGGCTTCATCCACTGCCACCATGGAAACCGAAAGTGTCCGGACCAGCTCCACAAAGGCCGGCGCACAAAGCCGTTCCGGAGCGATATACAGCAGCTTATAGTGATTAGCCCGGATCTTTTCCAGCCGCTGTTGATAGGTAGCATCATCGAGACTGCTATTTAAAAAGGTGGACGGGATTCCCATTTCACCCAAAGCATCGACCTGATCCTTCATCAGTGAAATCAGCGGTGAGATCACCAGGGTGATGCCGGGCAGCTGCAGGGCGGGTAGCTGATAGCAGAGGGATTTCCCCCCACCGGTGGGCATGATCCCCAGCACATCCTGGCCATTGACTGCAGCCGTAATGATTTTTTCCTGTCCTTCTTTAAATGTATCATAGCCAAAATACTGGCTCAGGTTTTTTTTAAGCGTCACTAAGAACCTCCTGTGAATCCTTGTCTCCGATTAGACGGTTCCCCAAGGAACCCTGACTTTGTCATGTTCTTCTATTATAAGATAAAAGACTGCCGCTGACAAGGAAGAGGGTACTGATTAGCAATTGTCGTTACTAGGTTATCATTTTTAACAATCTTCACAAAACCTTAACATTTTGTTCAAAAGTCCTTAACAAATATTGTTTATACTGATATCAGATCAACGGTTAAGCTTTTGAAGCTTAGCTAAAATCTGAACCGAACTAAAACATCGAACAAAGTTTGTTCAACGAAAGGAAATAACAATGGTACAGTCAAGATTTGCAACTTATTATGAAAACCATCCAGAGACTAACGATATTTCACTGATTCTCGAAACATGCAAAACGACCAGTAATTCACCCCACCCAACCACCACCCCCTCAAAAAAAGAAATAGCCTTAGCCAAAAAGCAGCGGGCGGATGAATGGGATTACCTTAAAAACAGCATCGAAATGAAACTGGAATTGGCATTGATGTACCTCAATCGTTCCAATGCCCATCTCCAATATTTATAAAAAGGAGGCTCTTGCCATCGGAACCGATGGACAAGAGCCCCCTTATAAATTTATCAGCTTATTTTTTATTCAGTTTTATAAGTCGAAATGGGCGACCCGGCGGTATTCGATATTTCCCGAATCGTCATTAATAAAATGCCAGTTGGACGGGAAACTCAGCTCTTTGGCCAGGCCTTCCAGCGTAAAAAGCATAATCCCGGCGTCGGTGTAGTTTTCTTCCTGATCCGGATTAACTACCGCCAGTTCAGCATAACCATCTTTGAGGATCAGCCGGCAGGGCTGACCATTCTGGAATGAGGGCGAATTTCTAACGTAGTAAAGCAAATCCAGAACACCTCTTTTTTCCATTTCTTCATAGGGCGCCACGTTGCCCCAGTTCTGCAGAAATATGGTATCAACTACCGAAAGACGGCTCTCATCGCTGGTGTTAATCATCGTGATGCCATAAGGGTTCTGTTCATATTTAGTATCACAATTGATAATGGTAGTATGTTTATCGTTTTTGTTTTCTTTTTTTGCGGCCTTTCCAAAAGCCAACAGGTGTTCAATGATACCAGCCTGGCCCGCCAATAATTTATCTTCCTGGGTCTGACTGATTCCGTTCAAGGTGATCCAGCAGCTGCCCAGATCCTGATCATAGAGCTTTTTCACCACCGATTGCATGTAGAAAGCGCCAAAAACTTCGACTTCATGGTCGGCTTTATCCAGTCGCAAACCGATATAATGGGGTGCTTTGATCATTACCCCGCCGTAACCGCCAGAGCCCTCCAGATTTTGAAATACCGCAGCACCGTTTTCCATCAAAATCAGGGAAAATCCCTTTTCCTTGCCGACGGTACTGTTTACCTCGTCAAGGTATGCTTTGATTTCATTGATATCCCGTTCTTCCACGCCGCCATCCACAAAGTCTCTGGTTGAGTGACTATTCACCGTAAATTCTCTGAATTTCATAAGTTAGACCTCCTTTAATAGTTGCTTTATAGATAATTACCAAACTGCCATAAGCCTCACTGCCGGTTTGCGAAACCGCCACCAAGCAACAATTGTTGGCGTTTTAAATTAATACCATTACCTATTTGCTAGTTATTATATACCCCTTTCGTAAGGGATTAATCGTGGTTAAACCTCAAACCGCCTGGAAATCCGATTTATAACAATGGAGGCGAGTAAAACGCCAAGAAATGCCCCCGCTCCATCGATGAGCACGTCCCGGAACTGACCGGAGCGACCCGGTACAAATAATTGATGAAATTCGTCAGAGAGAGCATAAAGGAGGCAGATGAGCAAAGCCAGCTTGGCCGGTTTGCTGGCCGCACTGTGGAAGAGGGCTAATAGGGTCAGCACACCGAGAATAAAGTAAGCGATGAAATGGGCATTCTTTCGGATCAAGAAATCCAGATTCCCGATTTCGATGTTTTCGATGCCCGGCAGCAAATGCGTCAGAATCGACAACAATCCGTTTTTTAACCCGTTACTGAGCTGATCTGACTGGGCAGCCGGCTGGCTGGAGAGATAAAAGATAATTGCCATCCAGATCAGGGTGCAGGTCCAGGTCAATATCACTGTTAATTGTTTCTTTTTCATTCCATCACCTTTTCCAGACCCGTCAGTTTCCCGCTTATTATCATTTTTAATACGGCATAATTTATGATGCGCCAGTCCTCTATTTATAAAACCAGACCGTCGAAACCCATTTATTTTATCCGAGACATCTCCACTTATCAATAGAATTATGGTAAACTAAAGAAAAAAACTGGAGAATGCGATGAAACGACAAGATTATATTACCTGGGAAGAATATTTTATGGGGATTGCCCTGTTATCGGCCCGACGCAGCAAGGACCCCAATACCCAGGTGGGTGCCTGCATCGTCAATAAAAACAATATTATTCTGTCCACCGGCTACAACGGCATGCCGAAAGGCTGCAGCGATGACGCCCTGCCCTGGGAGCGGGAAGGCACGTTTCAGGACACCAAATATGCCTATGTCTGTCACGCTGAATTAAATGCCATCTTAAATTCGGATGGCCGGTCGCTGGCTGATTCGATTCTATATGTGACCTGTTTTCCCTGCAACGAATGCGCCAAGGCCATTATCCAGGCCGGGATAAAAAAGGTGATCTATCTGGAAGATAAATACCCGGATGCGGATGCTACCCAGGTTTCCCGGCGGCTCTTTAAAATGGCCGACATTACCCTGAAAGAATTTCTCAATCCGGCCTTTTACAGGGAGTTATCGCTATATTAAACGGGACTCTACTACCGTACCGACCAATTGTTAATCTGTTGTTCGCTGCGCCATGCGAAATCCGCTAAGCTCCTTTCGCATTGGTCGCGGGCAGTCGCCAACTACAAGCAAGCTTGTGACTGGCTCGTTGCCTTCGCGCAGCATCGGACAGGCTATGCCGTGTCCGCTCCTACGTGTACAACATGATCTAACAATTGCCGGTACTGGGTATTTTTTTTTGACTTTCACAGCATCCCTTAAATAATGAGAGGATGCTTTTTTCTCCAAATGACTGGTAGCCTGGCTATTAGAGGTTGGCGATCTGTTCCAGCATTTTGCCGAGCCGCTTATTGAGCTTGGCAATCGGCAGCCCGACAATATTGTTATAGTCACCTTTGATCGACTTAACCCAGAGGCCGGCTTCTTCCTGGATGCCATAGGCACCGGCTTTGTCCATAGCCTTGCCGGAGGCCACATAATCTGCCACCTCCCGCTGCATCTGATAATCCCACTGATAAAACTTGATGGTGGAGGTGGCGACAAACCGCTCTTCCTGATCCCGATAGCGGATGCTGACTCCGGTTAAGACCAGGTGGGTGTTTCCGGCCAGCTGTTTAATCATGTTGTAGGCCGCCATTTCATCCGCGGGTTTACCGAGAATCTGTTCATCAAGAACCACAATAGTGTCCGCTCCAACGACCAGAGCCCGGGGATTAATCTTTTGCACAACTCTGGCTTTTCTGGCGGCCAGTTCGCCCACCAGTTTTTTTGCCGTATCCTGAAAATCCCCCTCGCTGTTTTTAAGAATCTCCGCTTCTATCCGTTTTTCATCGATTTCTGCCGCCTGAATGCTAAAATCGCTAATGCCATGGCTATTTGTCACCAGCTTAAACAGCTCCCGACGGCGGGGCGACTGGCTGGCTAGAATTATTTTTGGTTGCACGGTATACCTCCGGTTTTTCAAAAAGATAGCAGTATTGTATCATTTTATCGAAACAAACGAAAGATTTATCCGACAAAAATTTAGCCATCATTGCTGCTCACCCCCTTAAACTAATCCTCATTTCAACTTGCTGATTCTAAATTTATCACCGCTTTGTTTAAAAGGAACGGAATCGGGTATTAAAATTCAATGACCAGCACCGGACCCGGTTTTTAGCCAGGGCCGTGTCTTCACGCTCTTGGGGCGGATGGCAGCTGCGTTTTTTTCTAAACTCCCAATTCAACCAGAGAAAGGAAAATAAAATGAAAAAAAGTATTTTCAAATCCGTTACCGGCCGTCTTCTGATTCTCCTGCTGATCTTGTCGATGATTTTCTCAACCGGCGTCTTTGCGGCGGTCGAATCAGAAAACGCCGCCACAGATCCCACCGTTGATACCCAGGCAATTGACACCATTGGCGTCCAGTATCGCGGACATGTCCAGAATAAGGGGGATGTTCCCCTGCCGGTGGGCGCTTTTGTAACCGGTCCCGCTGAACTGGGCAGTCGTGGCGAGGGGCTGCGGCTGGAAGGCATCCGGATTGAGCTCACCGGCGACGTCCCAGCCGGTGCCGGAATCAGCTATGCGGTCCATGTTCAGAATGAAGGCTGGATGGATCCTGAAGAAAACGGCGCATTTGCCGGAACGACAGACCGCAGCTTGCGGATTGAAGCCATCAAAATTAATCTGACCGGTCTGGATGATTATGTCGTTTGTTACCGCGGCCACGTCCAGAATAAAGGCGATATCCCCGTAGTGGATAATAGCTGGGGCTGGGTCAAAGACGGCGCCATACTGGGATCCACCGGTGAAGGGTTACGTATGGAATCGATCCAGATCAAGATTCTCCCCAAAACCTATTTTACCGGTCTTGGTGATTCCATTGCCTATGGCATGAGTGCCACCCCCGGTTTCGGCTATGTGGACCTTTTTTATGACAACGTTATCAGCATGAAAGGCAATGAAGCGCTGACACTGGCAAATCTGGGCGTTCCCGGCTACACCTCCAGTCAGCTGTTGGCCCAGCTTCAGAGCGATCCGACAACCATCGCTGATCTCAGCAAAGCCCAGGTGGTCACAGTCAGCGTCGGCGGCAACAATATTCTAGCCCCGGTTATTGCCGGTCTGGCAGTCGCCTTCCAGCTCGATCCGGCATCACCAACCTTCCCGGTTGACCTGGCGACGGCTCTAGCTCAGCCCGGCGCCCAGGATATCATTACAGCTGCCCTGCCCGAGATCCAAACCAACATTGCCGCCGGAGCGACGCAATTTGCTACCGATTGGCCGCAGATCGTTGCGACCCTCCAAACTTTGGCACCTCAGGCAACTATCTATGTAAATACCGTCTACAACCCCATCAACCCACAGGATCCGCTTTACGCGGTGTTTGATCCGGCGATCCAGGCCATCAATACGGCCATTAAAACCCCCGGTACCGGTTATCTAGTTGCGGATGTCTATACGGCCTTTAATGATTATCAGGGCAGTGAAACGCTGGTTAATTTCAACTGGTACACCGGTAATCTCGATCCTCATCCCACCACTGCCGGTCATGAGCTGATTTTTCAATGCCAGAAAAACGCAGTATTCTATTAAACTGCTATTAAACTTCGGTTTAAAGAATGCTGACCGTTTCTCTTTCCTGATCAATCATCAGTTTTAGAACGAATCAAAAATACAACAAATATTTAAAGGCGCCGGCAGTTAACCACTCACTGCCGGCGCCTTTTTTGATAATTATTTGTAAATCACAAATGCTTCAATCCATTTGCTCAACCGCTGCCATTTTACAATTTCATAAAGCGTTTGATCAAAAACCGGGTTGGCTTGTAATAAAAACCTTCCATGGTTTTGGCGACGGTCGCCAGCTCGTCTCTGATACCAATATTCTGGGGGCAATGGCTTTCGCATTTACCGCATTGTGAACAAAGTGAGGCATTGCTGGTCTGGCTTTTGACACTGGTTTGCATGATATACTTGCTCAGCGCCGCCGTTTTACCTTCAATCTCGCGATCATTATAACATGAAAAGCAGGTCGGAATATCAACGCCCCGGGGACACGGCAGGCAATAGTTACAGCCGGTACAGGGGATTTTAATCTTTTCACTTAATATTTGTGTCACCTGATTAAAGAGTTCAAAGTCGGCCGCGGTAAAAGCGTTGGCTTCAGCCTGGGAAGCCACGCTGATGTTTTCTTCCACCATCGCCTGGGAATTCATGCCCGATAACACCACGGTCACTTCCGGGTGATTCCAGATCCACCGGAAAGCCCACTCTGCCGGTGAACGCTTCTCAGCGGCCTGATCCCAGACCTGGTAGACTTCCCTGGGCAGATTGGTGACCAGCTTCCCGCCTCTTAAGGGCTCCATGACCATCACCGGCAAGCCTCTGGCGGCAGCATATTCCAGCCCCTCTTTACCCGCCTGCTTATTCTCATCGAGGAAATTATATTGGATCATCAAGAATTCCCAATCGTAGACATCCACCAGCTTTTTAAATTCATCCCGGCCGCCGTGATATGAAAAGCCGATGTTAATGATCTGCCCGGTCTGCTTCTTTGATTCGATCCATTTCAGAATCCCCAAATTTACCAGCCGGGTCCAGATGTTAACGTCTGTCAGCATATGCAGAAAATAATAGTCAATGTGGTCGGTTTGCAACCGTTCCAGCTCGGCATTGAAAATCTTGTCGAGATCTTCATATTTCTTTACTAAGTATGGCGGCATTTTAGTGGCAATCTTGACCCGGTCACGATAACCCTTTGCCAGCACCCGGCCCAGAATTGCTTCGCTTTTAGGATAAATATAAGCCGTATCAAAATAATTGACCCCCTTTTCAATCGCATAAATAATCTGCTTTTCCACCTCGTTTTCATCTTTGGCAAAGCGCATACAGCCAAATCCCAAGGCTGAAAGTTTGTCCCCATTTTTAGGATTAATCCGATAATTCATTTTGTAGCTCCTTCATCAATTCTATTTTTACTTGCCGCTGAGCAGTTCGCTCACTTATATCCAGGCCTTTTATTTAATCGCTATCGCTGGGCCGAAACAAGTCCATCAAAATGACTGATTAGTCATTCATTTGTAAAAAAAATTAGTTTTTAATGCTGTCCCATAGAAAATTAAATGATGTTTCTATAAAAACCTCATCCCCGGCCAAACTGGGATGATCAATAAAATAATAGGTATTGGCATTGAGAATCCCCATCAGCAGATTACTCATGTATTCTAAATTGACGTTTTTAATAATTTCCTGCTCAATCCCTTCAGAAATCAACTCCATAATATTATTGAACTTGCTTAATCCGGCTTTCCGGGTGGTTTCGCCGATGCAGGAAGCATTGCAGAACTGCTGAAAAAAAAGGAACTCATCGGTGTGATCAAGACTCCAGCCGATGTAATTAATATAAATCCGTTTCAGCTTGCTTCTGAAGGTGGTCTCCTGCTCCAGCCCTGCGGATAAACGTCGGGTCAGGGATTCTTTGCAAGTCAAATAAAGCACATTGATCAGTTCTTCTTTGTTTTTAAAGTAGTTGAACAATGTCCCGGTGGCCACCCCGGCTTCTTTGGTAATCCGCGCCGTCGGGGTATTATCAAAACCGTATTGATTAAAAAGCTGTAACGCTGCCTTTAATATTTTTTCGCGTTTATCCAATCGTCGCCTCCTGATCCTAGTCTTTTTTTCTAAATTCATTGATTTTAATCTATTATAAGTGCAAATGACTAAATAGTCAATCTCATTTTAATCACCAGATATTTCTGACCCCGCGCTCAAGTCGCCGGCAGGGTCCGGATTCGCTGCTGCTGCAGGTATTTTTTCATCCAATTCTTTGAATACTTATTCATTCTGTGCTATAATACATTGAATTTATTTTAGGAGGAAAAGAATGAGTACTGATAACATCCAAATACTGATTGCCATGATTATTTACATCGCGGCGATACTCGGTATCGGCGTCTATTTTTTAAAGATCGCCAACGAAAACAGTGACAATTATTTTATCGGCGGCCGTTCCCTGGGACCCTGGGTAGCGGCGATGAGTGCAGAAGCATCCGACATGAGCGGTTGGCTTTTGATGGGATTACCCGGGGTAGCCTACTGGTGCGGCTGGAGCGATGCCTTCTGGACCGCTTTGGGTCTGGCGCTGGGAACCTACCTAAACTGGAAGATTACCGCCACACGATTGCGTAATTATTCGGCCATTGCCGGTGATGCGATTACCATTCCGGAGTATTTCAGCAACCGTTTCAAAGAAAAGAGCAAGGTGATCATGCTGATTGCTTCCGTTTTTATTCTGGTTTTCTTTACGGTTTATGCGGCCAGCTGTTTTGTGACCGTCGGTAAGCTGTTTAATTCGCTGTTTGGCATTCAATACCAGGTGGTGATGATCATCGGTGCATGTTTTGTTATTTTATATACCTTACTGGGCGGTTTCCTGGCTGAAAGTGTTTCCGACTTTCTCCAGGGTATCATCATGTTCATTGCGCTGACCCTAGTTTTGATCCTTGGTGTAACGGCTGCCGGCGGTTTTGGTGGGGTTATGGACAACATCCAACAAATCCCTGGTTTCTTTGATTTCTTTGGTATTGCCAACCCCACGGTGGTCGACGGCACCCAACAGGTGTTAGCGGGTAACCCGGTCTTTGGTCCGGCCCTGCCCTACACCTTCCTGACAATCATCTCAACGATGTCCTGGGGACTGGGTTATTTTGGAATGCCTCAGGTATTGCTGCGGTTTATCGCCATCCGCGATGCTGCCGAAATCCCCAAGGCCCGTCGGATTGCCACCACCTGGTGTGTAATCTCGCTGTTCGCCGCCGTGATCATCGGTCTGATCGGCCGGGTGTTATTCCCCACGGAACTCTTGACACCAAGCGGCGCGGAAAGTATTTTTATCGTCATGTCGACCAACCTGCTACCACCCTTGCTGGCCGGTTTTGTCATGGCTGGGATTCTGGCCGCAACGATGAGTTCTTCGGACTCCTACCTGCTGATTGCGGCTTCGGCCTTTTCTAAAAATATTTATGAGGGTATCCTCAAAAAGGATGCCACTGAAAAGCAAATCATGCGGGTTTCCCATCTCACCCTGATTGCCATTGCGGTGATCGGTGTCCTGCTGGCTCTGGATGAAACCAGCGTCATCTTTAGTATCGTCGCCTTTGCCTGGGCCGGTTTTGGGGCTACCTTCGGACCGCTGATGATCTTCTCACTGTTCTGGAAACGGACCAACCGTGAAGGTGCCATTGCCGGCATGCTGGCCGGTGGCGGGATGGTCTTTATCTGGCGACTGTTGATCAAACCCCTGGGCGGCGTCTTCGGTATTTACGAACTGATGCCCGCCTTCCTGGTCTCCTGCCTCTTTATTGTGGTGGTTTCCCTGCTGACCAAGGAACCCTCTCAGGAAATTCAGGATGAATTTGATCAGGCCAAGGCCGCTTCAATTTAATTCCATATAATTTAATCAGTCAAAACTAAAAGCCAGCTGAAAAGCTGGCTTTTGTTTTACAATGTGTTTTGTCACAAAATAATATTTTGCGACAAAACATATCGGTATTATTGACGCGGTTGATAAAATGGTTATTTCCTGGTTTCTGACTTCTGCTCAATCTCGGTGACGCAGGTGGTTTTGATGGTTTCCACCAGAAACTGCAGGGCATCAATCACATGGGGCCGTATATCACCGCCGATAAGAACAACCATGATATCATCGCCCAACTGCAGCTGACCCTCGTTGAGCCAGACCCTGACGTGGAAAATGCCCTCCCGCTTTTTGGTGGCTGCGATGGCCGCCGCTACCTTGGCGGCATCATAAAAGAATTCCATCCCGGTAACCAGCGAACCGTCGTCCAGACCCTGCCGCACCTGGGCTTTGGGGGTTTGCCGAACGGTGCCGTTATGGACCAGATACATCCCTTCCTGTAAGGCTTCGGGATCATTTTTTGCTGCTTTTAGCCAGGCATCAATGGATGGTGCCATTTTCTTTCTATTTTCATTACTCATCGTCTTCCACTCCTTTTTTTGTCTTTGCTTTGGCGGATCCCTAAACAGTCTGTACGGTAATCAACCCGATGTCAAATCTTTAAGCTGTTAACAACCGCCAGGACCAATCTTTAAAATCATGGCATCCAACAAATCTACTTTACCATATCATGTCAGAATCTCAAAGAATTTGTTGTTGTTCAAAAATTCTTTCTGATTTGCATTTACAAATGCGATTTGGTATCATAGGATTGATCACATCTACAAATCTATGAAAAAGGCGGATATCACATGATCATTGTATTATATAGACAATCACTATCACGATTAACTTCACCTGTCACCGAGACAAAATCGCAGTTACGGAGTTTACCCAATGGATAATCAGGAACCCAAACACCAGCGCCGGCCCCGCTACAAGGGCACCCATCCCAAGGCCTACAAAGATAAATATAAAGAACTGCAACCCGAAAAATATGCCGAAACAGTCGAAAAAGTAATGCAAAAAGGCAGCACCCCCGCCGGGATGCACCGTTCCATCTGTGTTGATGAAATCCTCGAATTTCTGGCGATAAAACCAGGCCAGACCGGATTGGATGCGACCCTGGGTTTTGGCGGTCACACCCAGGCGATGCTTCAATGTCTGGCGGGCCAGGGCCACCTCTACGCCACCGATGTCGATGCTATTGAACTGCCCCGAACCCAAAAACGGCTGGCCGACAATGGCTATGGTCCGGAAATACTGACCATCCGCCACCTGAACTTTTCGCAAATTGATGAGATTGCCCAGGAATCCGGCCCGTTGGATTTTGTGCTGGCTGATTTGGGGGTCTCTTCGATGCAGATTGATAATCCCGAACGCGGCTTTTCCTTTAAGTTTGAAGGACCATTAGACCTGCGGCTGAATCCCGAAAAAGGCTTTTCGGCGGCCGAGCGCTTAAAGACCATTTCCCAGGATGAGCTGGAAGGGATGTTTATCGAAAACGCCGACGAACCCAATGCGGAAGCCATCGCCAAGGCCATCATCGGCCACCGCAACAGGGGCCTCGAAATTGCCACCACCACCCAGCTCCAGGAAATTATCACTGCCGCCCTGAAAAAAATTCCCGGCAGCAACAGCAAGGAAGCCATTAAAAAAACCTGTCAGCGCTGCTTTCAGGCCTTGCGAATCGATGTTAATGATGAGTATGAAGTCTTATACGAATTTCTCGAAAAACTGCCGGCGGTGCTGGCCCCCGGCGGCCGGGTAGCGATTTTGTCATTTCATTCCGGGGAAGACCGGCTGGTTAAAAAATCATTCCAGCGCCTCTTTCGGGAAGGCGTCTACCGTGAGGTGGCACCCGGGCCGCTTCGGCCCTCAGCCGCGGAATGCCATGCCAATGGCCGGGCCCGGTCCGCCAAATTGCGCTGGGCCATCAAAGCCTGATGATCCGAACTTTGTGGCAGCAAAAAAGAACCTGAAAACAGGTTCTTTTTTTAATAACTTTTTATTGATAAGAACAGAAGCCCCGTACCGACAATTGTTACACCATGTTGTATCCATCGGGGCGAACAACAGATTAACAATTGGTCGGTATGGGCGTTTACCGCTAACCTAAGAACCTGGCTTTGCAGGTTCTTTTTTTGGGGGGGGGTAATAACAATAAGCTGGTTTTTAATGAATAATATAGGCCAGATTACCGGACTCGGCCCAGGCCGCGGCAAACTGATCCAGCCGGTAGCGGACCCGGACCCCGGCATTGCTGGTGGCGGCGGGATCATTGATGATGATGTACTCGGTTCCGTTTTCATTGGTAAAACCGCACACCACAATCAGATGACCATAGGTTAACCGGATTGGTGCGCCATCGATAACCGGTAAATTGGCACTGACCCCGGCGCTGTTTTTATAGGCCACTGCCACCGCCACCGGATAGCCCCCGGCGATTTCCCGTTTTAAACCCTCGATGGTGGAATAATCCACATAGGTCAGATAACCAAAACTGGCGGCATAGGCGGTGTTAAAGGGCCAGTTGCCAAACTCATCAGCGCCATAATCATAGGCCCCCCAGGCAGCAGTTTCCGGCTGAACCGCGGTGCCATAATAATTGAGCATCATCGCCACGCTGGTGGGACTGCAGATCGAATCGGCGATCGACGGCTCCCGGACCATCTGGGAAAACTGCGGCACATTCAGCACCGGCAGATTTGCTAAATCAGGATGATCGGTAAAAACTTTGGTAATGCCCTGGCCAGGATTGGCATTTCGCAGCGCCATGGCGATTAGCCGCACCGTCGGTGTTACGCCGGGGGTGCCGGAATGGAGGATCACCCGATACTGGATTTTATTGGCGGTTTTGCCATTCTTGACCACCAGGGTATCGACCTCGATTTTGGCCAGCGGGCTATCCATCGTCCCGATCCCGGAGGACCGCTTGATGCTAGTTCCCCACTGCCCGAAGGAAAGCCAGTCAGACCAGTTTTCGGTGGACTGGCCATTACCATCGACGGCATTTTCGCAGACCCGGGCTTCCACCTGAACCAGGGTTCCGGCCGGGGTGTCGGTATCCCAGGACAGCACCGTTTTGGTAAAGGGGCTGGCATTAAAGATATTGGAAGTATAGACCCCCGACTGCTGACCGGATTGCAGCCTGATTTCGCCGTCGCCCGAATTTGCGGCAATCTCAACCCGATCCAGACCGACAGCATGATCGTTAAAATCGCTGGTGGTGGTCTGAATCATCAGATTTCCCGGCACTGCTTTCCGTTCAACAAAGGGGGCCTGCTGATCCACGGTTCCCGCTGGCGGAGTACCGCCTTGGGGCACAATCACAATATGGATCCCTTCCAGGCGATAGGAATAGCCGGCGGTTCCGGAACTTTCACCGTTTTTAGCCCAGCCCAGCCAGCCCATGTTCTGGGCGTGAACCTGGTAATAGACATCAAAGCCCGGAGCATCTGCCCCGGTTAAGTTAATCTGAATCGCTTCCAACCGGTAACTCAGTCCTTCAGTGCCGCTCATGGCGCCGTTACTTTGCCAACCGCGATCCGTCTCGGCTTCCCAGCCGATATTTTGGATGTGCGTTTGATAGGTGATCCCCAGATCATAATCCGGAGCCTCCAGCTTCACCTCAATGCCCTCCAGCCGCAGACTCCGGCCAGAGGTTCCGCTCATGGTCCCATCGGCCACAAACTCCTGCCAGCCATCATTCTGGACATGGGTCCGATAACTGACACTGGGCGCTGCAGCCGCCATGATCCCCTGCGGCAGAATTCCGGCCAGCAGGCCCAGACCCAGCAACACAGCAAAACACTTTGTTATCTTTTTCTTCATCGTTTTATCCTCACTTTTTTTAACAGCTTTAAATTTTTCAGGGCTTATTCCGACCCTTGTTTTCGTGTCGTCGTTTACCTTACCACTATAACAAATAAACAGCCAGAAAGGAAGGATTAACCGATTGTAATGATGTTATCTGCAATTATTCGGGAATAACCGGATAACCAAGCCCCGTTTTCTGATTTGATCGCAACTGACATTAAATCGCATTAAGAAAACTTTGAAATCAATCAGTAAAAATGGTATACTTTTAAAATTAGAGCGCTCTGATTGCAAACGTTGTCGTTAATAGAATTTGCAGAATTTGCATACAAAGGAAGATGAAGATGAACCTGAACGAAAATAAAATCGATGGCAGCGTCGTGAGGATCTTAATACCAATTGCCATTCTGCTGTTGCTAATCCTGATTTTGCTGTACAATTTTGGCAGCGCCAGTCGGCAAACTGCCAAATCCATGGTTGAAGATGCGCTGCTTAAAGAAACTGGAAATTTTGCCGCTCAGATTAATGATGAACTCGATGTCATGACCCGGATGGGTGAAGCCTTTCGGGATATGATTATTCTGACCCCGGTCAATAAAGCCATTGATACCCTACCCATAATTGGTACCCTGTGTAATAATTCCGATGCCTATATGGTTGTCTATTGCGATGCCGAAGGGGTTGGCCTGACCCAGAACGGGATTAAAGTCAATGTCAGTAACGATAATTTTCTCGATCCCGAGAATAATCACAGTCAGTATTATGCCTACCTTCAAAAAGAAAATATTATGCAGGCTGAAGCGGTGGTATCGGTCATCCCAATCATTAAAGCCGGTCAGGTTGATGGCTATATCCTGATGTATTATTCAGTCAGTCGGATCCGTAAAATTTTTTCTCGGACGCCGGCCTTTGCTGATGCCTTTTTTATCTTTAGCGTCGATGACGGTCTGATCATTACCACTGAAGATATCACCACCCCACCACCGGTCGGGACGACGCAGCTGCAGTTGTTGGCCGCAATGGATCCCACCTTGGATCCCACGCCGGTTCAGGCGGCCATGGCGAACCAGCAAAATTTCTCGCTGAATCTGGCGATTAAAGACGACCCCCGCTATGCTATCTATGCCCCCATTGGCATCAATGACTGGTATATTGCCATTGGATTTGAGGAAGCCCAATACGACCAACTTTTAAATGATCAATGGGGCAGCATGCGCAATCTGATCACCTATCTGTTGGTTGTTATTTTCATCTTCGTTTTTGGCGTCTTGGGAACCATGGTGTTAATGCGGATCTTTTATCTAAAACACCACCGTAAGCTGCAAAAAGAAGTCGATTTGGATCTGCTGACCGGTTTAAACAACAAGATGGCGACGGAGCGCAAGATTAAACAGGATCTGATCGATCACCCGGAGACGGCCGCAATGCTGTGTATTCTCGATCTTGATAATTTTAAAGAGATCAACGACAGCCTCGGCCACGTTGCCGGAGATGATGTTTTAAAAATCATTGGCGCCATGCTGCACGACCGGTTTGGGGCTGATCACGTGGTCGGTCGGGTCGGCGGTGATGAATTTATCATTTTTAGCAAAGCGATCACAAGCGCAGCTGCCGCCGTTGATGAAATGGAGATCCTACGGGATCTGATTGTCGCCCCGATGATGATTGGCGAAACGGAAGTCAGCGTCTCCGTCAGCATCGGTGCAGCCACATACCCGGCGGACGCCGCGGATTTTAAAGAATTATATAAAATTGCTGATAAAGCCTTGTATCAGGCCAAGAAAACCGGCAAAAACCGATTATGCCAAGCCGTCAAACAGCAGGCATCGATCAAAGAATTGAAAGAAGGTGTAACAAATGAAGAGTAAGAAAAAGCGCATTGGCGCGATTCTGTGGATCGGCGTCATGTTAATCAGTGTTTTTGGCTGTGCCCCCCCCCAAGATACCGGGGCAGCTTCGGAATCAGAACCGGAAAAATTTGAGCTGGCCCTGATTACCGACCTCGGCCACATTGATGATCAATCCTTTAATCAGGCGGCCTGGCAAGGGCTGAAACAATATGCTGAAGAACACGGCATAAGCTACAAATACTATCAGCCCGAAGAGGGTACCACTGATTCTTATGTTGAAACCATCGATCAGGCCGTTGCAGCGGGCGCTAAATTGGTGGTCTGTCCCGGCTATTTGTTTGAAACCCCGGTTTTCATTGCCCAGGACAGCTACCCCGATGTGTCCTTTATCCTGGTGGACGGCCAACCCCACGATTCGGCCAATAATGTCTCTCAAATTGGCAAAAACGTCTTGTCGATTCTCTATCAGGATGAGCAGGCCGGCTTTCTGGCTGGCTATGCTGCGGTCAAAGATGGTCACAGTAAACTTGGTTTTATGGGCGGACTGGCTGTTCCTTCGGTGATTCGTTATGGCTATGGCTTTGTTCAGGGGGCTGACCTGGCCGCCCAGGAATTGGGAATCACCGCTGAAATCCAGTATACCTATACCGGTACCTTTGTGGGCACCCCGGCCATCCAGGCTTTGGCCACTTCCTGGTATGACGATGGAACCGAGGTTATTTTTTCATGTGGTGGCGCCATTGTCGAATCGGTGATCCTGGCCGCCGAAGGCCGAGACAACGCCAGGGTCATTGGGGTTGATGTGGATCAAAGCAGCCATTCTAACACCGTGATGACCTCGGCCATGAAGATGCTGACCAGTTCAGTGTACAGCGGCATTCGTGATTACTACAGCAATACCTTCCCGGGCGGCACCGTCCAGAAATTTTCAGCGGCCAACAATGGCATCGGTCTGCCGATGGAGACCTCAACCTTCCGCAGCTTCTCCACGCAGGATTATCAGGACATCTATGCCGACCTCGTGGCGGGGGAGATTGTCATTGCCAGTCAAACCGAAGATTCCACCACCGCTGATTTATCTCTGATGGCGACCACGGTTAGCTACATTAAATAAGTTAAGCCGCTGTTATTCGGGAAAAAAGGATTGCCGTTCAGATCATCAGGCAATCCTTTAATTGATCGAGATCAAGAATTCTAAAGGAATTCTGGTA
Organism: Firmicutes bacterium HGW-Firmicutes-4; assembly: GCA_002841405.1. Classification (GTDB taxonomy): domain Bacteria; phylum Bacillota; class Clostridia; order Eubacteriales; family Eubacteriaceae; genus Acetobacterium. The sequence goes on along the minus strand of PGZR01000011.1, from coordinate 24,799 downwards.
GTAATCCAGCAGCCCCTCGTCCTTCATCCGACCCAGCTCCCGGCTCATGGCAGTGCGAGAAACATTGAGGTATTCGGCCAACTCGTTGCGGTTAAGAACAATATCAAAGCTCCGGCTGTTGTTTGTCTGGGACTCCTGAATCAGATAGGTGGCCAGCTTTTCCCGCATCCCTTTTAGCATCAGCAGTTCAATTTTAGAGTTCATCCGGAAGTTTTTTTCACCTAACAGCATCATCATATTCTGAATCAGCTGAAAGTGAAAATTACAGGCATTGGCGCAGGTTCTGATGATCCGCTCAAAGGGAATCAATAAGATCTGGGATTCTTCTTTGACCCGAACGCTCACCGGGGCGATTCGGGCTTTGGTGCAGACAATCCCCTCTCCAAAAATATGAGCCGGTCCTAAAACATCCATAATCAGTCTGGCGCCGGCGGGATTTTCTTTAATAATTTCAACCGCACCAGTAAGAACGATCCCCACAAAGCTGATTTGGCTGCCAGCCAGAAAAACATAGTCATTACTGCTGAATTTCCGGATATTGCCATTGATACAGGTCATCAGGACTTTATATTCATCGGCTTTGATATTATCAAACAACGGACTTTTTTCCAGTATCCCATAATATTTCTCCATCCTCATCCCCTCTTTCTTCTTTTTAACAAATCCCCCATGCGCCGTCGGTTTTTTCTTATTATATGACAGTCGCTCGATTCCGTAAAGATCGAAAAAAAGCGCCCGGTTATCAGGCGCTCAAAACTGTAATAAAACTACCAGCCTGCTTCCCGGCTTACAGTGAAGCCAGATGGGCGTTGTGTTTATCGACCAAAGCATCAGCGCTGGTGGCGTGTACCTGGCAGGCTTCTTCGATGGTTTCCATTTGCGATGAGGGGCAGCCGAGACAATGCATCCCGATTTCTAATAAGATCGGCGCAAAACCACCATCTATTCTTAACAACTCACCAATTTTCATATCTTTCGTTACTTTTTGCATGGTAAAACCTCCTGAGATTTATTGTGACTACAATAATTTATTTTTAACTTGAGCTTAGTATACCACAAAGATTAATGTATTTTGTAGCTACAGCTACAATTATTTACAAAAATGCGGTTATAATGAACTCATCAAATAAAAACAACGGCGGTTAAAAATTAAGCCGCCAGCTTAGGAGGACGAATATGAGCAAATTTTTAGGACCGATTCATTTTTGGGTCTATAACAAAATTCAGATACAACAGGAAATGGTGGCGGATATCCTTGCTTTAAATGGAGAGACGGCTTCACAGCGCCGGGACGAGCTGGACCAACGCTATGGCATTTCAGAAACCCGGCCGTTAGCAGCCGTCATCGATGAAGGCAACATTCACGGCTGGCTCCAGATTAATGTCACCCGGTCAGAAAATAAACTGGCTGATAGTGTAACCGCACTGCTAAAACAAGACCCCAACAACTACCCGCTGATCGCAGCAATTTTTAGCGCCACCGGCCGTTCTTTATCCCAGGCCAATCTGACCGCTGCCGCTGCCTACAAGCTGATCAGCGACAGCTTGCTGGACGGAATGCCCTGTGATCACGCCAATACCCTGATCGCAGAAAGCGATGAACAAGTAATCTGGCAGCGCAACAGCTGTGTCCACAGCAACTACTGGAGCGAAGTCGGCGGCGACATTGCAGTCTATTATGCCCTGCGGGAAGCCCTGATCCGCGGTGTTCTGGAAAACACCGGGCTAGTCTATGAAAAAACCGATGCTGTAACCAGTGTCATCAGGAGGGTAAGTTAATGAACAGTATTGAATTAATGGTCTATGAACACACCAATATTATCCGGATGCTGGGCGTGGTCCGAGCCGCCAGCACTCAGGTGATGAAGGGCGACCCCATCCATTACGAGGACTTTGACCAGATGATTGACTTTATCGCCAATTATGCCGATGTCCATCATCATGGCAAAGAAGAAAAATTTCTCTTTAAAGAAATGGTCGATCATCTGGGGAAAATGGGCACCAATCTGATTTCACACGGAATGCTGGTCGAACATGACTGGGGTCGATTGTTTATTGCGGAATTAAAAGCCGCCTTGCTGCGGGTGCAGGGCGGCGATGATGAAAGCCGCCTGGATGTGATTGCCAATGCGATTGGTTATGCCAACCATCTGGCCCGCCATATCGCTAAAGAAGACACGGTGGTCTTTCCCTTTGCAGAAAAGCAGCTGGCCCCGGACATCCTGGCCCAGATCAATGCGCAAACCGATGTCTTTGAAGCCGAAGCCGAGCAACAGGGAATTCCGGCTTACTATCTCAACATCCTGGCCACGCTGGAGTCAAAATATTTATAAACTGTAAAACAGTTACCGTACCGGAACCATACCAACGTGATTACCGCAAAAAGTCCACCGCATTGCTGCCGTGGACTTTTTTGTATGATCATGTCAGTTTTAATACCTGTCCGTCATCTGCCTAGGCGCTACTGCGGTATGGGCCCGGTGGCGTCATCGGGTTTAAAGTCGCGGATGATTTTTAAATCTTTTTTGATGATTTTTTTCTCCCGATACATCTTTGCGTCGGCCTGGTTGATGATGGTATCGATGTATTCATTGGAACCGCCGCCGAAGGTTTCGATGCCATGGCTGGCACTGATGACATAGCGACGGTTTTCGGTCTCGTTGATCTGCTCGAATTCTGCCACAATCCGTTGCCAGACGGCTTCTGCCCCGGTTTCATCGAGACCTTCAAAGATGATCAAAAACTCGTCGCCGCCCAGTCTGGCGACAAAGTCATTGACCCTGATCTTGTTTTTGATGCCGTTGGTGATGGTTAAGATCAACTCATCGCCAACATCATGGCCGAGATAGTCGTTGACGTCCTTGAGACCATTGATATCGATAAAGCAGACCGAGATTTCGCTTTCGTTTTTCTCGGTACTTTTATATAACTGGGCTAGCTTTTCAAAACCGGTGCGGCGATTAAAGATCCCCGTCATCGCATCATATTCAGAAAAATATTTAATCTCATCATTCTTCACCTTATTGAAGGTCAGCACCATCCCTAAAAATAAGGCCAGCATGAAAATCAGAAAATAGGCGAACAGATTATTTTTAAGAACCAGCAGGACGGTATCAAACAGGTTGCCGGTCAGCAGCTGGCCATCGTCGCTGTCCGGCGGAATATAGGAAACAATGGTCCAGTTCCCTAACCCCAGGACCAGCGAATGGTCACTATCCAGAACAAACTCATCATCCGTCATAATTTTCGAATAATTGAAAACCCCCGCGTCAGAAATCACAGAACCACTTGCTTCGGTCTGAATGGTCTGCCAGATATCGGGAAAATCATTTTTAAAACTCTCCTCGCGGCGATTATCGTCCATAAATGACCAGGCTTTACTGCTGTCACCGCTATTGTAAAGCCAATAGCCATCGGCATTAAGCATAAAAATTTGTCCCTGACTGGTGGAGGCAATTTTTTCTACCTGACTCAGCATATCTTCGGCCTTATAATTTAGCACTACGATTCCCGCTAGCTGGCCGCGGGCTCCATAATAGGGGGTGGCCAGCCGGATCATCGGTTTGATGGGCTGCTCAATCTGATTGTTTTCCACATTCAAATCCAGTTTGGAAATATAAATCTGGTCATCATCCAGACCAATCGTTTCCGTAAAATAATAACGATCAGCCTTGTTCTGAAGCGCGTCACTATCGGTGAGAGTGGCACCGTCATCAGTATAATTGACCCGGATCACCTCATTGCCATCGACATCAATAAAGCGGATCTGATCATAGATCATTTTGCGGTTGGCAAAGGCCAGCCAATGATCCTCCACATCAGCATAATCACCCCGGCCGTTGTCGCCCAGTTTTAAGGCATCGGTGACATACAGCAGATCCGTCGTCAGTCGGTTGACCTTATTGGCAACGATGGTTTTTTCCACATCAAGCTGCTGTTCTTCCTGGTTCATGATTTCATTTTTTGAAACCGTGTCAGCATTAATCTGGATCACCAGCGTAATCAGAAAAAATACCAGACTGAGAATCAGGAATACCCCCAGAGTATAGAGAATTGTTTTTTTCGTATCTTTGTTAATGGCTTTATCAATCAAGGTAAGAACTCCTTTTGGTTAATCTCTAAATAAATTTGATTTTATTGTACCCTAATCAAATCTTTAAAACAAGGGTACCAGGATGCTTTTCCGGTGAAATAACAGATTTCCCCGTCTTTTTTTGAAGCTGCTGGGACGCCTTAGTCGATACCTAAAAAGTTTTACCAGCGGGGCACATCTCGTTTCTGAGTTGTTTGCTTGCATCTGTTAAGTTTAACTGAAATAGACAGAATTTTCAATCTTAGTTGCAAAATTTGGTTGAGTTAATCCCGCCGGCCTGTTACACTGAAGCGGGTATCTCTACCAATCAAAAAACGAGTGCCTGACTTAAATTTGAAGGAGCAATAAGATGTTAAATGATACGACCAATAATTACTTGAAAGCCTGCGAGAACTGGCGGCTGAAATTTCTGGATATGGATAAACAGCAACTGCTGGAAAAACTGCCGGAAATTAAACTTGAAGCGGACTATCTGACCGTGAAGCTCTATGATCGAAAATTTGGGATTCATCACGAAACCGGAAAAATCGTCACCATTCCAGATTTTCAGCCGGCCGAGATCATCAGCCAATTGAATATTTATACCCTGCTGGGCTTTGTCTCGCCCCAGGCCCGTTTCCAGGATAAATGGGTGCCCTTCCGGGAGCTGCGCGGCGCCTCCCCCTTTGCCATGGCCTTTGAGAATCATGTTCTTGTGCCCCTGGCCCTGACCTTCACCGGACAGACGGAGAAGCTGTCCCAGGCCTACCAAGCATTGGGCGGCAGCAACCTGTCCCACTCGGATGCCGGCGGTCTCGTCAACGCCTTTGACTGTCTGCCAGTCAAATTTCTTTTCTGGGATGGCGATGATGAATTCCCGGCCCAGGCCAATATTCTCTACGACGTCAGCGCCATCGATTTTATCCACGTCGAAAGCACCGTCAGCATTGCCATGGAGGGCATTGAGCGCCTGGCCGCCGCCGCCGAACTTGACATCAAAGGGCCGCTGTTTAAAATGTAGAAAAAGGCAAAGCCGTCCCTCCCGAATTGGAAGGACGGCTTTTTTGATGGTTTTTTTCTCAGCCCCCCATAACTGCTTTTGTTATTTTTCTACCGGGATCACGATTGCTTAAACCGTTTTTGTTTTTCGGGTTGCCACCGCAACGCCGCCAATCAGCACGATCATCAGGATCACGGCGATGGCATTTTCCCAGACTCCCGGATCGGCGTAGGCCGTCGGGGTACCGGTCATCACGCCATAGGCTTCGCCCATCAGCAGGTGGGCATAACCATTCCCATCGCTATTTTTGGCGGCAGTCATTTCAAAACCGGCGCCATTCTGAAAGATCATCACATAGTCCGATCCGCCAAAAAGGAAGTAGCCCAGCATATCGCCCTTTTTTACCACCGTTCCGGGTTTGATGTTATCCTCAAAAAGAACCGAAGAGACCTGGGACATCCCCACCGGCAGCAGGGCCACCAGCCCATCATTGGCGGTTTCGATAATCACACAGCCCCGGGTTTCCACCGCCTGCCAGCCATAGCCGCCTTCATCAAGCATGTAGCGCTGAGCTTCCTCATCCCAATAGGTGATACCACCCACGGCATCGTCCTGGTAAACCGTGCGGACCTCGAGGATGGTTCCCCCCACCGGGAAGTGGAAGCGATGATAATCCTGGACATTCAAAAAGGTATGAGTCAAGACACCACCGGCAAAAGCATCACTATAAGCACTGCCGTCGCCCAGCAGCGCGGGAATCGAATCAAAGGTCTGGGATTTTATTTTTACCCCATCCCCGACAACCCGGGAATCGCCGTTGACCTGCCAGACCCCCTGGGGGACCGAATCTGCCGGGGCCACCACCACCCCATCGTCCTCGGGTGAAGCAATCGGACGGACGGAGGGCGAAACCAGATAGCGGCTGAAAAAATCATTGAAGCTTTTCCAGTTGGACGGGTCTTCATACCAGCCATTCTGTAATCCAAAATCGGGATTGTTATAGGCGGTCTGATAATAACTGTCATTCCAGGATGCGGGGGTGCTCAGGTATTCGCCCCATTCCTTGGTGAACTTGATCATCCAGGAGCGGTAGGGTTCATGGTATTGCAGTGAATTATTGTAATACCCCATCTCTTCCAGCTCTGCTAACGGCTGATCGGTGATATAGTAAAAGTAATCCAGGCTCTGATCGATCTGATCGTAGAGGCCCGGATAGGTGTCACCGACATTGGGCAGGATAGTCCAGGGCATGGCCTTGGCAGCCCAGTCAATAAAATCGTAAAACTCATTTAGCGATTGGACCGGATTGGAGTTTTTGTCGGGATTGACGGCTTCGGCCTGGTCAATGGATTTAACCAGCAGGGTTTCCAGCTCGGGGTTATGCTCCACCAATAAGATCAGCTCCTCAGTGATGGGCTCATGGACCGGGTTTTCGGCCCAGACGACCGGGGTTGACAGCAACAGCAAGCTGACAACCAGAAACAGGGACAATAGTCTTTTCATTCTCTTCCTCCTGAATAAATTTCTCACGGGTTCTTTTTTTGAAACTTTATACCCATAAAAAGCAGGCTCTACCGGCTCCAAAAAATTATTCAATTTTCCCAACTGCTCTTACTGCTTTGCACTGACAATTTTTCCATAAAATAGCTTTACTGATTTCGGGAACTCCTCAAGGGACGGGATCAGACTTTTTTGATGATTTGCTCTTGTTATTCGGCCACATGGAGAATATCGGATTCCAGGGGTACCGGGCCCAGTTCTTTCCACGTCATCTTCATCAATGTCATCCTCCCACCAGGTTGCCGTCATGCAATTCTTATTATTTTAATACCAGTTTACACGGATAAAACCCCTTCGTCAATGCCTACCATGCCGGCCTTTCACCTTTTACGGAAACCTGGTTTATTCTCATTAATCCCGCTAACGGTTGGTGCTGACACCACCGGACAAAAAAAGGAACCAGCCCTGCTGATTCCTTCGTTTTTTATCCGCCCCCCACCGGTGGAAAGATCAACACCGCATCGCCATCCTGCAATGGGGTCTCTAGTCCCAACCGGGCAAAGATCACGCAACCATTAACAAACACCGCAATGCCCGGATTGAGCTGATGAGTGTCATTAAAAATCCGCTGTTGCAGCGCCGGGCCATAAATTTTGCCGAGCTGATCCAGGGCCGCGGCAACCGTCGCCCCATCTGGCAGGGTCAGCGACTGATCCTTGTTACCACCCATCAGGGCTTTTAAGCCCATGATGGTGGTAATTTCTACGGTCATCATATGACTGGCGTTGGTGTTTCAATCATCCGCAAGCAAGCCCCGGGCTGCCAGCAGCACGGCGGCTTCGGGCAGGTCCAGTTCAGCCAGTTTTTCCCGGCTGGGGACCCCGTCCGGGCTCCAGTTCCGGGCTTCATAATACTCGTTAAGCATCTGCTCCAGATCTGCCTCGGAAATCCGCTGCCCGCTGGAGCCCCCAGCTTTGATGGTCTCTTCCATCAGTCGTTTGGGGAAGGTATCGTCGGCCCGGGTAAAACCGGCGGAGATGTTAAAGACCCGGGCCAGATTATTGACCCGTTCGCCCACCCTGCCGACATCTTCTTTGGTCAGGGCGATCCCGCTGGCACTGCTGACCAGATCGGCGGTGTTTTGCTCAGCAACCGCCGGTAAGGCCATATCCATCAGAAAACCGCACATTGTCGGGCAATCGGTGGTGGCACAGCGGATATCCTGGTTCCACTTGGTCAGCCAGCCCTTGCCGGCCACGGCAAAGCGGTCATAGGCGTTGGGTACAGGGATCCCAAAAACTTCCTGGAAGGCGTAGCCGCGGTTATGGTCGGCCCCGGTATAGCTAGTGGCAAAATTAAGACCGTGGGCTTTGGCGCCCCGGGGATCATAGGCCGGCAGTTCCAGCCCTTTGATGTGCATCGCAAAATACTCAGCGTCACCGCCAACTTTAGCGGCCATAATCCGGGAGCCGTCACACAGTAATGCCCCGATACCCTCGCGCCGGAAAGCGATTTCCGCAATCAGCTGGGTCACCGCCTGATGGTTGCCAAAGCGTAGATCCAGCCCATTGGTGTCCGCGGCGGTCAGCATCCCCCGTTCAAACAGCTCCATCGCCAAGGCAATGGTAACCCCCACCGACATGGTGTCCAGGCCGTACTTGTCGCAGAGCATATCATTATAGATAATGCTGTCGACACTTTCGACGCCGACGACGCTGCCGAGGCTGTAATAGGTTTCGTATTCGGGATCCGACATGCCCCCTTCATAGCTCTGGCCCTGGGCCAGTTTCAGCTGGGTACAACCCACCGGACAGCCATAGCAGTGTTCGTTGCCCTTGTTGCGGCTGATGCTGGCTTCCACCCCGATGCTGGCCGAATAGTCCTTTTCGCCGGTGTTGCGATAGTTTTCGGAGGGAAAAATACCCATTGCTGAGGTGGCATCCACTACCATCGGGGTGCCCAGTTTGGAAAACTCCGGATACAACACCGGGCTTTGTTTCATCGCACCCAGCATGAATTTTCGGGCCGTCTCAAAGGCCTCCGGGTTAGCCAGCGGGACCTGCTGGCTGCCGCGGATGGCAATCGCCTTGAGATTCTTGGAACCCATCACCGCACCCACCCCTTTGCGGCCAAAGGCCCGGCGTTCATTGATGATGGCTGCCATTTTTGACTGGTTTTCGCCGGCCTGGCCAATACAGGCAATCCGGGTATTCTGATCATTCACATCCTGTTTGATGATGGTCTGGGTGATTTGGGTATCCATGCCCCACAGCTTTGCGGCATTTTTGATGGTTACCTTGTCGTCTTTGATATGCAGATAAACCGGGGTTTTGGATTGTCCCTCAATAATCAAGACATCGTAACCGGCAAATTTCAGTTCCACCGGGAAATAGCCCCCCGACAGAGACATCCCCACCGCCCCGGTCAGCGGTGATTTAGTAGTTACCGCCATCCGGCTGGCACAGGGCGCCGGGGTGCCGCTCAGCGGACCCGGGGCAAAAATCAGCTTGTTATCCGGCCCCAGCGGATCGACATCACCGGGGACCTCATCAAACAGGTATTTGACCCCAAAACCGGCACCACCAATATAATCTCTGGCAATCTTTTCTGGTAAATCTTCAACTGTAACTGTTTTTGTGGTGAGATTTACCCGCAGCACTTTTCCCATATAACCGCCTTGAAACATTTCACTACCTCCTAGTAAGATAAAATTGAATAAGAAATGATCAACCACATCATTTCTTATTCTGTTCCTGATCTGGAATCTGACAACGTTATCATATCACTTTAGGAAATTTTAATCAATATACTAAATTGAGTGCGACTAAAATTTAAACACGCTCCGTTCTGTCGGCGAGGTACTCAATGATGACCCCATAAACGATCCCTGCCAAAAAACTGACCACATCGGAAAAACCAGTCGCGCTGTAAAAGGCAAAGGAGACGATCAGCCCAAGAACGGCGCCCCGGGCCAGCAGCTTCGGCATTCCGAGCCGGGGCCAGGGCAGTCCGATTACCAAGCCCATCAGCAGCCGGTTGTACCACAGCGAAAACAGCAGATAGTATTCAACTTGAAAGCCGGATCTTACCAATGCGCCAACAATACAAAATACCCCTAAAACAGCACCTGCTAAAAGCGCAACATTAATTCTTTTTGTCATCATCTTCTTAATCATCCTTTTTGAAAATTTTATGGCCTTATTTCTAAGACCTTCCTTATAATGATACCCGATAATAATCTTTTAAGCAGTAATTGGCTGAGAAAGTATTGTTGGGGCCCTGTTCGTTTTTAAAAACTGCTGCCCGGCTGTTTCAGAAATTCAATTTCGGCGGGGCTGGATACCCGCTTCAGGGCTTCATTCCGATGGGGATAGCGACCAAATTGAGCAATAATCTGCTGGTGTCTGATTTCGTATTCCAGCGTCGCCGGATCACCCAGCGCTTCAAACAGTGGCAAGGCGCGCTGATGAATGCCCGCCGCACTGCCAGCCGCCGGTCCCGGAAAATCACAAACTGCCATTTTTGCCAGATAATCTGCTACCGTTAAGTCACTAATTTTATACATTTTTATCTCCAATCATTTCTTTAAGTTGGACTGGTACCGTCAACCGGTGCTAGATTCGTCTTTTATTTTTCGTTCTTAGTTTGACTTTATTGCCATCCACGGCAATTTCATCAATACTTCTCAAAAAGCTGGAAAAGCGGCTGAATCCATAATCCTGGATGTTAAAATGGTGATGCATTGTTTTCAAGGCATCATGGATTTTGGACAGGTTTTCAACAACACCGCCACTGCGAGTGATCATCTCGATTATTTCGTTTTTAACGGTTATAAAATCCACATCATTTTTCATTTTTACATAGACCGTACCATCCTTTTCATCGATGTATACTTTCGAAAATTCTTCCCGAATAAAGACGTTAAGTTTGGTATAGCCATAGTTCCGGACATCAAAGTCCGTATATAATTTGCCCAGTGAAGAACCCACCTGTCCCAGTGAGACATAATCGGCTTCGGCAATCATGTCCAGAATTGATTCCTGAATTTGACTGATGGGGGTAACATTTGATTCGGCAATCTCCTGAATTTTAGGATGGTGGCGATTTTCAACAAGCGCTTCAATTTTCGGTTCGTCAGCTGCGATCAAATCAAGATGGACAAATTTATTGCAGGCTTTGGTCAGCGCCAGCGGTGTCTTTGATTCCCCCATGCCAATGACATAGGCTTGCGATTCTCTTAAGCGCATGGCCAGTTTGGTAAAATCACTGTCGCTGGTGACAATGCAAAACACATCAATGTTATGCGAGTAGAGCATGTCCATGGCATCAATCACCATCGCCATATCGGTGGCATTTTTTCCCTTGGTATAATCGAATTGCTGAATCGGCTGGATTGAATATTCCAGTAATATCTCTTCATCCCAGCCATAAGTTCTTTTCCAGTTACCATAAATCCTTCTGATGGATACAGTTCCAAAAGCGTTTAGTTCATCAAATATGCTTTTTACATATTTTGCACTGACATTGTCGACGTCAATCAGCAGTGCGATATTTTTCTCGTTCAAAAGTTTCCTCCCTCGATTTTTTTAGTTTTGTGACGCGGTCCTGACACAAGCCTAGCATTTCGCATGACCGATCAGGCTACAAGCTGCCAGAGACATTTTTGAAAGATAATCATACTATATCTAAAAAAAGCCGGTTCAAATCAGCTTGAACACGACCCCACGGGGCCGGATTGAATCGACCGCTGTGTGTTGCTGCTATTTTTGAGCAGTTTTATCATTTGCTTTGACAAAATGATTCACTGCTACCTCACTGGTTCCGAAAAAAACCGAGGGCGCCGGATGTCATGAAAACAAATAATTGTGTCATGAATAATAATATCCCCATAGATTAGATTCGCTTATAATGATATAGCAACAATCTCACTATAAAACGACGCTGAGATTCCAGCATTTTAATATAAACATCATATAATCTCACGGTTAACCAACCACTTGAGCACCTAAACGGCGGCCTTACAGCAGCGGCAAAACGTTTTGGCATAACCACGTTTTTGTTTTCGACAGTCGCCACGTTTCTAAGTGCTGAAAATTCTTTGAAGGTAAAACTGAACATGAAAAACCCAATGCAACACCACCATCAACGCTGCATGACTTTTTTTAAAAACCTCTGGTCAGAGGTCGATGCGGTTGAACTCTGCCCTTTATTTGCTTTGTCCCAACAGCCCGAGGCGGTTGCGGCGGCGCTGATGCAGCCCGAAACACTGCCATTCGCCTGTCTGAACTGCCTGCGTCATTATCTGGATTCCACCACAAACCCTTGCCTAACGGGTTGACCCGGGAACGTTGCGGGCCTCAATAAACTGAGAGATCGCTTCATAGCGTGGTTTTAACTTTTCATATTCGTTTCTGAATTCTTCATTCATCATCAATTGTTCGGTGATTTTTTCAAATTTTACTCCGGGTTTACTCATTTCTATACTTGCTTTCTTAGTCCGCTTTATATTTTCGCACTCTTGCTAATTCCCGATCCGGCATTATGTTGTCATATTGGATAACATTTTTTAAGTGTCGCCTTGGTGCACCAAAGCGCCGGCCCCGTTAACCGCAATCAATATTTCTGATTACGCGCTAATATGGCGCTAAATTTTAACCTTTGCATCAGTTGAAGACCGCCCATAAAACTTTTGGCGGGTGCTTTTTACTGACGGCGCTGGTTTTTCACACTAACAATTTGATTCTTGCCAGTTTTCTTGGCGCTAAACATGGCATCGTCAACGATTTTAAACAAAGCCTGGGCTTCACAGTCGGCCTGGCTGCCGGAAACGCCAATGCTTAAGGTAATTTCCGCGGCCACCAGATAGTTCCCCTTATGCACGGCCTGACGGATCGCTTCGCCAATCTCCAGGGCCGCCTGTAATTGCGTTTCCGGCATCAGGATGACAAACTCGTCACCACCCCAGCGGGCCACGATATCGGTTTTCCGGGCGATCTTGCGAATTGTCAGGGCCACCGCTTTTAAAATTTCATCCCCGATCAGATGGCCGTAGCGGTCATTGATGGTTTTAAAATCGTCAATATCCATTAACATCAGGGCATAATCGCGGTTGAAGTTTTGATAGCGCAGCTGCTCATTGTTCAATGCTTCTTCAAAACAATGCCGGGAAGCCAGTTGGGTCAGGCGATCCCGATTAATTAAATCGGTGAGTTCATCATAGGCCTGTTTCATACTCTTAGTCCGCTGATCCACCATTTTCCGAAGCAGATGGGCCCGCTCTTCCAGCTCTTTCAGGGGAAAGGACTCATCATCTTGATGAACGTCGGTGGGAAACGAAAGGTGCATGCCAACAATTTCCACCTTCGTTGCGACCCGGTGCATGACCATCAGCAAGCGCAAATTATTAAACTTAACCTGTTGCTCCAGAATCACCGTTTCCATATCCAGTTCCGCTACCACCAGGGCATGATCCGGATTGATCAATTGAAATTTCTTTTTATGAAAGTGGGTCTGGATCGGATTAGGGGCCGATTCAATGTCCTGGGCATAGAGCGCTAAGGCTTCATCGCGGCTGTAGCATCTTTCTGCCAAACCGGTTCCAAAGCCACAAAATGACTCCGCTAACAAGCTTGCTGTTTTGGCTAGGTCGCGTTCGGTGAGATAGTCGTTGATGTATTGATCGAAGTGCTGTTGAAAAGGATGGGTTCCATCTTGAATGATCGTCGTCATAATCTTCTCCTTGGGATTCGGATGAGGGGGAGTTTGTGCCGTCTATAATAATGCTCGTGTTTCCTCGTTTGCTTTATTGTATCATCTTTTTGGCAAATTACCAATCACCTTCCGATGGTAGGGGCTAATAAATTCAAATATTTGGTGTTGGCATTGCGATTTCTGACGTCAGTTATTCTTAATTCCAACTTTCTGGCTGATCCTTTATTAAATGATTGTTTTTCTTCTTATTTTTATACTATAATAAAACGATGCACTGATACTATCACAGAAAGGACAACGCAATTGCAGAAACTTATTTATAATAATATTTTAGAAACCATCGGTCATACCCCGCTGGTTCGGATTAATCATTTAAATCCCAACCCCAATGTCGAAATCCTGGCCAAGTTTGAAGGGGTCAACCCCACCGGCAGTATTAAAGACCGGATTGCCCTGAAAATGATCGAACAGGCTGAGGCTGAAGGTGTTTTAACCAAAGACAAGATCATTATCGAACCAACCAGCGGCAACACCGGGATTGGGCTGGCGATGATCGCCGCCGTGAAAGGCTATCAGTTGGAAATCGTCATGAGCGAAGCCGTCTCGATCGAACGCCGGAAGATGATTCAGGCCTTTGGTGCCACCGTTACCCTGACCTCCCCCACCGAAGGCACCGATGGGGCCATACGCAAGGTCCGGCAACTGATTTCCGAATATCCGGAGCGTTATTTTAATCCCGATCAATTCAGCAATCACTATAATAAGCTGGCCCACTATGCCACCACCGCCGAGGAAATCTGGGCCCAAACCCAGGGCCAGGTGACCCACTTTGTTTCCTCTTTGGGAACCTCCGGCACCATTATGGGGGTGGGCATGGGCCTCCGTGATCACAATCCCGACGTTAAAATCGTCGAAGCCCAGCCGGTCCTCGGTCATTACATCCAGGGCCTCAAAAACATGGAGGAAGCCATTGTGCCGGCTCTCTACCAACCCGATGCCATTGATTTACATATCATGGTGGAATCGGAGATCGCCTTTGATTTTGCCCGTCAAATTGTCAAGCAGGAAGGAATTTTTGTCGGCATGAGCAGTGGCGCGGCGATGTATGCCGCCACCGAAGTGGCTAAACAAATTGACACCGGGGTGATTGTGGTAATCTTCCCCGACCGGGGCGAGAAATATCTCAGTACCGATTTATTCAAACTGTAAGTTTTAGGCAACAGGTGATATGGGGCGTTTCTCATATCACCTGTTATTTTTTGCCAGGCCCCTTGGCTCCGCAAAATACCGCCAAGACCCGGAGTTTTTGCAAGTAACTGTCGCAATTTTGCATCACAACGAAAAAAACTGGTTCTTAATAAAAAAATGCTTTACTATAGAACCAGAAGGAGGGAAACGCATGAAACTGATTTTTAAAACCGATCCCAAAATTGCCGCCGAAACGGCGATGATTTTTACCCATCCCCAGGAGCAGGGGCTAAAACAACAGCTTGAGACGGCCCTGGCCCTGCAGCAAAAAAGCATCACAGCTATTAATTCCATCAATAACCGCAATGTCCAGGTGCCGCTTCGGGCCGTCCTGATAGTTGAATCAGAAGACCGGATGTGCAATTTGCGACTTGATACCGGGGCGCTGTATTTATACCCCAAACGGCTAAAATATGCCGAGGCCGATTTCATTAACGATGGCTTTATTCGGATCAACAACCAAACGCTCATCAATATCAAAGCCGTCAACCACTTTGCACCCACCACCAATGCCAGAATTGAACTAACCTTAACTGACGGTTCCACGTATTTTATCAGTCGCCATTACATTAAAAATTTTAGGAGGGCTCTCTCATGATCAAAGATTTAAAACAATCGTTCTTTCAAGTATTCGCCGTAACCACGGTCTGGATCACCCTGCTGCTGAGTATTTTCTTCAACGGTCAAGCCATCGCCTTGACCTATCTGTGGAACTTAATCGGCATTGCCACGATTATTGCCCTGTTATTCGGGGTCATTTACAGCGGTTTATGGAACTACCTGACCTTTAAACCAATCACCAATATTCTGATCACTTCTTTTTTAAACATTGCCGGCGGCTTAACCGCCGTGTGGCTGTTCTCAGCGGAGATGTTTACTTTTATTGCCCCGTGGATTCCCGGCATGCTGCTGCTTTCACTAATCCTGCACACCATTGCCTTCTATCTCTATGCCACCGTCGATGCCAAAAAAAAGGCGGCTGAACTCAATGCGCTGGTCAAAAACCAGCCAGCCTCGCGTGATGGGCTTTAGGATGACCGCAATCCCGGCAAATATTTCGATCTTGTAACATAAAAATCCTTCCCGTGGCTGCCAAAAAGCTGCGCGGGAAGGATTTTTTGAGGTAACGTTTGTAATAAAATTCAGGATCGCTAAAATTATGAGCTTACAGTCGCGGGGTTATCGGTAATAGCGGTTAGTGCCGTTTAACCGTATACTGCTGCAATGTCACTGCGATCACCGTCGTCATCGCCACCATCCGCTGCTCAAAGGAAAAATCATCCCGTCCAGTCTGATGCCTCATAATGTGGTTCAAGGCCTTAATTTTTTCAGCCTCATCGGTCAGGATGATGGCCTGTCCTTCGCCAATCAAACTTTCAAAATTGCAGCTGTAGTCACAGCCGCTGGCCCCGGTGATCAGTTGGGTCATCCGATCCATTTCGATACAAACCTGATTATTCTTTTCTAACACCTCAAGTTTGCGGCCTTTTTTTGCACAATGCAGGTAGATGGTAATAACCGCTCCCGCCATCATATAGCCAAAGTTCAGGGGCACCACGTAAGGCCTTCCGGCATCCACCATGGCCAACCTTAAAACCTTACAGCCGTTGATAATTTTCAAAATTTCGGTTTCATTTTTTACTTCCCGTTCCGATCGTCGCATCTTTCCTCCACTGAATCGTAATGATAAATTTTGCGCTTTGTAGACATGTTCTCGCTAAAAAACAATAATGATTACTATGGGTTCCGTACCCACAACCAGCAGAATGCACCGTGCGATTTCTGCTGGTTCGTCCCAGTGCTAAATTATTGCACTGTGTCTGGCTGCCAGATCGCCACCCGGTCATCCGGGGCGACATACATCGGATCGCCTGCTTTAATCCCATAGCTGTCATAAAAGGCAGCAATTGAACTGAACACGGCATTGACCCGGACCGGCGACGGGGCATAAACATCGGACAATAAATAATTCTTTTCAAGATCCGGGGTTGCCAGTTTAGCCCAAATCGTCGCCCAGTTGCGATAAACGTCAGCCAGGTCTTCGTCCTGTTTTTCGGCCACCGCCGTCACCGTCTGCAGGGCCCCCAGATCGGCAATATTTTCTGACAGGGTCAAGGTGCCATTAACCGCTTCGCCGGTGGAAATGGTATAGTTGCCATAATAGTCAATGATTTTCTGGGCACTGGTTAATATTTTTGCCTCCTACGCCTTTGTCGATGGCGTCTTTGTGATGCCGGTCGGAACCAATGTGGTGTTCCCCGCCCTCGCCCTGGTTTATCTTAGCCTGGCCATCTGGGTGGTGATTGAGTGTACCCCGGCGCTGATTAAAAACGCCCGATCCGCGAATATCAGTCTGGCGCTGGAAGCAAGCTGACAATCATTATATTATCGCATACGAAAATACGCCGGCAGGTCGTTTGTTTACGCAAGCGAAGAGGGCCTGGCGCCGCTAAGCCCCTTAATCCTGTAGCAGCGGACTCGGCTGGCCTTCCCAGAGCAGATACAAACGATGCAGGGCCCGGGTGCAGCCAATGTAAAGCAGCCGCTTGTCAGCCTCACTGTGGTAATTGGCGGCGCTGACATCACAGATAAACACGGCATCAAACTCCAGACCTTTGGACAGATACATCGGCATGATTGAAACACCCTCGATCTCGGCGATCGTATCATGCCGAATCAGATTAACCGCCATTTTCTGCTTTAAGGCCTCAAATAGGATCATGGTATTTTTCTGGGTTTTTAAAATCAGCCCGATCGACTGGTATCCGGCCTCGATACACTGGTTGGTTGCTTGACAGAGTTTTTCAACCAGGCTTTCAAGATCAGATGCCCCCAGCAAAACCGGTTCTTCCCCACGGCGGTTAAAGCTCTCCACCGGGATGGCATCGTCAATGAATTTTTTACTAAAGCGCAAAATCTCGCTGGTACAGCGATAGCTCTTGTTCATCGTCACCAGGGCGTGTTTCTTACGGTTTAGGCGTTTCGTAAGCGCTTCATAAAAGCTGAGATCTTCATTTTTCTGGAGGGTCTGATTGATATCCCCCAGAATGGTCAGCTTGGCTTTTAAGAACAACCGATTAAGAAGCTCATAATGAAGAGGATAATAATCCTGCCCTTCATCGATGATCACCTGCTTGATGGCGGCGTATTCTTTGGCACCAAATAACCGTAAGCTCAGATACCCGAGCGCCACGGCATCATCATAGTTCAGGTGATGGTGAGCCAGATTGCGTTTGGTCACCGCCAGTATTTTGGCAATGTCCTCAGGCAGGGCAATCCCGGCGGCCAGTTTAAAAAAGTATTCGTCATGCTCAAAAAGTTGTGAATAAAGATTCAGCGCATTGATTTCGGCAAAGCGCAGCATTTCATTACGGACCGAACTTTTCAGCGGACGACGCCATTTTCCATAGACGGTTTCATTGATCGCCTCTTCCAGATAGCTCAGCTTGGTTTTCAGGGGCGTATCGGGATTAGTGCACAGACGACTGATGATTTCAGCCCGGGTAAAAATCGTCTCCCCTTTAAAGCGGATATCCCGGATCTTCATCAGACGCCGGGGAATATCATCAACAAACCGATCGAGAATTGCAATGAAATCCGCCGATCCCTTAAAGGCCATGCTGTCATTTTTCAGCCGACTGTGGGGCCCATTTGACAGCACTCTTTCCAGGAAAATGTTCTTTGTTTCAAATTTTCGCTCGATCAGATCCTTGAGAATTTCGTCAAAGATCAATGTCCGGACATTTTCTTCACCCAATTCGGGAATGACATTGGCGATATACTGCTCAAACAGTTTGTGCGGCGAGACAATGATGATTTCCCAGCCCTGCAGACGGTTTGCTAAGCCCTGATACATCAGATAGGCGGCCCGGTGCAGAGCAATCGAGGTTTTGCCGCTGCCGGCCACACCCTGGACGATCAGCAGCTCGTTTTCGATATCCCGGATCACCAGATCCTGATCCCGCTGGATCGATTCGACAATGGTTTTCATTTTCGGGGAGGTATTACCGGACAACAGCTTCCTGAGAAATTCATCGAAGACCTGCAGATCAGCATCAAAAAAGAAATCCAGATGACCCGCGGTGATTTCAAATTGGCGTTTTAACAGCAGCTTGCCCTCAATCCGACCAACCGGGGCATCATACCAGGCATCCCCTGGTGCAAAACGGTAGAAAACGCTGGCAACCGGTGAGCGCCAGTCATGGATCAGCATTTTATAGGCGTTTTCTTTTTTAAGCGAATGGTGGCCAATATAGATTGCTTCAGTCTGACCGTCCTCATTAAAGCAAAAATCGATCCGGGCAAAATAGGGCGTATCGAGAATGTCCCGGAGTTTGTTGATCTTGGCTTCGGTAAATTCATAAAGGGCCGTTCGCTCGGTCACCGGAGCCATCGCCTGACTCAGTTCAACCAGGGCTTCAAAGCCATCCGAACCGTAGAGATTGCCAATCCCGTGGGAAGTGTTTTCACGGATTTCTTTTTTAGCGGCCTGAATCATTTCCCGGTTTTTCTCATTGGCATTGATGGCCTCATCGAGTTGCGCGCTGGCTTCTGCAATGGTTTCCTTCAGTCTTTGCTCTTCAATACGCCAATTGTTGTTATTTTCATTCATTAAACTTACCCCTTTATCTAAATCGGCAATGCCCATGCAAAGCTTAGCTTGGTATTTTACCACAACCCGGCGTTTTCGAACAGTCTTGTAGTTTTTGGGGTTATATGATACAGACGACTTAAGTAAGTTGAGCCCGGTCTGATCGTCGCCATCATTTCCGGAATCTGCTACTTGGTTGCGTTTGTCTGCCAGATCGCCACCCGGTTATCGGGGGCAACATACATTTTATCGCCTTCTTTAATCCCATAGCTGTCATAAAATGCGTCAATTGAGCTGAGTACAGCATTGACCCGGACCGGCGCCGGGGCATGGACATCGGTCAGCAAATAATTCTTTTCCAGATCCGGAGTTGAGAGTTTGGCCCAGATCGTGGCCCAGTTGCTGTAAACATCGGTCAGGGATTCGCCCTGTTTTTCTGCCACCGCCGTCACCGTGGTCAAGGCCCCCAGATCGGCAATGTTTTCTGACAGGGTCAGGGTGCCATTAACCGGTTCTCCGGTCGAAATGGTATAGTTCCCATAATAGTCAATGATTTTCTGGGATAGTTCATCATATTTTTGATACTCGGCCTCCGTCCACCAGACATTGTAATTGCCCTTCTCATCATATAACGAACCGCTTTTATCAAAGGCGTGACTGATTTCGTGGGCAATAACGGCGCCGATGCCACCCAGGTTTTGCCCATTACTTTGATTTTCATCAAAATATGGGGCTTGTAAGATGGCCGCCGGAAAGACGATTTCATTATTGGCCGGATTGTAGTAGGCATTAACCTCCTGGGGCGTCATGTACCATTGCTCCCGGTTGACACCTTTTTTATATTCATCATAGTCATATTGGCGGGTCGCCTTCATCAGGGCCAGTGTGTTCGACAGATAAGTGCCACCGTCTTGTGGCGCGGTCACCTGGAGCGTGTCGCCAATGGTTGGCCATTGATCGGGATAACCGATTTTTAAATCCATGGTATCCAGCTTCAGAGTCGCTTTTGCTTTGGTCGCCGGGCTCATCCAATCCTGAGCGTTGATGATGGCCTTGTATTCTTCAATGATCGTCGCCACCATCGTTTTTATATCCTGCTTGGCTTTTTCATTAAAGTATTTCTCGGCATAGATCTTACCAAATTCCCATTCCAGCAGGCTTTCCACCTCGTCAAAGGCCAGCCGCTGATCGGTTTTTTTCTCGGTTGAGCCATCCAGTTTCATGGCCATCTCCAGTTTAAGATCCCGGTAAGCAACCGGAGCATAGTCGGCCAAATCATTTAAGACGACAAATTTCGTATACTCTTTCAGCACCGGCAGGTTTTCTTCGGTCAACATCGCATTGATCTGTTTAATTGCCTCCACCTCAAAGACCACGTAGTGATCCTCGCTGCCAAGCCCCTGGGTTTCCAGATACTTCGCCATATTAATATTGCCATAAAGAGCCAGCAGTTGATCATAGCTATAGACATTATAGTAGCGCTCCGGGTCATAAAACTCTTCCGGTGACAAGGCCTGGGCGGCCACTGCGCTGGCAAAGGCATAAACTGCTTCGGCATTTTTCCCGGCGGTCTCTTTATCCTCACCGCTAAGCACCAGCATATCCTGGATGTACCCTTTATAGGCGTCGCAGTATTCCTGCATCGAAGGGTCTTCCATGTATTCTTTGCCGATCAATGCATCCATCGACTCAAAACCCACCATCAGCGCTTCCGAATTCATATCATCCTGATAATAACCGTAACGAATCAGGCTGGACTGCCCGATGGCCGACAGGTCGCTCAGTCCCTCCAGATACTCGTCGAGATTCCGGGCTGATTCAATCTTTTCCAGATACGGTGTCACCGCGGTCAGACCCTGGGCGTTGCGCGCGTCAAGATCGATGGCACAGGCATACAGATCGCTTATTTTTTGCTCACTGCTGCCCTGAGGATAGGTTTTGCCGCTGTTTGACAACTCACTGACAATCCCCTGTAGCTGGCCTGTTGTTTTTTCATCTAATTCATAGAAATAGTCCCATTCTCCTTCGGTTGCCGGAATCGTCTTTTCCGCCAGCAGATCATAATTAATGGCGCCATAAAAATCGGCCGATTCACTCGGTTTAATTGTTTTTCCGGCCTGTGAATTGGCGCAACCGGTGAGACTGACCAGCACCAGGACAACCATCACCAGGGCCAGTTTTTGAATCGCTTTGTTGTTTTTCATTTCATCTCCTTTTTTTGAAATCAGTTTATTTTATCCATGGTACCGTTTACGTTACTCCACCTCACGGTGCGAAAGACAACTTAATCGATGGTCTGAACTTCTACGGGAATCCACATTTTAGGATTGTAATTCAGGGTATACTTGTACTTGGAAACATCATTACCACCGAGATCTTCCACCACATATGTCACATTGTCACTTAACCCGATAAAATGCTTTTTATAACTGCCGTCTTCATCTTCAACGATGACTTCCAGCTGATTGTCAGCAGTATCGGCGGTAATTGACATTTTGCCAGTCATTTGAAACAAAACGTCGCCCTCAATACAATTGATCACCGTCAACTGCCGGATCACATTAAAGTTGTCTGCCTGTTGTGACAAATTGTAAGAAACTTTTTCGGCTTCACTCTCACAGCCAGTCAGCAGCAACAAGCCCATCAGAGCTATCATTAATACTATTTTTTTCATAAATCTTTCCTTTCTCTTCTCAAAAATCAGTTCCACTTTATCATTGATCGTTTAATTTTTTTATTTAGATGCCTGGCGATAGGTCCACACATTACGCTAAAAGATCCGGTGTCTTGTCGAGTGTATCCGGAATGTTGTCAAGGATATCCTGAAGACATCCGGCCTTTTCCAGCATCAGCATGGTGGGCTGGTGGGGATTGGCATAGATACCCGGCCAATCGTATTCATCGTACTCCGGACGGTTCGCAAAGGCCAGGATCGGTTCGTTCAGAGAAAACTGCGCCGCAACACCAGGCTTATTACCCCTGGCGTCCAGCCTGATCCAACGATTTTCCAAATAGACGGCATTATAAGCATGGATACAATACCCCAAGGAGTCATCGTCAGCCAGCGTAAGATGCTGAAAACAAAAGCCGGTGGGGATCGCCTGGGATCGCAACAGGGCGGCCAGCAAATTAGCTTTGGCATGACAAATACCGGTTTGGTGAATCAGCACATCCGAAGCCTTAACTGTAATCACCTGGGCATTGCAGTCAAAGGAATGAGGAATTTTATCCCTGACAAATACATAGGCTGCTCTGGTCTTGTCAATATCATCCATTCCAGCTGTAAATAACTGCTGTGCTTTATTCTGGATGGCGATATGATGAAAATCAATTATGTCTGTTGCTAATAAAAATTTTTGCGTCATTCTTCATTTCCTTTCAAGTTGGTCTGATAGCGCTGCTTTCTGCCAATCTCACTTTTTGCCGACACGCTGATAAGCCAGCCGTTCGGCCCCACTCTTGAGATAAATCAGGCCACAATAAGTAAAGCCATTTTTAGCGAGGACATGTTGCATGACACGGTTGTCGCGATGGGTATCAATCCGGATATTCGGGCAGATTTTTTCGCACCAGTCAAAAATCGCCCTGGTCAGTCCAGGAATATTGCCGGCACTGGCCAGCCGATGAAGGGCAAGGTAGGGGTCATCATTGAGCCATCGGCCGTCAAATATCCGGTCGTAGTCAGAATCCCCGTCCCGCAACATCACGAACACTGCCTCTATCCGGCCGTCAATGACACCGACATAACTGATCTGCTTGTGGATGTCGTCCACAAGCAGGCTCTGTTGGGGATGACCATCAACCCATTGATGGGGGTTGCCCGTCGCCGCCATCATGGTGCGGGCATGGCTGTAGATTTCTACGATCGCCGGGATGTCTTCTGTTTGCGTTTGTCGAAACTGCATTTTTCGCACTTCATCATCATTTTCCAGATTCGTGTTGTCTCTAATATTCGGCATGTGACATAGCTCCTTTTGTAATCTTAAAATGTTGTCCTTGTTTTTTTTATACGTAGAAATAATGGCCGCATCTTTTATTTTGGTGTTTGGAACGTTAGGCGTTCCTGGTGCCTGGGTTCAGGGATCTCCGATAGGTGAGTTCGGAAGCTCCATCGTGTCGATTTGATCATAAATAAATTTTTCCGCTGCACACTGGCCCATTTTCCCGCCAATGAAAGCATAGCTCCCGATCACCTGTCCGTTTTTCTGTTTAACCGCCGCGGCAATCTCCTGATGAACCTTGTCACTGTTTCGCAGATCGGCAAACTGCTGAAAAGTGATGATGGTAATCTGTTTTCCCGAAAAATCGGCTTTTTGAAGAAAGGCATTCATCGCAGGCACCGCATTGCTGGCCCAGATCGGCTGCATTAAATAGACATCGGTTGCACCAGTGATTTCATTCCAGGGGTTGCCCTGGAGTTTTGATCCTTTTTTAAAAAGCGCCTGCAGAAAATTTCCTTTTTTCTGTTCCTGCAGTTCAATTATCTTACCACCAAGACGTTCATTTAGGCGCTTTGCACCACTTCTGGTATTGCCATCTTTTGAAAAAAAGACGATGATTGCGCCATTCTTGTTATCCATAACTTACCTCCTTTTTTATCGTTATCTTTCCCGCAGCGCTTAGTGAAGCTTCACTTTCACAGCCAGTCAGCAGCAGTAAACCCATCAGGACAATAAATAATTATGCTTATTTCATTATAAGCTTCCTATCACTCCTCATATTTTTATGTCAACTTCATCTTTTAGTCCTTCAATCACTGCCACAAAGGTATCTACTGACTGTGCTCCATTTATGACTTCTTTTCCATTAAACAAGAAATATGGCACGCCATTTATTTGGCGTGAATAGGCATTAGACTCATCCTGCCTTACCGCTTCAGTGAAAGCTGAAGATTCTAAAATGCGTAATGCTTCTGCCCGATCCAATCCCACTTCTGCTGCCATGTCAGCTAACACTTCAAAATCTGAAATATTTAATGAATCGGTAAAATAGCCTTTCATAACGGCTTCTGTATAAGGCTTCTGTTTGCCTTGTTCTTTGGCATAATGTGACAAACGGTGGGCATCAAAGGTGTTGGTCGGCTGCAATTTGTCAAAATTGAATGCCAGGGCGACTTCTCTGGCGGCATTGATAATATTTTGATTAGCCGCTGTTGCCTGCTCGATGCTCATCCCATATTTTTTTGCAATCAGTTGATTAATATTTTCATCATAGCTCTTCTTTGCGTTCGGATCTAATTCATACGAATGAAAAACAATCTCAACATTTTCCGTCATTCCTGTTTTCTGAAGGGCCAAGGCAAGCTTTCTTTCCCCAATATAACAAAAAGGACATCCATAATCCGACCAAATATCTATCTTCATTTTTTTACCTCCACGTTCTTACCGCTGGTAAGATCTTTCAACTAAGTTTAGTGTGCCCGACATCGGGCGGGTCCATACCTCATATTAAATATATGGTAATATTAATGAGATCTGGTTTAACGCTTAATTTTCCAATACCCTTTACTGTAATCAAACGATTCATCAGAGATCCTCCTGTAATTTAATAATCTTATCAATAAACCCATTAATACCCAGTCTTTTTTTATGTTAAGTGTGCCTGGAACCGGGGCTATCAAAATCAGTTGCCTTTAAAAAAAAGTTCAACGTATCTTGAAATTTGTTCTTCAAGATGG
>PGZR01000010.1 GCA_002841405.1 Firmicutes bacterium HGW-Firmicutes-4 | reverse complement strand
GGCAGATCCTAAAATCCTGATTCTCGATGAAGCCACCAGCTCGGTGGATACCCGTACCGAGGTGCTGATCCAGAAAGCCATGGACAACCTGATGGAAGGACGAACCAGCTTTGTTATCGCCCACCGCTTATCCACCATTAAAAATGCCGACCTCATTCTGGTTATGAATGAAGGCGACATTGTCGAACAGGGCAATCATTTCGACCTGCTGGCTGCGAATGGTTTTTATGCCAAACTTTACAACTCGCAGTTTGAAAAAGCTGCGGAACAAGGAAATGAATTAGTTCATGACTTGCCAAACAGTGAGTCGATAATCAGTTAAACAATCCAAATTAAAGGGAGCTGCTCTGATCATTACGAACGATCAGAGCAGCTCCCTGCTTTTTTATTTTGGCAGTCTAACGCAAAAGGTACTGCCCTCTTCGATAATGCTTTCCACAGCAATGGTTCCACCGTGAAGGCCAACGATGCGTTGGGAGATGGTAAGTCCCAACCCGGTACCGGGGGTACTGCGGGATTGATCGGCCTTGTAAAAGCGATCAAATATTTTTTCCTGATCTTCCTTGGTAATCCCGTTTCCAGTATCAGCTATTGTTATTGTAATTTCTTTGGCCGTTTCATGGAGATCAATCCTGATTTCGCCAGCGACCGGGCTATGATGAATGGCGTTGGTCAACAGATTGATAATAACCTGGGCCATCAGCTCCTGATCACCCTTGTAGGTAATTTCATCCAACTGGATATCCAGATCGATATTTTTAGCTTCCCACTTTTCCTGTAGCAGCAGCACTACTCGCCGGATTGATTCATCCAGCGCAAAGGCTTCTTTCTTCAACCCCAAAACGCCATTTTCCAATTCCGACAGTTTTAATACATTGGCCGACAGCTTCCACAGCCGGTCGCTTTCATCGACAATAATATCGATATATTCCTGCCGCTGGGTTTCTGATATATCAGGATCCTTCAAGAGCTTGCCAAATCCTTTAATGGAAGCGATCGGGGTTTTAAACTCATGGGACACATTGCTGACAAAATCCCGATGGATATAGTCATTGCGGGAAAGCGCTGCAGTCATGATATTAAAATTTCGGGCCAACACCGCCAGCTCATCCTTTCCCGCGACCTTCAGTCTGATATCAAAATCACCGTCGGCGACTTTTTTGGTAGCTTCGGAAACGGCTTTTATCGGTTTGGCAATCATCGCGACGGCAATGACGATCAGCACTGATCCGATTAGCAGGGTTACCAGCATGGTCGTGCGTTGAAGGTTCATAAAGCCGGCGATTTGATTTTTTTCCAGATTTGGCATGGTAACAACATAACCATCGGTCAGTTTTCCCAGCGCCATCGGAAAATCATGGCCTTGGTGGGAAATCAGGTAAACAATCTCCCCCCGTTCAAGTTTTGCCCGTTCCTCTTCAGACAACACCGCCCCCGCTTCATCCAGGCTGGCAACAATCCGGGACACCACAATGCCCTGGGCATATAAATCAGTGATTGCTTCATCACTCAACTGCTCCTGATTTAGAGTCTGAACCGCCTGAGCCTGGTTAACCAACTCCACCCGGATCTGATCGAGAATATTGCCCAACTGGGACCAATAAATCACCCCGAAGGTTAAGGTGGATGAAAAGAAAAGTGCTCCTAAAAAGGTCACCAGAAATTTTGTGTAAATTGAATGAAAAATTCTATTTTTCATATGACTCCTTATCCCGGACTATAAAACCCGGACTTTATAGCCCAGGCCTTTGACGGTGATGATTTCAAAATCACGGTTTTTTTCCAGTTTTTCCCGTAACCGTTTGATATGGACATCCACGGTGCGGTGATCACTTTCACTTTCATAGCCCCAGATTTCATCCATAATTTGGGCCCGGGTAAAAATCCGGTTGGGTGCCGATAACAGTTTAAACAGCAGCATAAACTCTTTTTTTGGCAGGGTAGTCGTTTCATCACCAATGCTTAAGGTCAAGGCTTCATAATCCAGAATCGTTTTTCCTACCACCAGTCGCTGTTCATTGGCTATTTTGGCCCGCCGCAATAAAGCAAAGACCCGCAGCAGCATTTCATCCATATCCACCGGCTTAACCATATAATCATCGGTGCCGGCTTTAAAACCGGTTTTTTTATCATCAATGCTTTCCCTGGCGGTAATCATCAGGATTGGGAGCTCTAAACCCCCATCCCGTAGGGTTTTGGTCAAAACATGGCCATCCATATGGGGCATCATCACATCAGTGATCAACAGGTCGATATGATTTTTTTCCAGCGCTTCCAGCGCCATGACCCCGTCATTTGCTTCAAAAATTGAGTAACCTTCTTTTTCCAGAGTATCCCGAAACAGTCGGCGAATGTGGTTATCATCCTCGCAAATTAAAATACTGAACATTTTATTCTCCTGTTTTCTTTCCTATATGCTTCGCAGGGCGTCAATGGGGTTGAGCCGGGAAGCCTTACGGGCCGGCATAAAACCAAAAACCACACCGATGGCGGCGGAAAAGCCAATCGCTAATAAAACGGTGGAGGCGGTCAGGGCAAAACTGGTTCCGATCAGATTGGCCACCACCCAGGCCAGGCTGACCCCCAGGATAAAGCCAATGATCCCGCCAATCAGGCAGAGTACCACCGACTCAATCAGAAACTGGAGCTGTATCTGCTTCGGCTCGGCGCCCAGGGCCTTGCGCAAGCCGATTTCGCTGGTCCGTTCGGTAACCGAAACCAGCATCATGTTCATAATTCCAATGCCCCCGACTACCAGTGAGATCGAGGCGATCCCCGCCAGCATCATCGACAGAATGCTGGTCATTTCTTCAATGGTCTCGAGAATACTCTGCATATTGACAATCGAGTAACCATCTTCATCACCATTAAAGGCTTTTGTTAAGACCCCTTCAATTTGCCGGGTTGTGGTATCGGCCAGCGCCTCGTCTGCAATATAGACGGTCATGTTGTTAATATATTTGGCCCCGACCACGCCCATGGCGGTGGTATAGGGGATGATCACGGAGCTGTTGGTATCCGCAGAGGCAAAACTGTCCGATTCCTGTAGGATCCCAATGACATGATAGGTAATGCCGCCAATTTTAATTTCCTGGCCAATGGGATTTTTGCCGACATAGAGTTCATTGGCAATGTCATTTCCAATCAGCGCCACCCGGCTTTTATTTTCGGTATCAATGGTATTGATGATGCGTCCCGATGAGATGACATCTTCGGTGTTTTCAAAGTACACATCATTTTTTCCCTGGAGAGTAATCTCATCCATGGTATTGCCGTCGAAGGCCACTGTAGTTTGACCGGAAATGGTTGGAGCAATCCCAGAGATGTTTGACAGCTCGGCGATCTTGTTGACATCGCCCTGGGTCAGCCCCTGTTTCAATGGTGTTCCCTGAACCTGGACGGTGACAGTATTGGCCCCCATGGAAGCTACCTGATCGGTGACGGTGGTGGTGGCTCCCGAAACAATGGTGATCAGCGCAATCACCGATCCCACCCCGATAATAATACCCAGCATCGTAAGAAAGGACCGCATTTTATTGCTGACGATATTTTCTAAAGCCATTTTAATACTTTCCTTAAGCATTGTACACCCCCTCACTGAGATTCCCATCGACAATCCGGACAATCCGGCTGGCGTTTTTAGCCACATCAGCATCATGGGTGATCATCACGATGGTTTTTCCTTCCTGATATAGTTCTTTAAAGAGCGCCATGATCTGATGCCCGGTCTGTTGATCCAGGGCTCCGGTCGGTTCATCAGCCAGCAGAATGGTTGGCTCGGTGACCAGCGCTCTGGCAATCGCTACTCGCTGTTGCTGGCCGCCCGATAACTGATTGGGGCGGTTGTTCATTTTATCGGCCAGCCCCACCCGTTCCAGAATATGGGCACTGCGGGCCTGCCGTTCTTTTTCGGGGCAGCAGTTGAAACTGCTGAAAGATAAAACCGATTTCGCGGTTACGAATATGGGAAAGATCCACCTCAGGCAGATCGCGAATCAATTCCCCAGACAGATAGTAGCTCCCACTGGTGGGGACATCCAGGCAGCCGATAATATTCATCAAGGTCGACTTTCCTGAACCGGACGGCCCCAGCACCGAAAGAAAATCGCCGCGATTAATTTCCAGATCAATGCCTTTTAAAACCACCTGCTCCTCTTCACCCATTATATAGGTCTTGACGAGACTCTGCATTGCTAATATTTTTTCGGGCATTAGAGTTCACCACCAGTTTCCGGTCTCTGGAAGGTTGTGGTCTCAGGGGTTGTCATCATGGGAATAAAAACCACCTCATTTTCGGCAAGACCTTCAGTTATTTGGATATTGATGCCATCGGTAATCCCGGTGGTCACCGGACGCTGCTCAGGATTTTCAGACTCGCCTTTCACCAGGACAATACTCTCGTTGTCAGCCCCAAATTGAATGGCGTCCACGGGAACCGTCACTACATTTTCAGCTTGTTCCTTAACGATGACCACTTCGGCATTCATACCGATGCGAATCTGTTCATCTCCCTGAAAATCAACGATGGCAGTAAAATAAGCGACCCCATTTTCATTTTTAGCTTCCCGGCTAATTTCACTGACTGTTCCCTGAACGCTGCGGCCAATACTGTCGATATTGATGGTAACCGGTGCTCCCACTGCTAAGCTGGCCAATTGATATTCGTCCACCTTGATACTGACCTGAAGGTTGATAAAATCGACGATCTCCATAATTTTGCCACCAGCAGCCACGGTTTCATCTTCATCATAATAAATCTTGGCAACTTCCCCGGCCACGGATGAGGTGACAAGATCCCCTGAAACCGGTTCATAAAGATCCGTCTCTTCGCCGATTAGTTCGCCTTCACTGACATAGAGCTCACTTATTTCCAGGGCACTGGTGGCCATGATATCTTCCCGGGACTGACTCTCAATAACCCCTGAAAAACGATTGTCATTCACAATACTTCCCACTGTCGCCGGGGTCTCGGTAAACTGATCTTTTGCCGAATTTGCAAAAACCTGAAATCCCGCAAATCCTCCCACAATCACTAATACCGCAACAACACTACCAATAATAATCTTTTTTGTTTTTCGTTTTTTCACGTCGATCCTCCAACCATTGAATTTATTTTATAGCCAGTTTAAACATTCAATATGAATTTAAAATGAACCCTTTAGTTTATTAAGTTTTCCCAGTTTTGTTGTTTTTCGGAGTTTTCGGGTATCTATAGTTCAACAAAGAAAAAAGGAGGATGTGACAATGTTAGAAGATAAATTAGATATGATGGAAGAAACTGAAGTAACCGATAGCGCCGGAAAAAAACCGTTTTATTATTCCAAATGGTGGCTTGTTGTTTGGAGTCTCCTGATTTGGCCAATCGGATTGATTATGCTGTGGGGATATTTTGCCAATATGCATAAAACCGAAATGCCGCGGACCCGCCTGATTAAAGATAATTTAGAGGATTTATAAATACGTAAAAGCAGTACAAACCTTTGAATAACCTTAAAAAAATGATGGTCTCGTTTTCAGGAAACACCCTCAATCCTTGATAAATACTCTGTTTCGTGTTAAAATGAAGGAACTTAAATGCGACGAACATAAACCCACACAACCACCATGAATGACAATTCCTGGTGGTTGTGTCATGAAGAAAAAGCATTTATACTATATCCGGTAGTTATTGGAACCGAACAACTTTTACTCTGTTATTTATTTTAGGCATCCCGTTTTTTATTTATGGTATCTATTACTTAGGTATCGGAGTATTTGGGTATACCAAACACAATAAATATGTCCTCTCACCTCCCAAAAACCGCATCGCTGTAGTAGTTGCCGCACGGAATGAAGCGGCGGTTATTGGTAATCTGATCGAAAGTCTTCACCAACAGGATTATCCGGAAGAACTGATGGATGTCTATGTTATTCCCAATAATTGTACTGACGATACCAAAGAAGTGGCCCTTGAACACGGAGCCAAGATTATGACCTGTACGGCTGAAGTTAAATCCAAGGGTGCCGCCCTTTCGCAATTCTTTGATTATATTTTTGAAGAAAATGATATTTACGATGCCTTCTGTGTTTTTGATGCCGATAACCTGGTTGATAAGCATTTTATCACCTCGATGAACAACGTTCTTGAATCGGGCGAAAAAATTGCCCAGGGTTACCGCGACAGTAAAAATCCCGAGGATTCGTGGATTTCCGGTTGCCAATCGGTATTTTACTGGACCCTGAATCGCTTTATGAACCTGGCCCGCCATAAATTGGGCTGGTCGGCGACCTTAAACGGAACCGGATTTATGATGCATGCCGATGTCATCAAAAAAGAAGGTTTCAAAACTTTTAGCCTCACTGAAGATATTGAATTTACCACCCAGTGTATCATCAAGGGTTACCGGGTCGCCTGGGTTCCCGAAGCGATTACCTACGACGAACATCCGATTACCTTTGATCAATCCTGGTCGCAGCGAAAACGTTGGTCGACTGGTACCATTCAGTGTTTCAACCAGTATTCGCCTCAGCTCATCGACGCGGTGATCAAGGATAAAAATCGTTGTGCCATGGATATGCTGATGTTTCTGGTTGCCCCCTTTATGCAAGTATTAACCTGCATTTATACTATATGTTCCTTTATCATCCTGGGGATGCTGTTTATCACTACCAGTGTCTGGTCCAACGCGTTGAGCTTTGCCATTCTCTTTTCCATTGGCGGGGTCCTCTTCAGCGTGGTCTTTACCGCCATGGTATTATGGCTGGAAGGCAAAAAAATCCGTCAGATCAACAATATTTCAGTTTTTTCTTTCTGGTTTTATCTGGCCTCCTGGATTCCCATTAATGTGTTATGTTTCATCAAACCGATTGAAATCTGGGAACCCATCGAACATACCAAAAGCATCAAGATCTCTCAATTAGTCGAATAAGCAAAAGGATGATCCGCGGATCATCCTTTTTTTATCTTAAATAATTGATACGACATCCCTTACTTTTTACTTTCACCACTGACGACTATCTGTTCCGTTTCTTCCTTTTCATTGGCTGCGCTTAATAATACCGCCGCCTGCAGGTATTTCTGGGCTTCAATCGCTTCATCGATTTCTTCGGCTAAAACCGATTCGTCCAGCGCTGTTCTGATTTCTACTTCCACTCTGATCCGCTGCTCTTTGCGGGCTGATAATATCAGCAGGATCAAAGTTCCCAACAAACCCAGCAAAATGATCCAATACCCGACTTCCAGCTGGAGCGCAAATGACATGATCAGAAAATTAGCCTGACCGCTGATATAATTGGCAATAAATGTCCCCACATCTCCAAATGTCCCGGTTAAGATAGCTCTTAGTGCATCGACAATTCCATTATTGACCTGACTTGCCAAACTGGCAAGCTGCTCATTAATACTATTATTAACCACCGCGACACCAATCCCCACTGCTATGAACAGCACCGCTAATAATCCGGAAATAAAAATTGACAGCTTGATACTGGCTCGTTTATATAAAATCAGCACCACTAAACCAATGATAACCAGAAATAGAATCAGCACCCCACCATTGGCAGTGGCTTTATAACCATCAATGGTGGCCATCGTAGCATTGACCTGATCCATGGACTGACGGGCCTGAATCGTCACATCATTAACCTTACCGGCAATATTTCTGACACTTTGAATAATCGTCCATAGGTCACCCAGAATGGCATTAATGTTCGTTCCATTACTAAACCGGGTGGCAACAATTTCCTGAACCTTGGGATCGACCAGATAATCCAGTGCCGGGCTTGATAAGGCTTCATTCACACTGCTAACGTAACCCTTATCTGGCAGCGGATTTCTTAACATTTCCAGCACCGACTGATCCAGTATTTTGAGATTACCAAGCGGCACCCCATATATCTCAAAGTCATCAATCGGTTCCTGTCTGACAAAATCACTTAACGAAAAATTGATGATATCATACTCGGGACTAATCACTGCTACGGTATTGTTCATGATCCCCGCTACCGATACCTCGGCCTTGGCAGTCATAAATGGCATGAAAAATCCGACCAGTGTAAGAAGCGCACACAACAGGGCTCCGGTCCTCTGTTTGTTTTCAATTACCCTTGTCTTAATCCAGTTATACCAGTCAATTAACCGCTCTTTTATCATCATCATCGCTTCTATCCCCTCTCTGGCATTCTATCCCCATTTATACCCAGAAAGTAAAATCATTACCACTGGCCTAGAAAAAAACCACCTCTCACGAGATGGTTTTCATTGTCATTGTTTCAATTCATTCCTGGTATCCAAGCTTAATTAAACAATCCCAACTATAAAACCTTGTTCAGGAAGTTAATCGTTCTCTGGTTCTTGGGATTACCGAAAATCTCACTGGGAGGACCTTCTTCGACGATAAAGCCTTCATCTATGAAGATCACCCGATCCGCAACTTCTCGGGCAAATCCCATTTCATGGGTAACGACGATCATGGTCATGCCGTCTTTGGCCAGCTGTTTCATAACATTTAAAACTTCCCCAACCATTTCAGGATCCAGAGCAGAAGTCGGTTCATCAAAAAGCATGACATCTGGATTCATCGCCAGGGCCCGGGCAATAGCTACCCGTTGCTGCTGTCCCCCGGATAACTGTTCCGGATAGACGTTTGCTTTTTCTTCCAGATCAACCCGTCTTAACAGTTTCAGCGCTGTTTCTTCGGCTTCTTCTTTCGTTTTAAGTTTAAGTGCTACTGGCGCGAAGGAGATATTTTTCAAAACCGTCATATGCGGAAAAAGATTAAACTGTTGAAAAACCATCCCAATATCCTGACGATATTTATTGATATTGCCATCGGCCCTGGTAATATCATTGCCATCCACTTCAATGGTACCGCTGCTGGCGTCTTCCAAGGCGTTGATACATCTTAATAAGGTACTTTTCCCCGAACCGGAAGCGCCAATAATACAGATTACTTCACGTTCTTTAACTTCCAGGTTAATATCTTTCAGGACTTCTAAATCACCAAAACTCTTTTTTAGGTTCTTAATTTTTACTTTTCCCATAAGACATTTTCCTTTCAATTCGTTTTGAGATCTTCGATAAGATCATAATAATGATGAAGTACATCATTGCCACAATGGCCCAAACCTCGAAGGATTGGTAATTATTGGCAATGATCAGTCGGCCGGTCTGGGTTAATTCGGTCACCCCAATAACAGAAAGCAGCGACGTATCTTTTAGAGTTATAATACATTGATTGATCAACGCCGGAGTCATGGTTCGGATCGCCTGGGGTAAAATGACACTCCGCATCGCCATCCCATAGGGCAAACCCAAACTCCTGGCGGCTTCCATCTGACCTCTGCTGATCGACTCAATTCCACCGCGGACAATCTCGGCCAGATAACCGCCGGCATTCAAGCTTAGGGTAATTACGCCGGAAACAACGGGATCTGATTGGATGCCCAGAGCCGCCGGAATCCCGAAGTAGATAAAAAATGCCTGTACCAATAGTGGTGTCCCCCGAACAATATCTACATAGACAAGTGCAATTGCTCTAAGACTTTTTCTCTTTGATACCGATAAGAGACCAAAAACCATCCCTAAAATGCCTGCTAAAATAAGGGAAATGATTGTTATTTGAACCGTTAAACCCAGTCCTGCAATCAGGCGGGGCCAATACTGTACAATTAATGCGAGTATATTCACGTCAACCTCCTTCTATGATTCCAGTTGTCCAACAGTCTTTACTCACACGCAAGCGATCACGCGAGTAAACACTTTTAGATAACTTAGAGAAAT
Source organism: Firmicutes bacterium HGW-Firmicutes-4 (assembly GCA_002841405.1). Lineage (GTDB taxonomy): Bacteria > Bacillota > Clostridia > Eubacteriales > Eubacteriaceae > Acetobacterium. The sequence continues at coordinate 36,550 of PGZR01000010.1, read as the reverse complement.
CATCTGTCAGCGTTTGCCGACAGATGATTTCAAAATTAATAACGTGTTAAATTTTTATAACAGATTATTTTTTGATATACGTATCTAGGATTTCCTGATATTTTCCATTAGCTTTCAAGTTGGCTAAACCGGTGTTGAACATTTCAATCAATTCAGGATTTTGACCTAATTTCACTGCGAATCCGTAAGAACTGCCTTTTTCCATTTCAGTAACCATTTTAAGTGGCACACCGCTGGCGATGGCATCACCAACTACGGGATAGTCTTCAAACAAAGCTGCTGAATTTCCGGCTTTTACATCTTCGTACATATTCGCTGAATCTGGAAAAGAGACCGTTGTAAACCCATATTGATCTTTGATTGAATCGGCGAAGGTAGATCCCTCTGTTCCAGTTTTAACCGCAACTTTTTGTCCTTTTAAATCTGCATAGGTTTTGATTGTATCGTTTGTAGCAGATACTGCCATTACTACGCCTGAATCAAAGTATGGATCAGAAAAATCGAAGGTTTTTTTACGTTCATCGGTAATGCTCATACCTGCGATCATACCGTCAGACTGACCCGTCGATACTTCACCTAAAGCAGCATCAAAACCGACTGCTTTCAATTCATATTCGAATCCCTGGTCTTCAGCAATTGCTGCTAAAAGATCAATATCAATCCCAACCCGTTCACCTTTTTCATTTTCATACTCAAATGGTTTGAATGTTGTATCTGTAGCGATTACATATTTCTTAGTATCACTGCTAGTTGTTGTTCCGCCGGAACAAGCAGCAAGTGATAAAACCATGGCCGCTACCATAACTAAAACTCCGAGCTTTGCGATTTTTTTCATTTCTTTTCCTCCTAATAATAATAAGTTTTAGTGTATCTTTAGCCAATACACTCACTTTTATACAGGTAGCAGTATATCATTTTTATTAAAAATTCGCAATAAAAAAAACCATCTAATATAACAAAAGGATGGTTATTGTTTCCCAAATAATCGATAAGAATACAATGCCACCTATCGATTACCAGTGTGCGCCAGACTCGTACAAGCCCAGCACACACATCAGGTTCTTTTTTTGGTTTTATGTTGAATTATTCCCGGTCTATTCTTCCGGATTTTCGGTCAGATATTTCCGGATCGATTCATAATCACCTTCGGCAACGATGAACTCAGAGTCTAAATTTTCCAGCACCACTTCTTCGGGCAGAATTGCCACTTCTTTCTCCACCGTGTTCCGGCTTCGGGCTTCAACAATTAGCAAGTCCTTTTGATCCAATGCGATCTTGCGCTGGTTCAGTCCCTCTTCAATAATATCTAAATCATTGATTCGTTTATTGATCAGTTTGGATAGGCGAATCAGATCATCGAGAACCTCATCTACAACGAATTGTTTATCGATGATCATTTTCAGTTTTTCGCGAATCAGATTTCCGGCCGCAACAATTTTTTCATCGCCGGCAATGGGTTCATAGCTTTCCACTTCCTTCTGAAAATTACTGATTGCTCCTTGAAGGTATTGGGTTTCCTTCATTGATTTCTCAATTTCATGAAATAGATAGCCTAGTCGGCGCTCAATCGAGAGAAAGCCTTCTTCATTGTCACCTATTTCTATCGTCTCGATTCCAGAAGGACCTAAATTTGAAGACTCCATTTTTTGAAAATCAGGTTTTCTTTCTTTGATCGTTGGTAAATCACCAAAAAGATCAGCACTGTTCTCCAGCAAAATTGGGTTTGTCTCTTCTAGTAACTGCGTTGGCAGGATAATGGTCTCGCTAACTGGCTGATTATTGATTAACGGTTTTGACTCAATCCCTGCTTCAATGTTCTGAGCTGATTCCATGACAGGTAATCCCGTTGGTTTTTTTCCTGGTGATAGAGTAAATTCCTGATTCGCAGGCTTCATCACGACTCCGTCTTGCACTGTAGTTTGCTCCATCGACAGTTTATTTTCTTTTTTTAAATTTTCCTTGATCTCATTGAGAAAGTCACTGGTTTGATAACGTTTTTCTTCTTCAAAAACTCTTGGCTCATCGGCTTTAGGAGATTCCACATAGCGTTGCTGGCCTCTTTTTTCGTTTTCCAGCAGGCTGGTAAAGATACTGTCGTATTCCGATTCCTCTTCCTCATCCCGGGATAACCAGGTTTTTTTCTCACTTTTCACTTTTTTTCCTGAATTTTTATTCACTTTTCCGGATTCGTTTTTCTTTTCATTTTTCAGGTCTTTTTTTGAGACTTTCTTATTCTCTTGTTTAGACGCACGCTCTTCTTTTGCCGGTAATTTGGTTTCTTTGGGCTGATTATCATCTTTACCGATGAGAACCCACCATAACAGATGGCAGAGGGTGATAATCATAAAGTCCGCAATGGCTAAACCAATAAAAAATGTCAGTGGTACTTCTGGAATCAGAAAAAAACACATTGCAAATATAATGCCATTCCCCAGAATTGTGATCCCTCCGCCAATGAAGGGAATATTCTTCCGCAGCATGTTTCTGTTCAAATCGTATAAAGCCAAAATAATTGCCTTGATCCCCACAAAAAATCCCATCAGAACAATATAGGCATTTGCGTTCGCAAGTGTCGCTATTACCTGATAGCCCAATAAAAAAGCATAACCAGAGATCGCCAATCCAATGATATCAAAAATCAACAGACCCCAGCATTTACCAAAACTTAATCTCATCAAATCACTCCTTGCTGTCATTATTGGAGGAGGTTCTGCCGTTTTCTTGAGAACTTCCGCCATCGATTGAAATCTGCCCAAAGGTTGAAGTCAATGCGTCTAAACCTTCAGTACTCCGATACAGTGCTTCAATTTCTTGAAGCTTCTGATACTCGCGATTCAGCGTCTCTTCTTTTCGATTCACTTCTTCGTGGCGTTTTTTCAAAATGGCCAGGGCTGTCCCCAATGAATCCAGCATATCCTGAACCATTTTCTCCCGTTTTTCGATGTTGGCCAGTTGGTTATTGAGTTCTTCAGCCTTATAATTGGGAAGCTCGCCTTCGTTTTTCAAAAAGCGGGTTTCTTCTTCCTTCAAATCTTCGAACACCCGCTCGAAATTCCCTGGATCAGGTCGTTGTGACTTCTCCCTGTGCAGGTTTTTCTCAGGCTGCGATGCCCCGTTTTGAACGGTTCTGAGGATGAGCGATTTTAATTCTTCATCTTTTTTCAAAATCAACTTTTCTAAATTTTCAATGCGTGATTCAACATATTCGAAGTACTCATTTTTTTCATTGAGTTCCTGTTCATTTGCCATAATAACCCCACTCCTATATTTGCTATCAGTCTTTGCCTTCTATTATAACAAAGTTTTCCTAAAATGTATAACAAGATTTACCGGTCGCGAGTTTTTTCTATTTATATTATTTTTACAAATATTTACAAATATGATATAATACCCTACTAGAAGTCTAAAAATAGGATAATTCGGACTCGTTTCCAAATTAAAGACATGAGAAAATCTTCGCAAAACCCGTCTCTGCTGCAAATCTGCAAGTTTTTTGGTTGTGGATTGAATGATTTCCAAATGAGGTAAAAATTTGAATAATCGAAAAAAAAATGTGATTGAAAATAGACGGAATCCGTCAACAAAGAAATCATCTAATAAAAACTTAAGACAAGATACGCGCCCCCTAAAGACCATTAAATCAGAAACCAAATCGAAACAAAGTTCGCGAAAGGATAAAACGAAACCGGTAATCCTTCCTGATCCGCTTCCGAAGAAAAAGAAAAAATCCAGTGGCTTTTTGAAAAAATTTCTGCGAACCATCTTACTGAGCATTATATTTCTGATGGCCACGGCTTTTGCCGTCAATGCTTTTTTCTTAGGTAATGTCACCAGTGATCTGAAAGGAAATTTAAGCAAGTATGGAATCAGCGATGAAGCTGCCAGCTTTGCAAAACAGCATAAGATTGTCAATGTTGCTGTTTTCGGCGTCGATGGACGGGATGATGTTGAGGGTGACCGGACTGATACCATCATGGTGGCAACCGCTGATTACGAACACAGCAAGGTCAAGGTCGCCTCGCTGATGCGCGATACCTATGTTTATATTGATAAAAAATACGGCTATGACAAACTTAACGCCGCTTACGCTTATGGCGGCCCGGATTTGGCACTGCAAACCATCAATCAGAATTTTGATACCACCATCACCGATTACGTCACCATCGATTTCATCGCCATGGTTTCGATGGTTAATGCCGTCGGCGGTGTCACCGTCGATATTGAAACCGAAGAAGAGTTGGACTGGGTCAATGAATACCTGATGGATGTGAACGAAAAAGTAGCAACCGGCTCCCCCTTTCTGGAAGAAACTGGTTCCCAGATTGTTGATGGCTCTCAGGCCCTGGCTTACTGCCGGGTCCGCTATGTGGGCGATGGCGACTTTGATCGGACCCTGCGGCAGCGGGTTGTTTTTGAACAAGTCTTATCAAAAGCCCTTGATCTTGATCTTCCGCAGCAATACAATCTGGTGATGGCCACTTTACCCTATGTGGAAACCTCCCTGAGCACCCTGGAAATATTCAAATACGGCGCAAATCTGGCCTTGATGCCCTCAAAAGACATCGAGCAGAGTCGTTTCCCGATTGATGAACTGATTTCACTTGATATGCTCGATGGCCTTTCTTACGTTATCCCCAATACCCTGGCCGAAAATATTGAAGCTTTCTATCAATTCGTCTACGAGACCGACTATACCCCATCGGATGCGGCAATGGAAATCAGTGATGAAATAGAAAACACCGTAAATGGAACCTCAAACGATTCGGATTCTTATATTGAAGAAGCTTCAAACTACTAGCATGATCAAAGCCACCCGCTGCACTTGGCAACGGGTGGCTTTAATTGACTTTTCATTAATATTATTCAAAACGAATCCAGACTGGCGCAGCTCGCTTTTTTGCGCTATGGCTTTAAGATGATATTCGGAACGCCAAAATAATCTGCCAGGGCACGGTTTACCCAATGGTTGGGATCCAGTTGGACATCCTTTAACCCATACATGCCATTGTGGCTGGACAAGGGTACAATTTCCGACACCTGAATCTGAGCTTCATTTTTTTGTTCCTGAATGATCTGCACCCGGGCGATATACTGTTTATTGACTGTGATCGCGTCTATTCCCACATAACCCCAGGACATAATATAAAACAGCATCACTACCGATCCTGGAATTATTACAAACTTCCTGATCCGTTCTTCAGTTAGATTGAGTTGCCCAAACGCATAAACAACAGCAATAATTAAAAATGCAGCCAACCCAAACATCGCCCGGGGCGGAAATTTCGGGGGCGCCAACATAACAACCATAGCGGCGGTTGCAGCCACGGCAAAGATTCCAAATTTTACTAATGCTTTTCGGTCTTTTTCATTTTTCAATAAGACAAAAGCGATGGCTGCTAAAATTACCAGCGGCATCAGGGCATAAAGATTGTAGGCAAAATATGAGAGCCGGGTAATGATCGGATTTGAGCCCACCATCATGGTTACCTCAGCTACTGCCGATTCATTTTCTACCCGCAGGCTGTTTCCTGGCGCGAAGATCATGCATAAAAAACCACTGACTGAAAAAAATATGGCCGTAAATGCAAATGCCGGAATTCCAAGGTTGCGTTTAAAATAAACCACACTGAACATAACCATAATCAAAATCATCGCTCCGGCAGTATTTTCATTGGTAATGCCACTAATAAAAAATATGGGACTCATCGCCAGGGCAAACCAAATACTGTTTAATAACTTCGTCTGCTTCTCTTCATACAGACGAAAGGGAAGAATAGCTAATAGAATAATGGTACCACACCACAAATAATTGCAGGAGCCAGTTAACCACATCACTGTCTGCCCAAACATCGGGATGAAAAACCAGATTAAAACAGTGGTTAATAATAATAACTCAAAGCGAATTCTTCGGCCAACTGCCAGAAAATAAACAGCCAGACAAAAAACAAGGTAACATAGGCTATTGGCAATATTAAAGACATCTTTCCCTAAAAACATAAACAGCTGCGTCAATGTTTCTGCCACGACTCGGCCGCCCCAGGTTGTATAGTAAGCAATCTGCGAATTAATGATATCGCCAAAATTCATTACTGGCATTGATGTACCGAAGATAAAGGTGTACACAAAATCATCGGCAATCAGGGGGGTTTTGAAATTTAAAAGAACCATATAAATAAAGGTAACAGCCAGGATTACCAAAAAAAGCAGTCGATTCGTTTTTCGGGATTCCATTAAATTTTGAATCAATTGACTTTCATATCTTTTAATGACACGATCATTATCCATCTCTATCTCACCTACATTCTAAAAATCAGATTTTTTCAGTTCAGAAATTAGTCTCCTGTTGTTACTGAAAGTTATTTCCTAAACAAAAGCATAAACAAGAATTCCTCCGACGATCAATACATTGCCAATAATTTTACGCCGGCTGAGTTTTTCTTTTAAAATCAGCATCCCCAAAATCCCGACATAGATATAGCCGGTTGATTCCAGAACCGGTCCCAGGGTCAACGGTACCCCCCGATAAGCTAAGGTTGTTAATAGGGCCGACCCAAAAAAGAAAAAATATGCCCCAATAACATAGGGATTCAGATACTCTCTGATACGAGTTTCATAATGAATCATGGCACTTTTTTTCAAGATTACCTGAGATAAAGAGGCTACCAATACCGAAAACAAATACAGCACATAATAAACCCATTCGTTATTTATCATCACTCACCACCAAATATATTCCTGAAACAATAATCACTGAACCCAACAACATTCCCCAGCGCAATGCTTCCCCAAAAAACAGAACGCCCCAGACAATTCCCCACAAAATGGTAATCGCTTTATTTGCAAATGCTACGGTTAATGGAAAGCGTTTTAAAATTTGCTGCCATAATAGTGCATAAACAAACAATACCGCCAAAAACAGGCTGTAGTAAAGAATAAACGCCAAAGATAGAAATTCTTCTGCGCTGGCCATCTTTGATAAAACCGAACCGAAAGAATATAGTAATAAACTTGCATGCAAAAATAAATAGTTCTTTAATCTCATTGTTCCCTCAATCTGATTTGATTTTGTCCCTTTTTTTCTCATAAATCATTTTAACGAATATTTCTGTTATTTTATAAAGCGCAATCGCATTAAATGCAATGATTAATGGATAAGCTCCAGCCAGATACCAGTATGAAATGGCCACATAAGCAGAAATATCGGTATAGGCAACACCGCCAGCTAAAACACATGCGCTAAATAGCAAAGCGGATAGTACCAGCCAGCAATCCATCAGTCCATATTTATTTCGCAATTTTTTTATGAATATAAAAATTGAAATCAGTCCATAAGCTAAAATAGCCGCAACAAAGGCAATGAACCCAATGATTTGATAAATTCCGGTGATGCCATTTAAAAGCGCCAGCCTGACTTGAACACCCAATGAAATTGGTTCCCCTTTGATCCGAGCCGAATTGTTTGTCATTTCTTCAAAAAGCAAGATTCCATTCTTCCCATCATCGATGCTGTCGGTCATACTGGTTTTAATCGCTTCAAATCTGACAACATAATTGATGGTTCTAAAAAAAGCAATTGGCAATTCTTCCCAGTATCCATCCCGCCAGGGAGACATCAGTGCTGATGGCATCGTTGATCTGCGATTTAACTCGCCGCTTTCAAATCCGACTTCTAGTTCTTTGGCTAAATTTTCATAAAAATCATTTGCTTTTACCGCATTTTCGTAATAGCCGGCATTAGCGACCGCTTCTCTCAAGGCCCAAAAGAAAAATCCGTCTTCGACTTGTCGCACCTTCGCATCTTTTTCATACCAGGACCAGCGATCCAGACTTGATTCCAATTCTTCTTTAATCGTATTAAGTGTCGGTGATACCTCATAGATTTTTGAAATCGTACTTCGGGGGACTGCTGCCCGCTCAACCTCTTCATTTGCTGCCACGGAATAGATCAACTTGATAGCATTAGTAAAATTGCTTTTATTCAACTCATTGGAGGTATAGACTCCATAATGAGCGTAGTTAATACTAGAAATAATGATGGTGGACACTATCAGTATCATCACCGGTATGACAGTGATGATTGTTTTCTTCACCTTATCCTTTGTCTGCAGTTCTTTTTGCAAAATGATGGATATCGACGTAATAACAATTACTCCCAATACCAACGGAATAATCCAGATGCCATCTTCCCGAGTATGCCAAAGGGAAGCCAGTCCAAGCCCCGCACTAATCGCCCACAGAATTTGAAACCGTTTTTTTTCAAAACGAGTCAGGTAAACGGCAAACATGCTGCCGCTGATAATTAATGCCTGGGTGGCCGTTAAACCATTTCGGTAGACCCGAAGAAAGGTTTCATCAGCGAATGAGATCGGATTGAATAGCAGTGCTAAAAAAATAATAAAGAGCGGAAACTCTGTCTGAAATAGTCGTTTTATTCCAAAAACAAAGCTCATACAGGCAAGGGAATAAATTCCTGGGATCGACAGCGAATAAGGTATGCCTAAAACATCATTTGCTACCAAAAAAAGCGGAAAGAACAAACCCTTTACCAGCGTTTTTTCGGAGTATTCGCCTAACCACGCTCCATTGCTTAAAGAGTCTGCCATATTGATCATTAAGCGATCATCATGTCCTGCCCCAGCATGAGCAAATAGTGGCATACCAATGACTAATAATTGTTTAATTATAATAAAACCAATCATGAAAATCACTAACCGATATTTATTAAAAAATATCCGCAACCGATTCGTTTCTGTTCCAGAACCTGTCGATGCCATCTTATTTCCCTCTCAATCGTTTTTATTTTTTCAAGCAAAATAACAGACAACCTAAATTTTTCTCTAGCTTGCCTGAAATGTTGCTATTTTTTTCTTTCTATTTCCAGAATTCCCAAAAAGAAACTGGCAAAAATCAATTCAATTCCGATGGCAATCAGTGTTGTCGCTGGAATCGTTATTTTCATAATTGATTCTGGCTGCAGGTTTCCAAAAGAGTTATTACCCCAAATTATAAAAGCAAAAATGGTGGCAGCAATACCCAACAAGGTTAACGCGACCCCAATCACAACACCTTTTTCGACGGTAAACTTCTCAAAAATGCCAATTGTTTTGGGACTGTTGGGAATAAATCCCGAACTTAGTGCATAAGCTTTGGTAAACATAGAGAACAGGATGATATTGACACCCACCAACAAGCTCGCCGATCCATACATCATCGTATTGATACCAAAGTTGACATTACCGATTTTGGTTGGCCCTACCCCGATAATCACCATCATCAGCAGCCCGACAACAGATAAAATCAGACCAGGATACAAGAATGTCCAATTAGGACTGTACATCATCAGAAATTTAAGATGCCGCCAACCATCCCGCCAGCTCCTCAAATGTGGGGGGCGTGTCCGACCATCCGGAGATAAGGTTGTCGGCACTTCGATCATTCTCAGCTTGTGCAAGGTTGCCTGAACAACCATTTCGCTAGCATATTCCATTCCAGTTGTTTGCAACTGAAGACTCTTTATAGCAGCACGATTATAACCCCTTAGTCCGCAATGAAAATCTTTAATCTCACTGGGATAAAAAATCCGCCCGATAAATGATAACACCGGATTACCCAGATACTTATGCAGTGGCGGCATCGCCCCTTTTTCAATACCACCTTTAAACCGGTTTCCCATCACCAATTCATATCCCTCTCTGAGCTTTTCCAGAAAGGGCATCAGGTTCAAAAAATTATAACTATCGTCCGCATCGCCCATAATGATATATTTACCACGTGCGTTTTCACTGCCACCTCTCAGAGCGCTACCATATCCCTTTTGTTCGATATTAACGACCCGGGCGCCGTTTCTTGTTGCAATATCCTGAGATCCATCTGTACTGCCGTTATCGGCAATCAACACCTCTCCGTTTACCTTGTTATCTGTTAAGAAAGACATCGCCTTCTTGATGCAAATTTCCAATGTTTCGGCTTCGTTCAGACAAGGCATTAATATTGTTAACTCGATTTCTCTTTCTTCCAATCACTTATCCTCTTTATATCTTGTATTTTTAGTCTCTGCTTTTTTAAATTTATTAACACATATACTTTATTTAAATCAGGATTCTTTTCTCCAAATCTCGTTGAGCAGATTCAGATGTCTTTCGAAGTTATGACGGTGCTGTTTTTTTAGCACCTGCAAAATAACCCCACTGAAAAAACTGATGATCGCAATAATCCACAAGGCCGTAATCACAATCAGAGTCGGATATTTGGCTACCATGCCAGTTTCAAAATAATTCATTAAAATTGGCACAAAAAAGATCCCACTGATTACTAGCAATACGAGCGAAACGATCGAAAAAAACAAATAGGGTTTGGTATCCCGAAACAAGGTTCCAATGGTCATTAAAACCTTATAGCCATCGGAGTAGGTGTTCAGTTTTGACTCACTGCCTTCCGGTCGATCCCGATAATCGATGGGCACCTCAACAATTTTAAAATTGTTATCCAGTGCGAAAATCGTCATTTCAGTTTCTATTTCAAAGCCTTTTGATGTTACTGGAAAGGACTTGATAAATTCTCTGGTGAACCCCCGGGCGCCGGTCATGATATCTTTTACTTCTGCTTTAAACAAAACATTGATTAATTTTCGCACCAGCACATTTCCGATATTATGAAAAGGACGCTTGTTTTCTGTGAAATAGGTCGATGACAACCGATCACCGATGGCCATATCAGCCCGTTTTTCATAAATTTGTTTTTCCAATTCCAGAGCAAATTCAGCGGGGTAGGTGTCATCTCCGTCAGTCATAATATAGCAGTCGGCATCGATGTCCCGAAACATCGCTCTGACCACATTCCCTTTCCCCTGCCGATACTCATACCGGACAATCGCGCCGGCTTTTCGGGCAATTTCGTCAGTGCCATCACTGGAATTGTTGTCATAAACATAAATATCAGCATCCGGCATCACGGCCTGATGATCCTTAATTACTTTTTCAATGGTTTTTGATTCGTTATAACAGGGGATTAATATCGCTGTCTTTTTTCCCTTTTCCATCACTACTCCTTTAATGATAATTTATTGTGTATATTTTAAATCCATTTTCATCTGCCAGTTCATCAAAACTTACTTTCTCGCTTGAAAGCATCGACAAATCACGTTTCGTGAAAACATAAGCTGCTTCCATTTTTTCTAAATCATTAATGTTTAAATTGACTTCGAAAAGATCTGGCGACTTTAAAACAAAATTTGTTTCATTATCCGTGTTGGTCAAATTCATGCTGATATGGGCATAACGGTTATAAATCTCTTCTTCCGATCCATCAGGATCCAGTAAATGCCATCGTTCCAGAGTGGGATAAACATTAGTCGAGTTAATTGTCGGCGCCCCGGCCATCAGCGGTAAGTTTATAACCGGAAAACCGATTTCTGCTCCCGAGTCGACAATCCACAAGCCGTTTTTCACCGTATTTATCTGCTCGATTTTCTTGATTAAATTCAGTTGATAAATAGCATCCAATCCACTAACCACCGGATTGACAAACAATCCTGCCACAAAGACAATAATGAGCGAAATCACGATCAAAGCTTTTCGGGCCCAGTCCTTGTTTCCACTTAAAATGATATAAAATGATCCAAACAAAAAAAACAAAATAATAATGCTCATCTTTAAATCAAGATAGCCTTCATATGTTTTAAATGCCAAAAGTGTGATCACCAGGCTCATCACCATCGCACTGCCAGCTTTTACCCATTTTGAAAACGTACCTTCAAATAAAGCAAGGGCTCGGATCAGCAACAGGATATTTAAAAACCCCACTGCCAGAAATGCCCGGACCGGTTTTGAGTAACTTAATAATGTCGCTTTTGCCAGCCACTCCGGCCACGGAAACAAACACCATAATATCAGAATCGCATTTGTCACAAGCATCAGAATTAATAATTTGTCCAGTTTTTTTTGTTTGACTAATACCCAACCGGTCATAATTAATCCCATTGGAAAGAAATCAAAATAAACTGCCAATTCACAGAGATTTGCATAAGTTAATTCCCGGGAAAATGAAAAAAACAGATTCCCCGGATATAAAAACAATCGTGAAACCTGGTTTCCACCGGTCTCCGCACTGCCTCCCGGATAAACGGTATTCATCACTGCACTGATCGTTCCACCGGACTTCGATAAAACATAAATCATACCTAGACTTAATAAAAGAATTAATCCAATCCCAATCCCAACATCTTTTTTATTCCAAATAAAATATTTGTGATTTTCAAGAAAGACGCCTATAAATAATGCCAGAAATACATAGACCAGCGGTACTTGCCAGGCCGGATAAAAGGTTAAAATGTATCCACCGGCACAAACTAAAATCACCAGAGCATAAAGCATTCGCTTAAAATAATTCTGACTATTCATATATAATGTGATCATGATCAAAACCAATTGACCAAAAACCAGCATTTCAACAAGACCATTGATGGCGAACCACCACGATACAACCGGAGACCAGGTGATCAGCAACGCATAAATCAGTGCCAGCAATTTGCTTTTTTTTGCTAGTATCATCCCAAACTCAAAAGAGACCAGGAATAGGGCTATCGCCCGGCTAATCCAAAAAAATGACAACCCTTTTGCCGGAGCCAGCAATAAGTAACCCCAATGAAAGGGGCGAAAAAATATGGCAATATCTCGTACTGGCTGACCATAAATAATAAAGGTATCGGTTAATGTCCCCCGAATGGTTTCGCTGAAATAGGGGAACAACCCAGAATTGTTATAATACTGTGACAACATCATCGGCGTATTGACCGCCCACTCATCACTGCGAATCCCTCTCGATATACCAATTAATGGTTCATAAACAGTGGTCAGATCACTTAAATAATTCTGCCAATACAAGATCGATGAACCATGAATTTCAAACAAAACAAGCGCAATCAACAACACTCCCGAAATCCCGAAACGATATTGATAAGCTAAACCAGTTAGTTTTTCCATTCCATAAACATTCGTCAAAACGCTTAATCCAATAGCCAAACCCATGAAGAAGAATAGTCTGAGATAATTAACGACAACGATGATTTGGGTGATTCCTGTCCAAGATTGAAAGAATCCAATCGCTATCTTATTTTCGATCATTAAAAAATATAATTCACCAAAACCAGCTAATATCAGTGGCAGAATTATTAAAATAAAAATCTTTGCTTTCTTATTTGACAATATTCCATTCAAATTTAATACCCACTCTCAAATACCGCTTTAAACGTCATAAAAAAGACTTTGACATCAAACCACAATGTCCATTTCTCGATATATTCAATATCGCACTCGATCCGCTTATGAATTGAGGTATCGCCCCGCCACCCCTGTACTTGAGCCCAACCGGTGATCCCCGGGCGGACATGATGTTTAATCATATATTTGGGAATCTCATGTTGAAACTGGGTAACATAATGGGGTCGCTCAGGTCGGGGGCCAACAATGCTCATGTCCCCTTTGAGAACATTGAAAAACTGTGGCAATTCATCAATACTGGTTTTTCTGATAAACGCCCCAAATTTTGTTTTTCGCGGATCGTTCTCGGTGGTCCAGCCGATTTCACCGGGAATGGCGGCATCACAACGCATCGATCTGAATTTGTAAATCCAAAACTCTTTTCGTCCCATTCCCACCCGGATCTGCTTATAGATAATAGGCCCCGGTGATGTCACTTTAACCAGAATTGCTGTCACCAGCATGATTGGTGAAACCAGAATCATAATCAGAATCGAAAGGATAATATCAATCACGCGTTTAATCCATTTATTTAATGGCTGATCCAGCGGAATATAGCGGGTATTAATCAGAGGAATGCCATCCAATTCATCAAAATAAGCCGTTGTTCCCTGAATTAAATGAAAATAATCCGGGATAATTTGGGTTTTAATCCCCTGGTATTCGCAAATATCGATTACTTCATCGATCCGTTTATAACTGGTATTAGGCAATGCAATAATTACCTCATCAACCTGATATTCTTCAAGGATTTCATTCATTTCCCGGGTTTTTCCGAGGATCGGAATCCCATCCTTATCGCTTTTATGATAATAATCATCAACATACCCGGTGACCTTATAACCCAGCTGCCGATCTCCGGCAACCTTTGCCGCAAAGGTCTGACCAATACTACCGGCGCCGACAATAATAATATACTTGATATTAAAGCCCCGTTCCCGGGCCATTCTCAAAATCTTTCGAATCGAACCCCGCTCCAGTATCATCGTTACCGTAGAAGTGACAAAGAAAATTCCCAACATATATCGGGAAAAATGAATACTTTTCATCGTAAACAATGCTGACATTAAAATCGTTATGCCAATAATATTTGCAAATATTATTTCCCGGCATTCTTTAAAAAAACGCTGTTTGCGATAAGGCTGATAAAGACCGAAGAAAAGAAAAAGGATCAGATAGAGCGGGATAATGATCACTAATAATTCAATATATGCTCTTAAGTTCATGGTTCGCACACCATCGTCAAAAAATGGCGAGACAAAGCGGATATACCAGGCAAATAAAAGCGAAGCCGTCACAACGCCCATATCGAATAAAACCAAGATAAAGTTAAAAAAACGCTGATTACTTTTTATCATTCTTTGTCTGCCCCTTCCGGTTTTATTTTCTACGATTATTTTTGGCCAATGCTATTTTTTTCATAATTGTCGTTCCCGTGATCACACACCACCGGGTGATCCCATTATACTTATTTTGATAATGTTTATTGTAAAAAATTATCATCGAATCATAAAATGCGGCGATCACCTTAGGGTTCCGTTTTCCAATGCCACTGGCTTTTTTATGATGAAAAATCCGAACTTCCGGGTAATACATGATCTGAAACCCGGCCTGTTTGATCCGATAACACCAATCGACGTCTTCCCCATACATAAAAAAATCCTCATCCAGCATCCCAACCACATCGATTACCCTTCTTGGAACCAGCATAAAAGCCCCCATAATACAATCGATCGAGCATGTTTTGTTCTCATCCACATAGGTCAGATTATAAGCCCCAAAACGGGTGCTTTCAGGAAATGCGGAATCCAGATTAAGACTATGAAAAAGCCCATTTAACGGTGTCGGAAAGCTTCGTTTACAGGCTGGATCGAGCCTCCCTGACGGCAGCAGAACCTTACAACCGAGGGCCCCGATATGTTTATGATCTTTGATAAATGCCATGGCACCTTTTAACGTATTCAAATCAACAATCGTATCAGAATTCAACAAAAGGATATAGTCCCCTTGTGATGCTTCCATACCGATATTATTGGCCTTTGAAAATCCCAGGTTTTCGGTGTTTTTTATAATTGTTATGGCTGGAAACTGCTTTTCAATAGCTTCAATACTACCGTCTTCGGAAGCATTATCCACCAGGATGATTTCATAGTTCAATCCTTTGGTATTACTTTTTATGATTGAATCAATACAATTTGATGTCAATTCTTCTGTTTTATAATTAACAATAATAATCGATAACTCCATTTTCAGCCTTTCTTAAGCCCTTTTGTCTTTCAAAAGACATTATATTTTACCATATACCCTTTAAATATGGAAGGGTAGAAAAGGAAACATTTTACTTCCTTATTTTATTTTCAATGAATCGAAATACGTTCAATACCAACTGCGCTTCAATAAGAAAATAGTGCCCCAGATTTTTCAATTGAAAGGGTATCTTCGCTAACTTTTTATGGTTTTTCAGCCCTTCTTTAATTCCAGCCGCATAGTCTCGACCAAAGCCTCTTTTTAAAAAAAGGGCATACTTAACTAAAAATCCCAGTAACAAAAACGGGCTGTTAAACAGCAACTGAATTAACGGCATATTTTTATAAGCCACATAAATATTATTACGTGCCGAAATCTGTACTTTGAACGGGCTATACTTTTGACCTTCTGCGGTCGTTGCGCTACCGATATGATAACAGATCGCCTTGGGCTCGTATCGGTTTTTATAGCCATTTATCAAGGCCCGGTAGGAAATGTCCACATCTTCCATATAAGCAAAAAACGCCTCGTCAAACAAGCCGATTTCATTCAAAATAGACCGACGGTAAATCCCAGCTCCGGCACAGGTGCTGAAAATGCCGGTTGGCTTATTATAAGAATTCACCGATTGTCCATCGCCCCGTTTATAACCCCAACCAAGAATATTATAAAAATCACCGGTGTCATCCAGCTTATCACGTTCGTAGAAACGAATCATTTTTGAACTCACTGAAAAAACCCGGGGATTATCATCAATGTGCAGATATAAATATTTCACAAAATCTGGATCAGTCACTACATCATTATTTAACAGCAAACAGTATTTCCCCCGGCTGGCCAGAATGCCCTGATTAACGGACTTGTCAAAACCGGAATTTACAGGATTTTCGAGTAAAGTCACATTTTGATATGTTTTTATAATCCTGACACTGGTATCTGTCGAACAATCGTCAACGACGATGATTTCCATATGTCCGAACTCACTAAAACTTTGCACCATCATGCTATTCAGGCAATTTGCAATAAAATTTTCTCCATTGTAATTTGGTATAATAACTGACACATCACACTTCATAAACCTACCTTTATTTCTATAAACTAATTCATTTTATTATAACACAGGATCTTCCTTTACTAAACAAAAAGAGACCCGGAACCTATTCCCAGTCTCTTTTACGATCAATGACTCAATTTGCATTACTGTAAGGGTTGTGAAAGTCAATCCATATTTCCGGATCGACACAGGCGTAATCGGCATTGACAATTGCTCCAAAATGAAGGTGAGGGCCATAGGCATTATCAATGTACTTGCCTTGGGCATTATAACCCGATCCTCCAACTGAACCAATCTTTTGGCCCTTACTTACAGATTGTCCCACACCCACATTGATCTCCTGAAGGTGGCCATAAAAGAAAGAGACACTTTCACCATATCGATCGGTGGTTCGTATTCTAACATAGCGCCCATATCCCATAAAATAACCAGCCTTTTCAACGACGCCATTGCCAACCGCATAGCAGGGGGCATTATAGGGGGCTGGGATATCAATTCCTTCGTGGATATCACCCCATCGGGGTCCAAACCAATCAGTGGGATCACCAGCATTTGCTTTGTAATTTTTATCCAGGGGATAATTGAAAAAACCATAAATAGTGGCGGTATTCTGCAAGATTTTCTTTGTTGCAGCTTTCGAAAAATGATATGTTCCGTTCTGATCGATCAGATAAACATGTGAAATGAAATCATCAACAATAATATTATAGTTACGCAGATTAATAGTGGCTTCCCAGGTATGATTTCCAATATAGGTGGCCGTCTCCCACCGCACATCATCCTGACCATTTGTTAGGCTCCAGGTCGGAATCATAATTCTGGACACCCCGTTTTCAGTGCTCGCATTCTTGATTCGTATTTTAAAAATATTATTGAGCACCGCTTTATCAGATTCAATGGATGGGTTGATATTTGGCATGATAAATTCTGCATTGGCGAAAGCAATGTTTTCTCCCCGCGTTCCCCGCAAGTAAGCGTGGGTAACATAAGCGCCTGATTCAAAGCCATGGTTTTCAATGTCAACATAAGCGTAAAATTCGCCATCGGGGCCCAACTCCCCCTCATACCATCTTAATTCATCTTGTCCATTTCGATTCGACCACACGGCAAAAACAACACTCTTAACACCAGTTTTTGCCACACAATTTTGAGTACTGATTGAAAACTTTGATACATCTCGATCCTGCTGAGTTTTTATTTCTAGCGGTTCCGCTAAGAATGGATTGCTGATAATTTGGTCAACCGCGCCAATATACTTTTGCTGTCCATCTTTATCTGTTACATAAGTGTGCGTGATAAATGTATCATAACTGCATTTGTAATCATTTATTGAAATGGTTGCTTCCCAGGTGTCATTTCCCACATAAATACCAGACTCCCAGCGCAAGTCATCATGTCCACTCAGCTGACTCCAGGTGGGAAATTTTACACTTACAACGCCACTCGGATTACTCACCCCAACTACTCGAACTTTATAGCTATTGTTCGCTACTTCGCTGACGCTAATTGATGGATTAGGCTTTTCTAGATTGTATCTAGTGGTATATGTTTTAGCAACTTCCCCCATTACTCCATAAATATAGGTATGGACATGATATTCCCCTGTTTCAAAGCCGTGGTCTTTACTATCCACAGTAATACTGTATTCACCATTACTATTGAGTATGCCCTCATACCAACGTATTTCGTCCTGTCCATTTCGTTCTGTCCAGGTGGGAAACATAACCTTGCCAATCCCGGTTTTTCCAGCACAACCGACAGTACTGATGGTAAACTGAGTCTTATTTTCTGCAACTGGTGTGACGTTTACTTGTAAATCGTTTATATCCAGATAAATCGCTGATCGTTCTGTCGATTCCTCAACAGTCTTTTCCTCCTCAGTAGTTGATTTTTCCCCTTCATCTGTCTGTAAATCCAAACTATTATTTTCTGGGACGTCTTCCGTCGCTTCTGAATTTTCGCTTATTTGATCTGCTTCTGTATCAGGCAACAGTGGCGTTTCTTCTGTTAACATATTTCCCTGACCAGCAGATTCTGTCATTTCCTGTGCTATAATTTGACCCGGTGAAAAAAGCAAAATGAATATCCCAAAAATGATTAATGGTTTTTTCCAACTTTTCTTGTCCGCGCTTTTTATCATTTCTTCTCCCTCGTAATAATCCTTCAACTTATCACTACCCTATCATTGAACTATTCCCGGCGTCAAGTGAAGTTGATAAAAAAACAGAGCTGAATTTCTTCAGCTCTGCCTCTTTTTCATCTAAAACTTTTTCATAATCGTTTTTACCTTGCCCGCATAGGTCGTGTCAGCTGCCCAAGTTCCTGCCAGTTCTTCAACTGAAATGGCTCTTAACCGCAGCGAATCATTCCATCTCGGATCAACCTTGGTTTGATTCAAGGCCGCACTGCTGGCATAACATTTTAAATGCTGTACGTGTCCTCTGATTCCGATTTGAAGCCCGACCTTGTTATATCCATAGACCGTTGCAAAATCGTAACCTGGAACACCTCCAGTGGCACCCAAACCGGCAAAATTAAATTGTGCTGGTTTAACGTCTCCACCAAATTGAAGGTTTCCGGTTTCCAGCATTGCCTGAGCAAAGGCAACCTCAGCTCGAACGCCTTCGGCGTTACACTCACTGATATAGAGCCCAACAAAGGTCTCCAGATTCACGCCCAGATCATTGTAAATCTGCGGGTATGTGCTTCCTGTTCCCTTATAATAAGCTACCAACTGAGCCGCCGTCACTGTCGTTGCACCCATAATTGGGGTTTCTACATATCGAACACTAACCGACGTATTGCCAAGAAATACGGATCGTCCATCTGTTTCCACTCCATAGGCGTGAATGAAATAGGAACCACTATCGCCATTGTGATTTTTAGCATCTATCATAATTTGATAGCTGCCATCACTTTTTTTGGTAGCCGTGTACCATCTAATGTCATCCTGGCCATTGGCTTCACTCCAGGTTGGAATCAAAATACTGTTGATCCCATTTGGGGCTGTTATTCCGCTAACCGTCGCAGTAATAATATTTTCTGATACGGTGGCTGTTACTGTTGTTGCCGACATCGGAGTTGTCGCCAGGCTCACTGAAGTATTTCCTAAAAATGTCATCTTACCATTAGTATCTGTTCCATAAGCATGGATACTATAGGTTCCACCTGAATAATTGTGATCTTTGATATCAATAGTGATACTGTAACTGCCGTCACTTTGTTTGGTGGCGGTGTACCACTTCAAATCATCTTGTCCATTTACATCACTCCAGATTGGTACTGAAATTGACTTAATTCCACTCGGTGCATGAATTCCCTTAATAGTCGTTGCAATTTTATTCCCGGCGACGCTTGCGGTAACACTGGTTGCCGTCATGGGCTCAACAATTATATTTGCTGTTGCCGAACCGACAAAAGTCATTTTTCCATTGCTGTCTTTACCATAAGCATGGATGTGGTAGGTTCCACCATCATAATTATGATCCTTGATGTCAATGGTGATTTTATAACTGCCATCTGTCTGTTTCGTCGCTGTATACCATTTTATATCATCCTGGCCGCCATTTTCACTCCAGATTGGCAGTGTCATCTCCGTGATACCGTTTGGTGCGGTTATCCCTTTGACTGTTGCGGTGATTTTACTGCCTAAAACAGTACCGGTAACGCTGGAGGCTGTCATTGTATTTACTTTTACGGTTGCCGTTGTACTGCCCAAAAACGTCATTTTATTGTTGCTATCTGTTCCATATGCGTGAATATTATAGCTGCCACCATCATAATTATGATCTTTGATGTCAATGATCACCTTGTAGCTACCATCCGTTTGTTTGGTTGCAGTATACCATTTGAGATCATCCTGACCGCCGCTTTCGCTCCAGATTGGTATCGATACTGAAGTGATACCGTTCGGGGCTATTATCCCTTTGACCGTTGCCGTAATGTTATTGCCAGATACGCCGGCCGTTACACTGGTTGCCAACATCTTATCCTGCACCGACGAAATAACAGTCGCAGTTGTATTTCCCAACAAAGTATATTTACCATCAGAATCTACACCATAACAGTGTAATTGGTAATCTCCGCTTTCGAAACCATGATCTTTAACATCTAAGGTAACACTGTAACTGCCCTCACTTTGTTTGGTTGCGGTGTACCATTTCAAATCGTCCTGTCCACCCTTATCACTCCAGGTTGGTATATAAATAACCTGTAATCCATTGGGTGCTGAAACGCCTTCTACTGTTGCTGTGATTTTATCCCCATTAACCGTGGCGGTAAAACTGCTGGCAGACATTGGCGTTGTTGACGTCCCAAAAAGCTCACTGACACTGATCAGAACCTGATCGGCCATTTTCTGTTGATTTGATCCGTCGGCCATCTTTACTGCTTCAGTTGGATTCGAAACAAAACCGGCTTCAATCAGTACCGAGGGCATGCTTGTTTTCCGCGTAATGGCATCATCCCGTTCAACAACCTTGTTCCGACTGGGTACATAGCCCAGACTTTTAAAGTTTTCATTGAATAAATTTGCCAGTTCTTTTGATTTTAAAGCAATCGTTGGCGGTGTTGCATCTAAATCAGCAGTCGACCCATCGCCCCACAATCCAGTTTTCTGGTAAATACCATTATTATCAACTGTGGGATGATAACTGCTCCAATAGAGTTCATAACCGCTGGCTGTCTTGTCGCTGCTAGCATTGTGATGAACACTGATTAGCAAATCTGCCCCAATTTGATTCGCTTTGTTACAAATGGTAGTCGAGAATACTGAATAAACCGGACTTGATGCTAACATCGTTGGCAACCCGGGATTACCCGGAACGGGATGGCTCAACAGGGCATTATAACCACTTGCTCTAAGCGTTGCAACGATTTTAATTGCCAGGGCATTATTAAGATCCACCTCGCGTATCCCGTTGCTGCTATTCACTGCCCCAGGATCGGTACCATCTAAATGTCCCGGATTAACCACGATTGTGGTGCTGGCCGCATTAACCGTCACACTAAAATATGAAAAGAAAGTAAATAGTGTCAGGATGACGATCACCCCAAAAGCAATCTGCTTTCTTCTGTTTTTAACATGCTCCATTATTTTCCTCCTTTCTTTAAAATTTTTACCCGATGTCATAACACTTATAGTTGTAGCGATAATATCACAAATATTTTACATCGTCAATTTTTTCGTTACATCTTATGGGTACTTAAGTTAAATCTCGTTCTCTTCATCTTCCTCGGTTTTTCCCTTGACATAACCCACTATATCCACACAAATTGCGTAATTCCCATCAACCCGTGTTAAGTTTCGATTGTAGTAGGGATCATTCTTAATATATTTCAGCCAATGATCCTTCATGTATTTAATTTCGCTGTTAAAACGCTTAAATTTGGAATAGGTATCTTCGGCACCCCGGGATTTTGATTCGTAGTGATAGAGTTCCACATTATGAAGCCAGACATTGAATTTTCCTGCTTCATAAAGCTTAAGACAGAAATCCACATCATTAAAGGCTACTGTCAGTTTTTCTTCAAAACCATTAACCCGATCAAAATCTTCCCGTTTCACCATCATACAGGCGGCTGTCACCGAGGTGTAGTTATTGGTGGTGACCAATTTGCCAAAATAACCATAATCGCCCCGGGGATAACCCACATGTCCATGTCCGGCAACGCCGCCCATCCCCAGCAAAACACCGGCAT
Organism: Firmicutes bacterium HGW-Firmicutes-4; assembly: GCA_002841405.1. Taxonomy (GTDB): domain Bacteria; phylum Bacillota; class Clostridia; order Eubacteriales; family Eubacteriaceae; genus Acetobacterium. The sequence goes on along the minus strand of PGZR01000010.1, from coordinate 14,293 downwards.
GTTGAATGGTATTATCAGGATAATAAAGTTTTGCTCCAACTGCACCAACATGTTCCTGCTGAGCGTAGCTGACCATCCGTTTCATCCAGCCTTTCGTGATAACCGTGATATCATTATTCAGGAACAGCAGGTATTCGCCTTGTGATTCTTTAACGGCTAAATTATTAATTTGTGAAAAGTTGAAGGGGATATCAATCCGTACTACCTTAAACTGATTCGGATGTTTTTTTGTATAGTATTCAAAAAGTTTGAATGTTTCTTCTTTTTCGCTGCCATTATCGGCGACGATGATTTCAAAATTTTCGTATATAGTCTTCTCGAAAATCGAATCGATACAGGCTTTTAGGTCGGCGGCATTATCCCGGGTGGGAATAATCACCGATACTAAACCATTATTTACAATTTCATACTCAATATTATAAACCCCAGGAAAGGCGCCATGGCTAACCGTGCCGTTAATCCCTCTTCGCTGCAGGGCATCTTCCAGGGACTTTAGGCCTGCTTCAAAGGCATAACCTTTCGACTCCGGATTGACCGCGGTGGAATTACTGATCATCCGCCAGTGATACAAGATCTTCTGGATATGGAAAATCTTATCGGTCTTTTCGGTGAAGCGAAGTACCAGATCATAATCCTGAGCACCTTCATAACCTTTTCTGAAACCACCGATTTCGTCCATAATGGTTTTGCGGTAAACGCCAAAATGACAGATATAATTGGTCGCCAGCAGAATGTCCGGAGCCCAGTCCGTTTTGAAAAATGGCTGACTGCGTTTATTGTCTTCACTTAATTTATCTTCATCACTATAAATCAAATCTGCTTCCGGGTGTTCGTTCAATAATTTAACTACTTCGTAGAGGGCAAAATCAGCCAACGTATCGTCATTATCCAAGAGCCCCACAAACTCACCGGTGGCAATGGCCAGCGCCGAGTTAGAGGCTTCTGAAATATGGCCATTTTCTTCGCGATAGATCACCTTAATCCGCGAATCCAGCATTTTGAATTCTTCCAGCAACGGTTTAATGTGGGGGTCAGTAGAGCAATCATCGGCGATACATAATTCCCAGTTTTGGTAATATTGACTGCGAACCGAATCGATGCAGGCTCTGAGCCATTGTTCTTCTACATTATATACCGGCATTACGATGGAAACCTTAGGATTATAGGAAAAACTTTTAATTTCTTCCATGACCGTTTTGATATCAAAATCTTCATGGACATCAATCCAGAAATCATAGTTTTCCTGGTTTTTATATTTGAGTTCAAATTTTATTTTGCGGATAGTATTTTTCAATCCATTGCGCCCGAAATATCCGACGGTTCGGGTTGTAATGCCAACCAGTCGTTTGGCATTAAACAGGTTGGGCTGTTTCAGATAATCATAGTTCTTTTTTAAATTAATGGGAACAATGCGAATGTTGTTTTCATCCTTTAACTTCAGTTTCAGTTTTTCGCCATAGGTTTTTTCATCAAACTCAATAATAAAACCAATCTTGGCATCATCCGGTAGCGCATACTTGTTATTAACGTCAATTCTGAAATCCCGTTTAAATTGAACTCCCGTCGCTTCTCTTCCCAACAAGTATAATTCGACCGGTTCTTTGGTTTTTGTATTAAAAGCCCATCCCTGAACTGTCGCACATTGACTCGCTTCATCTTTAACAATTTTATCGATGAAACATTTTATTTCTTCTTGTTCAATAACTGATTTTTTTTTCATCCCCATAACCTTCCTCTTTAATCCTTAATAATTTCCCATTGATGTTCCATATGAACCAGGCCTTCGGTGAAATAATCGGCCATAACCGAGATCACAAAGGCTGCTGTTTCATAGTCCAGGTTGACAATGCTTTTATTCGCAAAAAGACCGATGTCCACTTCATATTTTCCGCCCAGCAACGGTATCTTTGGCACCACATAACGGACATGATGGATGCCCTTTGTTTTGGGAATCTTGACGCCATCCAAATGGGTGTTTGGCCCAAAAACATATTGTCGGTCAATGGTATAAAAAGCCACCCCTACCAATGGTTCACTGGACAGATCATCATACAACTCGTATTCAATGTCGACACTGAAATCGTCAAAGGTATTTAAGGTTTCCGTATTACAGCTCATCGCAGTAATTTTTCCAAGACTTGCTTCAAACTCCATTTTTTCAGCTAATGGATTACCCTTTTCCAGAGCTTTCTGTTCCATTGATTCTTTAAGCATTTCGCTTTCGTACATATCGATAACGTGAGTAACCTCATCAAACATCCGCATTTCGCCATGGTCAATCCAGACACCCTTGGTGCAAAAGCGCTTGATTTGTTCCAGCGTGTGGGAGACAAAGAGTACCGTTTTTCCTGAAGCTTTAAATTCTTCCATCTTATTGATACATTTTATCTGGAATTTTGCATCGCCAACAGCCAGAACTTCATCGACGATTAATATTTCCGGGTCCACATTAATGGCGGTGGCAAAAGCCAGCCGGGCGAACATCCCACTGGAATAGGTTTTGACCGGCTGATAAATGTATTCGCCAATCTGGGCAAAATTGACGATATCATCCAATTTTTCGTCCATTTCTTCCTTACTGTAGCCCATGATCAGACCATTGGCATAAATATTTTCGATTCCGGTATACTCCGGGTTGAACCCGGTTCCCAGTTCCAGCAGGGCCGAAACCTTACCATCGACATAAACATCGCCTTTACTTTGGGTCAAGACACCGGAAATTATTTTTAGCAGGGTTGACTTCCCTGATCCATTTTTACCCACAATGCCAATCGATTCACCTTTTTTTATTTCCAGATTAATGTTATTGAGGGCATAAAACTTATGATGATATTCTCTTTTTCGGATCAGACTCATGGATTCTTTTAAGCGATCCATGGGCCGTTGATAAAGCTGATAGATTTTTGTAACGTCTTCTATTTTTATTGCCACTTCTGACATAATTTCCTCCACTGATCTGTGATCAACCTTTTTTATAAAACATCAGCAAAATGCGGTCTTAGTTTTCGATAGACTGCGATTCCGATTAGTAGCAGTACAAACGAAAATCCCCAGAAGTATGCTGTCATAACCGGATGTTCCCAGAACCAGCCGGTTCCGAAAAAGCTTTCCCGATATCCCTGGACGATATAATAAAGCGGATTCAGCTTTAAAATCCACAACAGATTTGCCGGAAAGATATTAATATCCCAAAGGATCGGTGTGCCCCAGAAAAGCACCTGCATCCCCACATTGATAAATTGCAGAATATCCGTAAAAAACGGTTGAAGGGAAGCGGTTACCCAGGTTAAACCGGTTAAAAAGACAATCAAACAGATCAGATAGTAAAGAATCTGAATAAAATGCAGAGTGATTGGCTGACTGTATAACAACATCATCACCACTGTAAAAGCAATAAAAAAGATATGCGTATACAACGAGGATATGATTTTTACCGTCGGTAAAATTTTAATATTGAAGGTAACTTTTTTTACCAGATAACTATATTCCCGAAAACAATTAGTTCCGTTAACCAGGCATTCGGAAAAGAAAAACCAGACAATGATACCCGTTATCAAAAACAGAATAAAAGGCATCCCCCCAGTGGGAGCTGACTTCAAACCAATATCAAATACAAACCAGTATACCGCAATGGTTACCGTCGGCTGTATAAAGGCCCACATAATACCCAAAAACGATCCAGCATACCGGGACTTAAAATCATTTATTGAAAATTTCTGGATCAGTTTCCGATTTGCATACAAATCTCTGATATAATCCATTAAATCTTTAAACAAGTACAAACTGACACCTCATTCTTATTTTTAAATGAAAAAGCACAAAAATTGTGCTTTTTATTTTAGATCTATTCTACTTTTTCTGGTTTTTTATTTTTTTCCGTACATATTTTCATAATACTGCTGATAATCACCGGATTTAACCTGCTCCAGCCATTCCTGATTGTTTAAATACCATTCAATGGTTTCTGCAATCCCCTGTTCGAAGGTGTAAGCTGGTTCCCAACCCAGTTCGGTGGTTATTTTAGTATTATCAATGGCGTAACGGCGGTCATGTCCCAGTCGATCTTCAACATAGGTGATCAGATCTTTGCTGATTTTTGAGCCGTCATTATCAATTTTATATTTACCAGAACGGAGCATACTGCCGACATCCTCAATAATTAAATGGACAATTTCAATATTGGCTTTTTCATTATTGCCGCCAATATTATAGACTTCGCCGGCCACCCCTTTTTCAAGAATAGTATCAATGCCGCTGCAATGATCTTTAACATGCAGCCAGTCTCTGATCTGCATCCCATCACCATAAACCGGCAAACTTTTTAAAGCCACCACATTGGAGATCATTAGCGGAATCAGTTTTTCCGGGAAATGATAGGGTCCATAATTATTGGAGCAGCGGCTGATGGTAACTGGCAGTTTAAAGGTTTGTCCATAAGAGCGGACCACCAGGTCGGCGCTGGCCTTGGATGCCGAGTAAGGGCTGTTCGGAGCGATCGGCGTCGCTTCGGTAAACAGTCCGGTTTTTCCCAGAGCACCATAAACCTCATCGGTGGATACCTGATGATATCGAACCCCGTCCCGATAGGTTGGGTAGCCAAAGGCATCTTTTCCCGTTTGCCAGTGATTTTTTGCCTCGTCCAACAGAACCAGGGTTCCCATCACATTGGTTTGCACAAAAATCTCCGGATCTTCGATGCTGCGATCAACGTGAGATTCAGCAGCAAAGTTCACCACCGTATCAAAATTATATTGATCAAAAAGATTTTTGATAAACGGTCGGTCGACAATATCCCCTTTGGCAAAAACATAATTGGGATTGTCTTCAATATCGGTTAAATTTTCCAGGTTTCCAGCGTAGGTTAACACATCCACATTGACTATTTTATAATCCGGGTGCTGATTGAGCATATATTTTACAAAGTTTGAGCCAATAAATCCGGCACCACCGGTGACTAATATTGTTTTCATGATTACTCCTTCTATCTATAAATACGATCTATTCAAATCTTAAGGTATCGCTGATCTCGCTTAAAAAAGGCAGCTGTCCGTCTTTTTCTGAAAGCAGCACTTCATCGATTGTTTCAAGCGGCCATTCGATTCCGACTGCCGGGTCATTCCAGCGAATCCCGCCATCGTATTCCGGGGCGTATAAATTGGTGCACTTATAGTTAAACACGGCTTCGTCAGAAACGACTAAAAAACCATGGGCAAAACCTTCCGGAATATAAAACATGGTCTTGTTTTCTTCGGTTAACAGCACCCCAGCCCATTGTCCATAGGTCGGCGAGCCATTCCGCAGGTCCACAGCGACATCATAAACCTCGCCCTTGGTTACCCGAACCAATTTTCCCTGGGAAAACTTGGTCTGGAAATGAAGCCCTCGTAAAACGCCCTTGCCGGATTTGGACTCATTGTCCTGTACAAACCGCATCGTTAAACCGGCATTGTGGAATTCTTCCTCGTTGTAGGTTTCCATGAAATAACCGCGGTGGTCGCCAAAAACGGATGGTTCAATAATCACCAATCCGTCAATTTTCGTTTTGATTACATTTATCTTCGCCATTATTCCGCCAGCTTACCTTTGGAACATTGGATCAGATACTGACCGTAGGCGGTTTTCTTCAGTGGTTCCGCCAGTCTTAAAAGCTGCTCTTTATTAATAAAGTCACGTAAATAGGCAATTTCTTCAATGCAGGCGACATAAAGACCCTGTCTTTTTTGGATCGTTTCCACAAAATTGGAGGCCTCAATTAAACTGTCATGGGTTCCCGTATCAAGCCAGGCCATTCCCCGACCAAACAACTCTACCTTTAAATTACCCTGTTCTAAATAGGTCTCATTAACGGTCGTAATTTCCAGTTCGCCTCGTTCCGATGGTTTAATATTTTTGGCAATTTCTACCACCGTATTATCATAAAAATAAAGTCCTGGTACCGCAAAGTTGGATTTTGGACTTTCTGGTTTCTCTTCGATGGAGAGTACGGTTCCATCTTTGGCAAACTCAACCACGCCATAGCGTTCCGGATCTGTCACCGGATAGCCGAAGATCACGGCTCCGCTTTCGAGTTCCGCCGCTTTTCTAATGGTATCAGTAAAGCCATGACCATAGAAAATATTATCGCCTAATACCAAGGCCACATTGTCATCACCAATGAATTGTTCGCCAATAATGAAAGCCTCTGCCAGGCCATTAGGAGCTGCCTGTTCGGCGTAGACAAAATTCAACCCCAATTCTTCCCCTGAACCAAAAAGTCGTTCAAACATGGGCAGATCGTGGGGTGTGGAAATAATTAAAATATCTTTAATCCCGGCCAGCATTAGAGTTGCCAGTGGGTAATAAATCATCGGTTTGTCATAAATGGGCAGTAATTGTTTGGACACCGCCCGGGTGATAGGATAAAGTCGGGTGCCGGAACCTCCGGCTAAAATAATACCTTTCATAATTGCCTCTTCTCTTGTAAATTGTTGGTGTATATAAGTCGAGTTAAAAAGTAATCTCGGGGCAATTATTAATCGCCCGCACACTGCACTATCAGTTCAATTTGCCATATACTTTAATTCAACGTCGATTATTCTTTATTATTATTTTAAATTTTCCAGATATTCTGCCAGCGAAACCTGCCAGGGTCTGAAATGATTCATCGTCAAGTCATTTAAAGCCTTGTTTTCAAGCACTGAGTATTTGGGTCGTGGCGCCGGTCTGATAAATTGCTCCGAGGTTACCGGTTCCACGGGAATTTCAATTCCCGACAATCTGAAAATTTCGACGGCAAAATCATACCAGCTGCATTGTCCTTCGCAGGTGCCATGGTAAAGCCCGTAATGATCGGTATGGATCAAATCGATAATCGCTGCTGCCAGATCGACGGTGCTGGTTGGCGAACCGACCTGGTCATTTACAACCGTCAATTGGGGATGTTTTGATGCCAGCTCCAGCATCGTTTTGACAAAGTTATTGCCATCCCCATACAGCCAGGCGGTCCGGACAATAAAATACTTGGGCGCCGTTTCTGAAACAGCTTTTTCCCCCGCCGCTTTGCTTTCGCCATATACGGTTTTCGGATCGATGGGATCGGTTTCCAGATAGGGCCGCAGTGTGCCATCTATTGTAATCCCCGCCCCGTCAAAAACATAATCGGTAGAAACCTGAACTAAAACAATATCCTGATCGCGGGCGATTTCAGCTAAATATTTGGGACCGGCGGCATTAATGGCCATAGCCAACTCTTTTTGTGTTTCGCATCCATCCACATTAGTCAGTGCCCCACAATTGATGATCACGGTAGGTTGCTCTTTGGCAATAATTGCCGTCATTTTGTCTTTGTCGGTAATGTCAAATTCAGGAATGTCATATCCAACATAGTTGATCTTTTTTTTCTTGAGCTGCCGGGTTAATTCCCGCCCCAGCTGACCATTCGAACCGGTTAATAAAACTTTCATATTTCACCTTATTTCATCGTTCTTGTTGTGTTTATATTTTCTTGTTTTTCGCTGTTTTTAAGCTGTCAAGCCATAAAAATTCATTGTCATTATACTTTATATCCTTATAAAAGTCTATTTTTTTCTAGATTCTTTCAGCTTTTTAAGATTAATGCAAAACACCAGAAACGATCTTTTCTGCCGCTATATTTGATTCTTGATGATAATTCAATGTTTTTTTAAGCATATTTATGGTATTATTGGTTGATATGATTTTAGCTCGTTAATCGAAAGGAACCTTCATGAAAAAGAAAATAGTTTTAGTCATCCTATTTCTGATCGTCTCACTAATAGGCACCGGACTAGTATATGGCTTTAATACCATCAGCCAAATAAATGAGATGGTCGCTGAACCGAAAATGGATGAGGCCGACTTAAAGGTCAATAACGACCTGGATATTGATACCATCAATATTGCTGTTTTTGGAGTTGATGGGCGCAGCGACATTGAAGGTGATCGTACCGATACTATTATGATCGTCTCCATGGATTTCCGAAACGGGAACATCAAGGTTACCTCAGTGATGCGTGACTTATTGGTCCAGATCCCCGAAACTAAAGACACCTATGAAAGTCTTGATAAAATAAATGCCGCCTATGCCTATGGCGGACCAGAGCTTGCTGTAAAAACCCTGAACGAAAATTTTGATTTGAATATCAAAGACTATGTGATTGTGAATTTTGACGCCATGGTCGATACCGTTGACGCCCTGGGCGGCGTTGAAGTCAATGTTCAAAACGAAGATGTCCTGGAATGGACCAATAAATACATTGATGATGTTAATGACAAGGTTGGTAAAGCCGATCCCTATCTTGAAACAACCGGGGTGCAAACCATCACTGGCGTTCAGGCGCTGGCCTATGCCCGAAACCGTTTTAGCGATGATGACTTTTATCGAACCGAACGACAGCGCGAAGTTGTCGGTCAAATTGCCGACAAAGCCTTCAACATCGATATGGCTACCGGCATCAGTCTGTTAAGCAAGGTTTATCCCTATATTAAAACAACCCTTTCAATCAGCGAGCTGACAACCTATGCCAAGGCGTTTTTAGAATCCCCGGACAAGCAATTTCTGGAGTTTAGACTGCCCACCGATACTCATGTAACAACAGCCATGATCAATAGTGTTTCATATGTGGTTCCGACCAGCTTAGCTGATAATGTCATTGCCCTCCATGCCTTTATCTATGGTCCGATCCAGACAACAACCACGACTGATACAACCGCTGTCAGCGGCAGTTCATCCACCGCAGCGGATAGCAGCAGTACCGACAGCACCTCAACCAGCAACGGAAACCGAACCAACGTCAATAGTCCAACCACCAGTTCAAACTCCAACACTTCAGTTGGAACCAGCGCTGGTACAAGCACCTATACGGCTTATGTTCCATCAGCGCGAGTAAAAGAAATCAGTGATGCCATTGCCTATTATGCTGGCACCGGTTCATCCTCTTACACTGAATCCAGTCCCAGTGACAGTAGCAGCGATTATTCCGATTACAGCAATACTGATTCTTCTTATTCAAATACAGAATCCTCTGGATCGGGTTCTTCCGATAGCTCAAGCTCACCTGGAACAGACTCCTCCAGTTCGGATAGCAGTTCTTCCGGTTCTGACACTGGTTCTGACTCCAATTCCGGCAGTGATTCTGACTCATCCGACTCATCCGATTCATCCAATTCCGATTCAACCGGAGAAGACAGTGCCAGCGACGGCACGGCTACGGAAACAGTTAATTAGTGTTTTGTTGTTAAGTCCTCATTCAACCAATTTGATTTATCCGATTTTTGTCTTTGATATTTTATAAAGTTTCTTAAAAAGGCGTTATCCCAATTCCTGGGATAACGCCTTTTCTTATTTTCTTTTTTTTCGGCTGCCGATCTCAATGCAATTTACATTGAGATTAAATCCGTTACCTGCTTTTTCAGCAGTTCTTTTTTCGCCGTTGCTTGTTCCCGGGTTTTACCGGTGACTGAGAAATAAATCTTCAGCTTGGGTTCTGTCCCTGATGGGCGCAAGGCAAACCAGGAATAGTCGTCAAAAACAAATTTCAGTACATTTGACCGGGGCAGATCAATTGCTGTTTTTACTCCCGACACCATGTCATTGCTGATACCCGCTTCATAATCATTAAAATTAATCAATTTAGCATCGGCAAAACCGGGGAAGCTGACCGTTCTGAAATTCTCCATGATTGCGGTAATTTTTGTTTTGCCCGTGATGCCTTCAAGCGTTAAGGCCACCACATCTTCAATAAAATAGCCATGTTTCTCATACAAATCAATCAGGGCTTGATACAGCGTCTTGCCCTGTTTTTTATAGTAGTCCGTCATTTCACAAACCAGGGCTGACGCCACTACCGCGTCCTTATCCCGGGCATAGTTTCCGGCCAGATAACCATAACTCTCTTCATAGCCAAAGGCGAAGGTATGATCGCCGGTCTTCTCAAACTCAGTCATTAATTCGCCAATGTATTTAAAGCCGGTTAGCACATCCATTACTGCAGCGCCATGGGATTTTGCCACAATCCCGCCCAGTTCACTGGTGACGATTGTTTTGATAACAACCTTATTTTCTGGCAGCTCGGTTCGGGTTTTGAGGAAATAATCAACCAGCAGAGCGCCGGTTTGATTCCCGCTAAAAATCTCAAACTCGCCTTGTTGATTCCGGCCAACCACTCCCACCCGATCGCAATCAGGGTCAGTGCCAATAATAATGTCCGCTCCGCATTCATCGGCCAGAGCCATGGCCAGAGTAAAGACCGAACGATCTTCCGGATTTGGATAAGGAGCGGTGGTAAAATCACCATCCGGCAATTCCTGTTCCGGTACCACGGTCACCTGCTGATAACCTAATTCCGCCAAGACCCGCCGTACCGGCTGATTGCCCGAACCATGAAGCGGAGTATAAACTACTTTCACTTCACTGTTGGGATTAGGCATACAAATCGATGTCACGGCGACCGTAAAAGCGTTATCCATTTTTTCGCCGACCATCTTAATAATTTTCTGATTGAGGCCTTCCGCCAATGTCATAATCGGAATATCAAAGATATCCGGTATTTTGGCAATTTCGGCGATTAAAGCATCGGCCGAAACGGTTACCATCTGACCGCCATCTGGACCATAGACCTTATAGCCATTGTATTCTTTGGGGTTATGAGATGCCGTGATGACAATGCCGCCGGCGGCTTTCAGCTCCCGGACTGCAAAAGACAGTTCCGGAGTTGGCCTCAACTCTTCAAAAAGGTAAGCGGCTACCCCCATTTTGCCTAGCACCCCGGCTGCTGTTTCCGCAAATTTTCTGGAATTGTGACGAGAATCATAGGCAATGACGACACCCTTTTCCCAGTTCTGAATATCCTGCCGCAGCAGGTATTTTCCCAAACCATAGGTAACCTTGGCCACAGTGTAAATGTTCATGCGGTTATTGCCAACACCCATTTTCCCCCGCATGCCACCGGTACCAAATTCCAGGTCGGCATAAAAGCGGTCTTCTATTTCTTTTTCATCGTTGATGGCTTCCAGTTCCTGCCGCAGTTCGGCATCCAGCTCCGGCTGATCCAACCAGTTTTGATATGCTTTTTTATAGTCCATTGTGTTCCTTTCTCCAATCCTTTCGGGGTAATCACGGGGGCGTCAGTTCCTAGCCCAAACAGTCGCAATTAGTTATATGTTGTCGCTTAATAAAGTTTCTAAATATTGTTTAAAATCTGCACCCAGTTTATTATCCCTTAAGCCGTATTCCACGGTAGCCTGAAGAAAGCCAAGCTTGTCTCCGACATCATAACGTTTACCGATAAAATCATAGGCAAACATCTTTTCGATGGTCGCCAGGGTTTTAAGTCCATCCGTGAGTTGAATTTCACCACCGGCGCCTTTGCCAGTCTGCTCAAGCACATCAAATATTCCCGGTGTAATGATATAGCGTCCTAAAATAGCCATGGTGGAAGGCGCAGTGCCGATGGCCGGCTTCTCAACCAGATCATTGACCTGATACACCCGTTCCCCAACAGCATCCCCGGAAACGATACCGTACTTGTTGACCTGGTCAGGAGCAACCTGCTGAACCCCGATTACCGACGCCCCATATTTATTATAGACATCCACCATTTGCTTCAGGGCCGGAGTTCCATCATTGTAAACAATATCATCACCTAACACCACCGCAAAGGGTTCATCGCCCACAAATTCTTTGGCGCAAAGCACCGCATGTCCCAGGCCTTTAGCCTCTTTCTGGCGTACTGAAAAGATTTTCGCCATGTTTGTGATGGCTTCTACTTGCTCCAACGCCTCGGTTTTGCCGCCGGCTTTTAACAGGGCTTCCAGTTCTGGAACCTTGTCAAAGTGATTGATGATGCTTTCTTTATTGCGGCCGTTGATAATGAGTATCTCTTCGATCCCCGATGCCACAATTTCTTCGATAATATATTGGATCGTGGGTTTATCCACAATCGGTAGCATTTCTTTCGGCGTCGACTTGGTAATTGGTAAAAATCGGGTACCCAACCCAGCCGCTGGAATAACTGCTTTACGAACTTTTTTCATTTTATTTTATCTCCTTTTCCGGAATCCCCAGACCTGAATAAACAAAGCCTTTTGGTGGTTCATCCCCAAACAGATTTCTAAAATCAAAGAAAAAGCGATCCTTCATGGCTGCCCGAACCCGCTCCTGATCCATTCCCTTGAATTCCCGCCAACTGGTAATCAGCACTAGGGCATCGGCATTTTGAGCCGCCTCATAGACGTCATTACAGTAGCTAATCTCATCTTTTTCGTTATGCAAGCGCCATTTGGCTTCCAGATTTCCTTCCGGACAGTAAATCTGGATCTTGGCCCCATCGCCAACCAGACCTTTGACAATCGTGATCGAAGGAGCTTCCCGCATATCCGTGGTTTCCGGTTTGTAGGACAGACCTAAAACGGCGATGGTTTTTCCTTCCAGATTGCCCATAATCCGTTTGATTTTTTCCACCATTTTGTTCTTTTGTTTCTCATTAGCCTGGATGGCCCCTTTGAGCACCATAAAATCCTCACCATAGGCTTTGGCAATCTCCACCAACGCCTTGGAATCCTTAGGCAGGTCACTGCCCCCATAACCTGGGCCCGCTTCCAGGTAGCCGGGACCAATCCGCTCGTCCCGGCCCATGCCATTGGAAACATCGAGGATGTTGGCATTGGCATTTTCACACAGCAAAGCCATCTCATTAATAAAGGAGAGCTTTGTGGCCAGAAAGGCATTCACTCCGTATTTGATCATTTCGGCACTCTGAGGATCGGTGATCACATAGTTTTCTTCCCGGACATGAAGGCTGTCATAAACACTTTTTAATCGTTCCACCGCTGCCGGCGAATCCGATCCGATCACGACCATATCCGGCACCAGACAATCCTTAATCATCGAGCCTTTGCGGGCAAAATCAGGATTACTGACAACATCAAAGGGAATATCCGCCTCCCGGTCATCAAGAGCTTTTTTAATGGTTTGTTTAATGATCTGGCAGGTACCCGGCGGTACCGTCGATTTGATCACAACGGTTACATAGGCTTCGATATGATTGCCAATGCTTTGGGCGATTGGTTTCATAAAACGAAGATCCGGAAAATCATGATCATTGGTCGGTACTTCGCAGGTTATGAAAATAATTTCGCTCTTTTTAATGGCACTTTGAATATTCGAGCTGAAGTATAGTCGGCCGGTTGATACTGAAGTCGACACCAGCGCCTTTAACCCCGGCTCATAAATCGGCAATTCACCCTCGGTGAGCATATTGATTGTTTCTTCATCGGTGTCGACGCAGATAACATTCACATCCGAATCGGACAAAACAGAACCATAGGTAATTCCTAAAATACCCAGTCCAATTATACAAATATTCATTTCTTATCCTCCGTTTGCAATGGTTTTTCAGTCACTTAACCATAACATCACTGTTTACTCTTTATTTTATCATTCATCGATTGACACACAATGTCCCTAACTTTCAACCTAAATTATAGCACAGAAAAAGAGTCATTAAAACACTTCCCCCAATAAAAGCGTAATAAAAAAGAAAGCCGGGATTCTCAATGAATCCTGGCTTTCTTTTTTTAGCTATAAATCGTTGAATTATAAACCTTCTTTTGAATTGATACGAGCAATTGCTCTTTCCAGGGCCGCCTGAGCCCGGGCTGTATCGTATTTCTCATCTCGAATACGTTGCATTGCCCGCTCTTTTGCTTCCTGAGCCCGCTTAAGATCAATTTCTTCCGGCCACTCAGCGGCATCGGTTAAAATAATGGTTTCTCTGGGATTAATAGTAGCAACGCCCCCTAAAAGGGTGCCGCATTTATTTTTTTTATCGCCAAAAATTATATTAAAGGTACCAATGGCTACTGTGGTAGTTAAAGGGGTATGCTCTGCAAGCACAGCAAACTCTCCTTCTGTTCCCCGGATGACGATACGCTCGACATCATCATCGAAAAAGATACCGGTTGGAGCAATGATTTTTAATCTGAAAGTTTCAGCCATTAAAACTCACCTCAACTAACCTTTTATTTTTTTTGCTTTAGCAACTGCGTCTTCGATCGTCCCGACCATCAGGAAGGCACTTTCTGGTAAATCATCATGTTTTCCTTCAAGGATTTCTTTGAAGCCCTTGATGGTTTCGCCAATGGTTACATAAACCCCACCAGTACCGGTAAATTGTTCCGCAACGAAAAATGGTTGGGAAAGGAAACGTTCAATTTTACGGGCTCGGGATACCGTAATTTTATCGGCGTCAGACAATTCGTCCATCCCTAAAATTGCGATAATATCCTGTAATTCTTT
>PGZR01000142.1 GCA_002841405.1 Firmicutes bacterium HGW-Firmicutes-4 | reverse complement strand
CCCGACTTTTCTGCCATTTGGGCAATTAATTCTGATTTGTTCATTTTTTCCTCCATCTGATAGTTTCCAGTATTCTATTGTAATATTATAAGCGTGTTCGCCTGCAAATTACAAGGTTTTTTTGCTTTTTTCCGTTTTTTCCACTCTTAAAGCCCTTTTGACCGATTCCAGGCCTCGTCCAACTGCTCAAAATTATAGTCATTTAGAGATTTTTTCTCTTGACTGGCAACTTTTTCCATTTTTTCAAAGCGACCGATGAATTTTTCAGTTGCCTTCCTTAACACCAACTCCGGCTGAAGTTTGAGCAATCGGGACACATTGACCACAGAAAAAAGCAAGTCACCCAGCTCTTCTTCAATCTTTTCGGGATTATTTTCCTGCAGTGCTACCCTTAATTCGAGGGTTTCCTCATCGATTTTTTCCAGTGCAGCCGTTGGCTCTTTCCAGTCAAAGCCGACTTTGGCAGCCTTTTTCTGAACCTTATAGGCCTCCATTAAAGCCGGCAGTGCTTTGGGAATTTTTTTCATTTCTGAAGCCAGTCCGGGGCTTTCCCGCGATTCTTGTGGCTCGCCCTTTTCCAACCGTTTGATGGCATCCCAGTTGGTTTCAACCTGATCCGGATTAAAGCTGTCTTTGTCAAGAAAAACATGGGGATGGCGTCTGATCATTTTCTCATTGATCCCGCCAATCACCTGGTTAATGTTAAAACGACCAGCTTCACTGGCAATTTCGGCGTGAAAGACAATCTGAAATAAAACATCGCCTAATTCTTCAGCCAGGTTATCCCAGTCCTGATTATCGATGGCCTCTAAAACCTCATAGCTCTCTTCCAACAAATAATTTTTCAAACTTTCATGGGTCTGGCTCCGATCCCAGGAACATCCTTCTTCCGCTCGCAGGGCTTTCATCAGCTCAATGACGCCCGGAAAGCCCTGATAGGCTTTATTTTCGGGGGGAACATAAAGACTGGTGAGATGATTGATAGCATCCACCCGGTCCAACTCATACAGACAGATTTCCATTGATTTTTCGGCGCCGGGAATCCCTGAATTGATTAGCAAGATCACCTTTTTTTCGGGATCATAAATATCCATTAGTTGCAATTTGAGCTCTGAAGCCATATGCTGATCGTAAACTTGGGTAATCAACGCCCCGATCCGAGGATCCGGAGGATTCTTGACGCAGTCAAAAGCGTCCATAATTTTAAGTCCATTAATGGGATCTTCTTCCAGGCTGTTCAGGGTCACGTCAACGAAGCTCACTCCCGGATAAATCCGGTAGCTGATGCCGGCCGCTTTTGCCGCAGCAATCAGTTTTTCAACCGTTTTTTCGCCAAACAAAGGGTTTCCGGGAACCGCATAGACTATCTTTTCCGTTGTTATAGCGGTTTCGATAAGCTTTGTGACGATTTGGTCATAAACAGCTTCAAAAGAGCCTTCATGCTCATAATAGCAGTCAAAACTTTGATAACTGATGGCTTCATTCTCAATAAAATCCATCACTGGATGGATCTTGGTTCTAAAAAAGTTGGGACTCGCATCTTTTAATAATGCTAATGTTTCCAGCGTGATCTGACCTGGACTTCCCGGTCCCAAACCGACAATGTCTATTTGGTGCATGCTTTTATTTCCTTTCTGAATCGATTACTGATGTCCAATCCGACGTTTTTTGCGACCAGGTACAAGTCGCTCAAGCCGGCGAAAAAAGCTTAATAAGGTTCGGCTTCCCGGCAGTACTCTTATTTCGTCTGCCGTTATGCCTTTGATTAATACCAGCACAAAGGAGTAAATAAAGATGCCAATGACTACCGCCATGATAATCCCGATAAATCCACCCAGCAGGGCGGCGATCCCCTTGTAAGCAAAAAAAACGGCAATTCCCATCACGACGGCAGCAACCAACGGTTTCAGGGCGGTATGGATAAAATCCACCTTGATGTGGGTATAGCGCTTAACCGATGCGTAATTGGCCACGGTCAGATAAATAAAGGTAATCATACTGCTGATGACGATCCCCTGAATATTAAAAAAGGGAATCGACAAAAATATCCAACCGGTAATAAAGCGAATAATGATCGCCACCCCCAGATTGATCAGTGGAATGCGAAACCGGTCGATGGATTGGAGGATGCTCTGAAAGGTGTTCGAAAGCATCATAAAAATCGTTGCATAGGAAAAGGTGCATAAAATAAATCCGCCGTACGGCGATCCCGGAAAGAGCAGGTCGAAGATGCCATAGGACAGCACCGATAAACCGATACAAGACGGAAAAGCCACCAGCAGGATGACCCGAATGGCCAGCACGATTTTTTCATTCATGGCTTTCCGGTCCCGCATCGCAAATGATTCGGAAATCGCCGGAATCATTGCCACTGCCAGATTGCCGCTGATAATCAGTGGAATCGTGATCAGTATCTCCGCATTGGTAAAATCGCCAAACATCATCGTGGCGGTGATCTCATCGATGCCCGCCACCCCCAACCGCGATACGTAAATAAACGAGTCAACGGTGGAAAACATCGCTACCAGTGCTGATGTCAAGGTGACCGGAATGGAGATAATCACCAGTCTTTTCAGCAGCGCCCGGTTGGAGCGTTGCCGTTTGCTGGTTCTTGTTTTCAGTAATTTTTTGTTTTTGGTAGCAAAGTTATACCGCCGGCGGTGGCGCCAAAAACTGCTCCACCAACGCCCAGACCGATGCCAAATTGACCGACAAAAGCCCAACATAGCACAACGCCCAGAAAAACCCGGACAATCTGTTCCAGAATCTGGGAAACTGCGGTGGGTGTCATGATCTGAAAACCTTGAAAAAAGCCCCGAAAGGCCGATACAAAAGAAATAAACAAGGGCGCCAGGGCAATGGCCACCAGGGCTGGATAACTTTCCGCCGTCCAGTTTGCCGTTTCAATGATCCATTCCGCCCCGAAGAATAAAAATAGACTGGATAAGGTGCCCAAAACCGCAAGGATGATTATTGAGAGTTTGAAAACCCGATGGGCGGTGGCATATTCATTTTTGGCAATGCTTTCAGATACCATTTTTGAGATGGCCACTGGAAAACCCACGGTGGACACCATTAGCAGTAGGTTGTAGATGCTGGTAACATTTCCATAGATCCCATTTCCATAGCTGCCCACCATCTGGTACAGGGGAATCTTAAAAAAGAGGCCCAACAACCGGGACAGGATCCCTGCTGCGACCAGAATACTGGCACCTTTTAAGTAGTTTGATGTTCGCTCAGACATAGATAAACCTCTTTTGTGCAATTACGCAAATCCCCGACGGTGCTTTGCAGATTGTTTTTTATTATATCTCATCAACTATCCATACACAACCAAAAAGCACTGAAACTCAGTGCTTTTTGTGGTGATGTTTGAATTGTATTTAGATTTTGTTTTCGTAAACTTTAACGTTCAATTCTGTTTTCAGCTCTTCCAGATAAGCAGCCGCCGGCGTTACGATATCGTTGATTTTAACTTTGAATTTGCTCAACAGTTTAGTTTTGAGCTTGTCAAATTCGGCGGTGACTTTTTCACTTTTTAAGGTTTCGGTAATTTCTTCTTTTTTATCTTCCAGACTTGGTGTTTCCCCAGCTTTTTTGTCATAAAGATAAATAACGTGGTAACCATAGTCGGTTTTAACCGGTTCGCTGACCGTATTTACTTCCATTCCGAAGGCGGCGTCTGAAAATTCAGTAACCATGGTAGACTTGGTGAAGGCGCCCAGATCGGCGGCTTCCTGAATACCATCAGTGGTTTGATATTTCGCCATAATCGCATCGAATTCTGCTACTGTTTTGGCATTCTTGGCTTCAGCGTAAACCTGATCTGCCAATGCCTGTTCGGTGGCTAAAATATGTTTCGCCGAAACAGTGCTGTTATCGTAGGAGGCTTTATTCTCATCGTAATATTTCTTGATCTCGCCGTCGGTAACTTTTATCGTACTTTCCAGATCGGCTTGAACCGCTTTAGAAATGGCCGAGGCGGTGGCGTCTTGTTTCATAAATTCTTTAAAAGCTGCAATAGTTAAGAATTTAGTATCCAAAAACTGTTGCAATGCCTCATCACCTGGTAACAGATAATTGATAAATGCTTCCTGAGTGGTCACATAACTGTCGATATTTGTCTGATCAGCAGTCAGTTTCTTTTCTTCAGCATATTGGGCCAGCGCTTTTTGCTCAGCAATGGTATTGAAGATGGTTTCATTGGTAGCTTTCATAGTTTCATCATCGGTTCCCAGTGCTTGTTGAGTTTGATAATAGGTTAGTAACTCTTCATTGGCCAGGCGATAATTATAAACATCCTTTTTAACCTCTTCTTTACCAATAGTTCCGACAACCGTATCTAATTCTTTGCTGGGATCAGCTTTTAAAGTATTGTTATAGTTTGTTTCCATGGTGTTGGCATAGCTGTAATCCAACAGAAATTTATTCAAAAATGCTTCAAAAGATGCCGAATCTGTGTTATAGGTTTCTAAAACGGCTGCATACTTTTCTTCGCCCAGGGTTGTTTTCAGTGATTCCATCATGCTGGTCGCATTAGCGGCGATCCCAGTTTCATCCACCGTAACCCCATCTTTTTTAGCTTTGGCGGTGAGGGTTTCAACCCGAACCAGATCGTTCAAAATATCTTTTTTTAGCTCTGCGAGCTCTTTATCGGTGGGAAATGTCATGCCGCTGGCATCAAAATACATCTGATAATATGCCATATAATTGTTAAAATCCTCTTTTAACAAAGGGGTTCCGTCAATAACTGCGATCTCCACCTTCTTATCCTGTTCAGGATTTACCTTCACCAAACTACAACCTCCGGCAAAAAGACTGACACAGATAACACCTGTCAGCATTAAAGCCATGATACGAGATTTCTTCATTTTTGTCGTTCTCCTCTTCTTTATTAATATCATATAAATTAAACCTTGCCTAGTTTAACATACGACAACTGGACTTTACCTTAATTCTTTGATGAAACCAATCGTCCCAGAAATTCACCTAAGGCTTTCAAGTAAGCTTGATCCTGGTCGTGCTTTAAAACGATCCGCCAGCGGATCTGATCCCCTTTTCCGGCATTGAACTTAATATTGTAGATGTTAAATAGTTCCTTCATCAATTCTGGATTGGGAATTGGAATTTCTCTGGTATTGTCAAAGGTGAATAAAACACTGTTTCCCCGTTCCCGAATTTCCGTTATTCCCAGCGATCGGCCCAGGTGTTTAATCATCGCCAAAGCCATCAAATTATAGACCCCATCCGGGATTTCCCCAAAGCGATCCAACAGCTCATCCTCCAGCTCGTCGTAATCGTCTCTTGATTTAACATAGGACAGCTTTTTATAAATATCGTATTTAAGTTCTTCATCCGAGATATAATTTTCGGGAATATAACTACTGACATTGAGATTGATCATCAGCTCGCTGGCCGCGAAATCAATATCTTTACCGAGCCGTTCATGGATGGCCTGATCCAGAATTCGACAATAAAGTTCATAACCGATGGTGGCCAGATTACCCGACTGGGCCGCGCCCAGAATATTCCCGGCCCCTCTTATTTCCAGGTCCCGGAGGGCAATTTTGAAACCCGAACCAAAGGCGGTAAAGTCTTTGATGGCCTTTAAACGTTTCTGGGAAATTTCCGAGAGCACCTTGGGCCGATGGGTCACATAGGTGTAGCCTTGAACATCGGATCGCCCCACCCGTCCCCGGAGTTGATACAATTGCGAAAGACCCATATAATCGCCGTTGTCGATAATCAGAGTATTGGCATTTTTAATATCCAGGCCGGACTCGATGATGGTGGTGGTTACCAGGACATCATACTCCCGCTCTAAAAAATCGACCATGATGTCTTCCAGCTCCTGACCGGTCATCCGGCCATGAGCCACCACAATCCGGGCTTCGGGAACCAACTTCTGAATTTTTCGGGATACTTCAAAAATATCGTGGATCCGGTTGTGAACAAAATAAACCTGACCCTGTCTGGCCAGTTCCCGTTGAATCGCATCTTTGACGATGGCTTCGTTATACTCCATGACATAGGTCAGCACTGGCCGGCGGCCAGCCGGGGGCTCGTCGATAACGCTCATATCGCGGACCCCGATCATCGACATGTGCAGGGTCCGGGGAATCGGGGTAGCACTGAGCGTCAACACATCGACATTTTCTTTGAGCTGTTTGATCCGTTCCTTGTGCCCGACCCCGAACCGTTGTTCCTCATCCACTACCAGCAAGCCCAGATCTTTGAAGATGACGTCTTTTGATAACAGCCGATGGGTGCCGATGATCAGATCGACCTGACCGGCGGCCAGTTCCTTTAAGGTTTTATCCTGGTCGGTTTTAGACCGAAAGCGACTGAGCAGGCCGATACTGATCGGATATTTTTTGAACCGGTCCAGGGCGGTCTGATAATGCTGTTGGGCTAAAATGGTGGTAGGCACCAGAAAAGCCACCTGTTTGCCCTCCATCACCGCTTTAAAGATAGCCCGAAGGGCGACCTCGGTTTTGCCATACCCAACATCGCCGCAGAGCAGTCGATCCATCGGTCGGGCCGATTCCATATCTTCTTTAATCTCGTCTACGGCCTGGAGCTGGTCGTTGGTTTCCTCATGGGGGAAAGAGTCCTCAAACTCCTGCTGCCAACTGGAATCCGGACCAAAAGCATAGCCCTTTAAATTCTGTCTTTTGGCATATAGAGCAATTAGTTCATCGGCCATTTCTTCAACCGCGGCTTTGACCCGGGACTTGGACTTGCTCCAGTCATTGGTACCCAACTGGTTGATCTTCGGTTTTTTCTCACCGGTTCCCACATAAACCTGGATGGCATCCATCTGATCCACCGGACAGTAAAACTTGGCGTCATTGGCATATTCGATAACCAGCAAATCTTTAATGGTCTCATCGATTTTCAATTGTTCAATACCCCGGTAGACCCCAATCCCATGGGTATCGTGGACCACAAAATCGCCCTGATTTAATTGGGTGAAGGAATCGATTTTTCGGCCTTTCTGGCGGCGGCGTTTCTTTCCCCGGCTGGATTCTTTGATGATTTCGCTTTGATTGATACAAATCAGCTTGTCAGTGGCCAGTTCAAAGCCGCCGCTGATTTCGCCAGTGACCAACTGAACTCCCGGTAACGCCTCATTGGTAAAGCGATGAATATCGGCATCGGTTAAAAAGCTTTTCAGTTTTTCCAGCCCCACTTCATCCCGGGCCCGCAAATGAATGATGGCATCTTGTTCCAGCTGCTTTTGGACATATTCAATAAATAGCGGGATCTGGCCTAAAAACGAATCGTTTTCCTTGACCCCTAAATCCAGGTTGAGCCCTTTTTTAGCCCGGGAGGTGAATAAGTGCAGCCTTAACTGGGTTTGGCTCTCCAGCGTTTTTTCAATTCTTGAAAAGGAATAAAATTTGTTTTTTTCTTCGGGAAACATCAGCTGCTCCTCCATCAGGGTCTGAAAATCACTGTGCAGCTTAGTGATAAAAACGGTCTGGGCTTCTTTGATCCGGGGCGGTTCATCCCAGATAACCAGAGCATCACCCAAATAATCGATGAGCATTCCTTCAGACTTGATAAAAGCAAACAGGGTCTCATCATGGCCCCCCGGATCTTCGCTGATCCGTTCAATCAGCGCCTGATAACCCGGTATCTCGCCATAATTTTTGGTGATTTGTTTCAGGGCTTTGGCCCGTTCGTCTTGATCCAGAATAATTTCCCGACCAGGCAGAATGATCACCTGCTCCACTGAATCGGTCGACAGCTGCGTTTGAGGATCAAAGGTTCGCAGCGATTCGATGGTATCGCCAAAAAATTCGATCCGATAGGCTTCCTGACCAGTGGTCGAATAAACATCGATAATCCCACCACGATGGGCATACTGCCCTCGCGCTTCGACCTGGGAGACCGGTTCATAACCCAGTTCGAAAAGTCGATTGGTCAAGACGATCGGATCCCAGCAGTCATCAACCGCCAAGGTAAAACCAAGGCCCTGAAATTTTTCTCTGGGCATTTGTTTCTTTAATAGGGTTTCCGCTCCCATTACGACCACAAAGGGCTGATTTGACAACAGTTGTTCAAAGACGACCAACCGCTGGTGATTGATTTCCTGGCTGTGCACATCTGCGAAATAGTCATGAATCGGTTCAGCCGGACAGTAAAGCACCTGATCTCCAAGGATTTTCTGTAGATTTTGGGCCGTTTTCTGGGCCTGATAATCGGTTGTCGCAACATAAAGAATCCGCTTTTTCTGCTGCCCGAAGATCAGCCCGGTAAGCACTTCTTTAAAGCTGTTGTTGACATTGGAGAGATTGATGATTTCTCCTGGAGCCAGGTTATTCAAGATGGTTTGGATCGATTCGACCTTTAAAAGGTTTTGATAAAGTAATTCCATGATCTCTTCTTTCATTTAAAACACGGATAGCCCGGGTTTTAAACCCGGGCCATCTTACTGTTCGTTTGTATCTGGGGTCTTTTTTTCTTCCGCTTTTTTTCTGACATTAATCCGGTTCATCGCCAGATCAACGCCGTCTTTGACAAAAATGTCCACCCCTTTTGCGGCTTCCATCACGGCATTTTCCATCGCCGGGAATTCACTTTTGGGAAAACGCCCCAGGACATAGTGCACCAGTTCCGAACCCAGCCGGGGTCGGCCGATACCAATCCGGATGCGGGAAAATTCAGAATTTCCCAAATGCTGAATAATCGACCGCATGCCGTTATGGGTCCCGGCACTGCCCCGCTGGCGAATCCGTACGTCCCCGGTGGCCAGATCGATGTCATCATAGATCACCAGTAGGTTCTCCAAGGGGATATCATAAAAATTCATCAGCCCGGCCACACACAGGCCGCTGTTATTCATGTAGGTGGTGGGCTTGGCCAGCATAATTTTTCGTCCATCTTCACGATAGACGCCGGTTACACTGTGTTGTTCTTTCTTGGTGATTATGATTCCCTTTTTAGCGCTGAGATAATCCAAGGTTTCAAAGCCGATATTATGCCGGGTTCCATCGTATTCTTTGCCAATGTTTCCCAATCCAACAATCAGATGCATCGGCTATCCTATACGTATCTTCCCACAAAAAGCTTGCTCAGGGATCGTCCAAAATGGACATAGTCAATGGCCCGGCCGAAAAGGGTTCCGGTGGAAAGAATTTTTATCTTGTCGATTTGTTTTTCCTTGGGAATACACAGGGTATTTAGAGTCACCAGTTCCTCGATGGCAGAATCCTGAATTCGCTGGATGGCTGGCCCAGAAAATACCCCATGGCTACAGGCGGCAAACACCGAATTGGCACCAAGCTCAATCAGGGCGTTGGCCCCGGAGGTAATGGTTCCGGCTGTATCAATCATATCGTCGATCATGATACAGTTTTTCCCTTTGACATCCCCAATAACATTCATGACTGCGGTTTCATTGGGGCGGGGACGTTCCTTATCGATGATCGCAAAGGGACAATTCAGACTTCTAGCCAGCTTTCGCGAACGCTTGACGCTACCCACATCTGGAGAAACGACGACCATGTTTTCCAGTTTTTTATCTTTATAGTATTCCGTAATCAGGGCGCTGCCTGATAAGTGATCCAGAGGAATATCAAAGAAACCCTGAATCTGGTTGGAGTGGAGATCCATGGTGATAACCCGGTCGGCACCGGCAGTGGTTAACAAATTTGCCACCAGTTTGGCGGTGATGGGATCCCGGGATTTAGCCTTACGATCCTGTCTGGCATAGCCATAATAAGGGATCACAGCATTAATTCGTCCGGCTGAAGCGCGTTTCATGGAATCAATGAGAATCAATAATTCCATTAAATTTTCATTCACCGGGGTTCCGGTGGACTGAATAACAAAAACATCTGCGCCACGAACTGATTCAAAGACATTCACGCCGATTTCCCCATCACTAAAAGAGACCACCTCAGCGTTACACAGCTGGACTTCTAAATATTCGGCAATTTCCTGTGCCAATGCAATATTTGAGTTCCCAGCAATAATCTTAATTCCACTATACTTTCCATCCATGCTTTTTATACCTCTTCTTAATCTTCTCTATTTTCTATTTTTTGTTAATGATGTGATGTGTTACTTTTTTAAATAACCGACCTTGTTGACCTGTCTGGCCCTGGCAATCGCGAGACTGTCTTCCGGGACGTCGTCAGTTATCGTCGAGCCAGCGGCAATGTAGGCCCCTTCTTTAACCGTTACCGGGGCAATCAGATTGGTGTTGCACCCGACAAAGGCATTTTTTTCGACTATCGTCCGGTATTTTTTCTTACCATCGTAATTGACAAAAACCGTGCCGCAGCCCAGATTGACATTTTCGCCAACGTCACCATCGCCGATATAGGTCAGGTGAGATGCTTTGGCGCCGTCACCCATGGTGGAATTCTTTACTTCCACAAAATCGCCAACCTTGCAATGCTTGCCGATCTGGCTACCTGGGCGGATATAAGCATAGGGTCCGACATTGGTGTAATCGTCGACGCTGCTCTCCAGAATTGTGGAACTCTGGATAGTAACGTTATTCCCAATTTTTGTATCAACTAACCGGCTATTTGCCGCAATGACACAATCTTTTCCGATTTCAGTCGCGCCTTCCAGGATTACCCCGGGATAGAGGACCGTATCTTGACCAACTCGAACATGAGTTCCAATATAGGTCGTGGCCGGATCGATGATGGTCACCCCAGCATCCATCAGTTTGTGGTTAATCCGTTTTCGCATTACCGCTTCTGCTTCAGCCAGCTGGACCCGGGAATTGATGGCCTGGATGTCTTCCGGATCCGGGGTCATATAGGTGCCGGCGGTTTTCCCCATTTTTCGTAGGATCTCGATGACATCGGTGAGATAATACTCACCCTGAACATTATCTGTTTTTAATTGCGTAAGCGCCAGGATAAGGGTCTGAGCATCAAAACAATACATTCCGGAATTAATTTCTTTGATCTGTTTTTCGGCTGGGGTGGCATCCTTCTCTTCCACAATTTTAAGCAGCTCACCGCCGCCGTTTTTGATCATTCGGCCATAACCAGTGGGCTCTTCAAATTCCGCTGTTAAAACCGTTGCGGCATAACCGCCAGCTTCGTGGGCTGCAATCAGACCGGTCAGGGTTTCCGCTCGGATCAGCGGGGCATCACCGACCAGTACAATCAGGTTGCCCTGGAGCGCCTCAAAAAAAGGCAGTGCCTGCAGGACTGCGTGTCCGGTGCCCAGCTGTTCTGGCTGGAAATAAGTCTCAATCTGTGATGACAGGCTTTCTTTGACCTGTTCAGCCTGAAACCCGACAACAACTCCGATCTCCGAAATTCCCGACGCTTTACTGACCGCAATTACATAATCCAGAATATTCTCTCCACACACCTGATGGAGTACCTTGGATTTTTGGGACCGCATCCGGGACCCTTCTCCGGCTGCCAATATGATGGTTTTTGAATGGTTCATTTTCATCTCCGCTATTTTTATAATCATAAACAACAAAAAAAGGGAAGCGTTTTCCCTTTTTCTCTTAACTTTTTTAGTTTTTTATTCTTCTTCGTAATCTACTTCTAGTTCAACTGCTGCTTCTTCTTCATTGGTTACTTGATTATCCTCTTCTATGGCCTTTTCGTAAGCTCGCAGGACACTCTCCTGCATGTCACGACGGGTACCCATGTTAAT
>PGZR01000141.1 GCA_002841405.1 Firmicutes bacterium HGW-Firmicutes-4 | reverse complement strand
GCTAACTGAAATACGCACCAAGTACAACTTGTTCTCAAGCACCCAAAAGGTGATTGCCAATTACATCTTAGACCATCCCGATACGGTATCGCTGCTGTCTATTACCGAGCTGGCGAAAAAATGTCATACCAGCGAAACCACGGTGATGCGGCTGTTAAAAAAGCTGAATTACAGTTCCTATCAGATTTTTCGCATTAACCTGGCCAAGGAGTTTTCAGATACCCCCTCAGAAAGCATTATTGAGGAAATTCTCGGGGATGATGACATCAATACCATCAAGAAAAAAGTTATCGGCCACACCATCACTGCCATCAATGATCTGGAACATTCCCTAAAGGACGAGATCATTGAAGCCGCCCTGAACATCCTGCTGGCAGCTAAACGGGTGCTGTTTTTCGGCGTCGGCGCCTCGGCCTCCATTGCCATGGATGCCATGCATAAGTTCGGTAAAATCGGTCTCAATGTCTGTAGTTATCCGGACCCCCATTTTATGAATATTATTGCCTCCCATGCCAGCACCGACGATGTCTTGTTTGCCGTTTCCCATACCGGTGAAAGCCTGGAAGTGTTAAGTACCGTCGCCATCGCCAAAAAGAACCAGGCCAAGATCATCGCCCTGTCCAGTTTTGAAAATTCAACCCTGGCGCAACAGGCGGATATCTTTTTATCCAGCTCCACCAACGACAAAAAATACCATTCCGAAGCGATGGCCTCCCGAATTGTCCAGCTGACCATCATCGATATCCTCTATCTGAGCGCCTTTATGCGAAACGAAGCAGTCTTTTACGAGGCCCTCTCCGCGTCCCGGGATGCCGTCGGTCTGAATAAAACCTGATTATTAAATCACTTGTAAAAAACGAGAAAAGGAGACTTATCATGAGTATAATAACCTTTGTGGGGGCCGGCCAAATGGCTTCGGCCCTGACCTTTCCGGCCACAGAAAACGGCCATGAAGTCCGCCTGGTGGGAACACACCTGGATCGGGACATTATTAATTCCGCTGAATTAACCGGCTTTCATCCAACCTTGAAACGCCAGCTGCCCAAAGAGGGGATCAAGTATTATCAGCTTGAAGATGTCGAGCTGGCGCTCGATGGCACCAATGCTGTGCTGTGTGGCGTCAGCAGCTTTGGGGTGGACTGGTTCTGTGACAAGATCCTGCCGCTGATCCCCGACTCGGTTCCGGTGCTGTCAGTCACCAAAGGCATGATCGATCAAGAAGACGGATCGATGATTACCTACCCTGATTACTTTATCAGTAAACTGCCAGCAGGAAAAAAGCTCTCCATTAATGCCATCGGCGGCCCCTGCACCAGCTATGAACTGGCCGACAAGGATCACTCGGCCGTAGCTTTTTGCGGTGAGGACATGGAAATTCTGCGGCGCTTTAAAAAACTGTTTTCCACCGACTATTATCATATCAGTCTGTCCACCGACGTGGTCGGCGTCGAATGTGCAGTCGCTCTGAAAAACGCCTATGCCCTGGGGGTTTCCCTGGCGGTCGGCCTGGCTCTTGGTCCCGACAGTACCGGTAAAGAACATTATAATTCTCAGGCCGCCCTCTTCGGACAGAGCGTCAAAGAAATGAAACAGTTGCTGACCATTGTCGGCGGCGGTGATGAAAATATTATCTATGGCGCCGGCGATCTTTACGTCACCATTTTTGGCGGGCGCACCCGAAAAATCGGCACCCTGTTGGGCCAGGGCTTATCTTTTGAAAAAGCCATCGCTGAACTGGAAGGCGTGACCCTGGAATCCATCGTCATCGCCACCCGCACCGCCCGCTGCGTCCGGCGGCTGGCCGAACGGGGCATGGTTAAACTCAAAGACTTTCCGCTGCTGATGCACGTCGACGACATCATCACTAACGGTGCATCCGTAGCGATCCCCTGGGCCGCTTTTGAGACTGAGAAATATTAGATGCTAATACTACTTATTATTGCCATTTGTGATGCGACGATTTCTTAAATAAACATTTTACTTCCGGCAGATCCCCAAAAGATGGTGTAGATCTGCAGGTTTTATGCTAAAATGATTAAAAGATATCGAGGTAAGAAATGGAAATTTTCTCAACACTTGACACCTTGCAGAGCTTTCTTTTACAATTTGGCATCTGGACCCCGCTGGTATTTTTTTTATTGCAGCTGCTCCAGATCATCATTGCCCCCATCCCCGGAGGAACCGTGGGTCTGGTTGGTGGCGCCCTGTTTGGGACCATTGGTGGTTTTCTAATCAGTGCTACTGGTACCCTGGCCGGCTCTGTCATCGTTTTTCTTTTGTCGAAACGATTTGGCCGACCTTTCGTCATCCGGTTTGTCAGTTCGGAACTGCTTGAAAAATACGATCAAATTAAAGAATCAAAACTCAACACCGTTCTTTTTCTGATTTTTCTCTTTCCGCTTTTTCCCGACGACATGCTCTGTTTTATCGCCGGTCTTTCGCCCATGCCAGTAAAAACCTTTATCCTGATCGTCATGTTAGCGCGAACCCCCAGTGTTTTTATCAACACCATGATCGGTGCCGGAATTATGGATGACAGCCCCACCCAGTTTATTATTGCAGTAACCATTTATGCTGTCCTGATTGCTGTTCTTTACTTTAACCGCAAACGTCTGGACACCTTTATTCAGCACAGTAAAAAAAGAGTAGTCGAACTTCCCGTACCGCCCAAAATTGACAAGGAGTTATAAATGACCGAGAAAACCAAAAAAGAACTGAATCGTTTGTATATGAGCGAACTGATCACCGCCCTGGTCTGCGGCATGCTGATGTATTTGCTCACCGACTCCACCGGTCAGCCTCTGGATCTGCGCCTGCTGATTCCCGGTGGGGTACTGATTTTTATTATCCTCCAAAGCGCCGGATATTGGTATTATCGTTACCAGCTGCTGGACACCCCCCGCAACCCGATGGACTGGGTGATGCCAGTTTTTTCGGTGCTGAAAAAGTTGGATCTGGCTTTATTTGCCCTCTATCCGCTATACTTAATCTATCTGGTGATTTTAAAGCCCGAGGCCTTTTTTATGACGATGAATATTTTCGGCCTGATCCTTTATGCTTTTTCGATGATTGAATACTATAATTACTATTATTTCAGTGTCCAGATTGGATTGATCAAAAAGAAAGTTCCCTCTGAACTCAGTCTGGAACTTTCGCACTATGAAAAGACAAAATTAATTTAACGAAGGGTAACGGTTTCCCCCTGGGCAAAACCGTGGTTGATCAACACATGACTTATTTTGTTTCTATTTTACACACTATTAATCCGCTTTTTTTTGCACTTTTAGCCGTCCTTGCACTGCTTCTCTGGAAAGCCATCTATACCTTCAAAACCTACCCGGACGACCCAGAGCTACGCCGCAATGCAACTAAGGAAATGGTCGTCGGGGGTCTTGTCCTGATATTAATCCTGGGTATCTTTGTGGTGGTTCCCCTAGTAGCCGGGATTACCGTCAAAGATGACGAATTATCGCTACGGCTGCCGACCGGCTTCACCTTTGAGACCTATCCCGAGGCCGATATCCTCTCGGCTAAGATGGTCAGCCTCGATCAAAGCGAGTATGCCATCGTGTCTAAGGTGGTCGGCACCGAAACCCGTGCTTACCGGGAAGGTATCTTCCTGCTCCAGAACGGCACCGAAGCAGCGGTCTTTGCCAACGGCAATACAGCCATCCTGGTGGAAACCCCCAACCGGATTCTCCTGTTAGGACCTGATCGATTCGATGGTTTTGTTAAAAGCTTCAGTGAAAAACTGATTCCCGTCCAACCTTAAAAAAAGCGTGCCTCTTCACCGATGGCACGCTTTTTTTGTTATTTTGACTATTTGGGATCTTCAACTATTTTGGCCACCCGGCCCACCTGTCCGTCAGTGAGCATCACCTTGATACCGTGGGGATGAGTTGGGCTTTTCGTGAGTAGTTTGCCAACCCGGCCCTGGGTCAGCTTGCCGCTGCGCTGATCCGCCTTTAAGATAATCTCTACTAATGCTCCAATCTTAACGTCGCTTCTTTTTTGTCCGTTCATTGCTTTTCCTTTCGGGCTTCATCCAGAGCATTAGCCAACTGATCCATGCAGGAGGTGGGCTTTTTCCCGCAGGTCTGACCTTTAAACATCGCTGTGATTTCGCCTGTCGTTTTTCCCTCAAGCAGCTTAACCAGCGCTTTTAAATTCCCATCACAGCCGCCTTCAAAGACCAGATTTCTGACTACATCATCGGTTAGATCAAATTGAATGTTGCGAACACAAACGCCCTGGGGCTTATAATTTAACGTCATTATTCTCTCTTTCTATTCTAATATATTTTTCAATCTGCTTTTCATTTGTTCGGCGTAATTCTCAATCGGATGCACATATTCTTCATTCATAAAACGGGAGTGAATGATAAAATCCGCCGTCGCCAGATTATTGGCCACCGGGATATCATAAACCGTGGCAATCCTAAGCAAGGCCTTAATATCGGGGTCGTGGGGCTGTGCTTCCATGGGATCCCAGATAAAAATCAGCATATCAATTTTGCCATCGACAATCCGGGCCCCGATTTGCTGATCCCCGCCTAGTGGCCCGCTTTTAAAAATCTGTACCGGCAATCCGGTTCGCTCTTGAATAAGGCTCCCGGTAGTTCCGGTACCGCACAAAAAATGCCTTTGTAATACTTCTTTGTTCCGACTAGCCCAATCCAATAATTCGACTTTTTTTCCGTCGTGCGCAATTAAAGCGATCTTCTTCGTTTTTTCAATTGTAACATCAATATATTCAGATTCCATTTTTTTCCTCATCTACTTTCTTTGTTCCGTTTTTACCACAGCCTATTTTCTGACCTCAAAATCCAGCAACTCGACATTTTTTGATAAGAATTCTGATTTTACCTTTTCTTCCTTAACATAATCTGTGCTTAAATATTTTTTATTATCGTCGGCAAAGACGGTAACCACCACTGCATTGGGATCTTCCAAGAGATCCTGGGCAATGATGGCGGCAATAAAGTTGGCGCCAGATGAAATCCCGACCCCCAGACCCAATTCCTTGGACAGCTTCTGGGCCATAATGATGGCATCTCCATCATCTACTGGGATGATATCATCTAATTCTCCCAATTTTATCAGGTCGGGAACAAATTCATCTGAGATTCCCTGGATTCGGTGACTGCCGACCTTATAACCGGTGGACATGGTCGGTGAACTGGCTGGTTCCATGGGATGGACTTTAATCTCGGGATTCTTTTCTTTAAAATACCGGCCTAACCCCATGACTGTTCCCCCCGTACCAACCCCAGCAACCAGAGCCTGGGCAGTTACGCCAAAAGCCGCCAATTGGATATCGATTTCCGGAGCCGTGCGCTGATACTGGGCCTGAGTATTTTCTTCATTGGAAAACTGGCAGGGCAGAAAGGCATTACCCTCAGCAGCCAGAGCGCCACATTGGGCAATGCTCCCTAAAAAACCACCTTCTTCTTTGGACACCAGCCGAACTTCTCCGCCATAACTGCGGATCAGGTTTTTTCGTTCGTCGCTCATCCAATCCGGCATATAGATCACTACCGGATGACCCAGGCAGGTGCCAACGGCCGTAAAGGCAATCCCGGTATTACCGCTGGTAGCTTCGATAATTGTTTCGCCTTCGTGGATCTCACCCTTTTCATAGGCTTTTTTAAGGATATGCAAGGCCACTCGATCTTTTATACTACCGGTAAGATTATAATGTTCTGCCTTTGCGTATATACACCGGGGCTGCCCTTGATATAAAAAATTGATCTTAAGCAAGGGTGTGTTCCCAATGAGTTTTTCTAGTGCTATAAATTTTTCCTGGTTATCCATTTACTGAGTCCTTCATCGGTTAATGAATACTCCACCTTTGGGGGTACCTCATGATAAGATTCCCGATAAACAATGCCACATTCCTCCAGTTCTTTTAAAGAACTTGTCAGCATCATACTAGTAATCCCGGCAATTTTTCTTTTTAGTTCATTAAACCGCATGGTTTGCCCGCCCAATGTACAGATAATTGGGAGTTTCCATTTACCATCAATCATTTTAAGTGCCTGCTTAATGGTACACTCCGGTTTCACACAATGATTGTCCTGATCGGATTCCGCCTGATTAACCGGACATATTTCGCCGTTTATACAATGGTTGTCTTTCATTTTTCTCTCCACACTCAGAAATTTGTTTCTAAGTCATAATTTTCTGCCTACTTGTTTTTTATTCTGGCATTGTTATAATCATACTAAATTAAACAAAATAAATCAATGTTTATCAGGAGGTAAAGATGAACGAAGTAATTGAATTTTTAAATGACTGTGGTGTTTTCTTTTTAGCAACCGTAGATGGCAACCAGCCTAAGGTTCGTCCTTATGGATTTGTGATGAATTATGACGGGAAACTCTGTCTTTGCACCAATAACAAAAAACCCAGCTATGCTCAAATGAAAGCAAATCCCGCTGTCGAGATTTCTGCTACAAAAGATGGCAAATGGGTGCGTCTGCAAGGTAATGCCGTTTTCTGTACAACCCCCGAATCCCAGGCAAAGGCCCTGGAAGCAATGCCTGGCTTGGCCGGAATGTACGCAGTTGGCGACGGCCTCTTTGAAATCTTTGCTATCGAAAACGGCGTTGCTGATTTCTGTTCTATGACTGGTGACAACCATCAGGTTATTTTATAGTCTCTGAATTAGTCCCCTTCATTACCCGATCTGCACCTATTTCTGAAACGTCTGGACTTCGGTTCAGACGTTTTTTGTTGAAACTACGATCACTATGCGGATTCTACTATGAAATTTCTATCAACCATGCTAAAATAAAAGCATAAAATACATGGCCGAAATGGCCAGTTACTAACCTTAAACGATGCTTACCTTTCTCTTCCCAATTATAAACCTAAACCCAGGAGGTTAATGAATGATCGTCGGTTTAACCAGGAATCAGCAGATTCCGACAGCGAAAATGAATCGCAACAGCGGTCGGGCCATTCGGGAAAAAATCCCTTTTTCAGCCCAAGCTATTTTTCATCCAGTTGATCGTGACCCCGTTGCCATGATTGAGAGTCAGAACTACTTTCGCATCCCTGAACTGATTCCCCTTCGCCATGAAAAAATGACAGCATCGCCCTTTGCTTTTTTCCGGGGGACGGCTTTGTTAATGGCTCATGATTTATCCCATCAGGCCCAATCTGGTATTCATGTAACCATTTGTGGTGATGCCCATATCGGCAATTTCGGATTCTACGCTTCTCCCGAACGGCGATTAATTTTTGATCTCAATGACTTTGACGAAGCTGCCCCTGGACCCTGGGAATGGGATTTGAAGCGCCTGATCACCAGTATTATTCTCTGTGCTCATGATTTAGGTTTTGATGCGAAAAAGATTAGGGAAGCGGCGCTTCAAGCCGCATCATTCTACCGTAAAGGTCTTGACTTGATGTCGGATATGACCTCCCTCGAACGTTATTTCATCCTTGGTGATGAAGAACTTTTTCTGATAAATTTTTCCGATGCCTCCCGGGAAGAGTTTGAAAAAATTATCAAAAAGGCCAAAAAAAGAACCTCTAGTCAGGTCATCTCGAAAATGACTGAAACTGATCAGTTTGGTCGCCGGATCTTCATCGAGAGTCCGCCGATTACCACCCATTTAGATGCCAAACTAATCGACGAAGTGGAATTATATTTCAGACAGTATTTGAAAACCGTTCGTCCCGATATTGAAATGCTTTTATCCCAGCATGTCTTAACGGACATTGCCCGGCGGGTAGTGGGAGTTGGCAGTATCGGAACCCGTTGTTACCTTCTGGTATTGACCTGTGAAGATGAAAGTCATCTTGTTTTACAGATCAAACAGGCAAATGAATCGGTTATTACCCATTACAATCAAAATAATTTCACGACCCCTGATACCATGACCCACGGCTTGGGCAACGGTTATCGGGTCGTCAGTCATCAGCAGATTCTTCAGGCGGCTTCGGATCCCTTTCTCGGATATTTTTCAGCCGCCGAAGGAATGGATTTTTACGTCCGTCAGTTTCGTGATATGAAAGGAACGGTTGATCTGTCAGAATTGGATTTTGAGACCTTTAAACAATACGTCATGAATTGCGGGGTATCCCTGGCTCGTGCTCATGTTCAAAGCCCTTTTGCCAACTGGATCAACGGCTATTTAGGTACCGACGATGGTTTTGATCATGCTGTGTTAGACTGGTGTTTGGCTTATTCTGAACAAGTTTACCAGGACTATGAAACCTATAAGAAAAGTCTGGTAATTAAATGAAACTGTCCTTCACTATTTGAAAATGTCCGTTATTCGGACATTTTCTCTTGCTTTTTCTCCAGATATCCGTTATAGTGGTAAATAATGAGATCTATCTCAGCTATTCTTCGTGTGTTCGTGACCTTCCACACGTAAAACAAAACTAAAGGAGTTTTTTTTATGCAAAAAATTAGTGTTCTCTTTGTTACCCAGGCGGCGGTCATTGCCGCCATGTATGTAGTTCTAACTTTTGTGTCCAGTTCATTGGGTTTGGCCAGCGGCGAAATTCAAATTCGCCTATCCGAAATGCTCTGTATCCTACCGGCCTTTACCCCGGCCGCCATACCTGGCCTTTTCCTCGGCTGTTTACTTAGCAATTTATTAACCGGCTGCACCGTGATTGATATTGTCTTTGGCAGCCTGGCAACGCTTATTGCAGCGGTCCTCAGTTATCAGCTACGCAACCACAAGTATCCATTACTGGTCACCGTCCCGCCAGTCATTGCCAATATGATCGTCGTGCCGTTTATTTTAAAATTCAGTTATGGTGTCCCCTTACCAATCCCAGTCATGATGGCAACCGTGGGGATTGGCGAAGTGATCTCCGTCATGGTCCTTGGTTCCGTACTGTACTTTGCCCTGGACAAGCGCCGGGTTATTTTTCACCAGAGCCGCTAAAAAAAGAGAATGTCGAGGATATTACATATTCTTGGCATTCTCTTTTTTGTATCGTTAATCATTCAGGAGAATGTACGTTTTCAATTTAACCATTGCTTTGCTATTAAAATCACTGCCGTTATACTCGCTCATGCGACACTTCGGCTCCGCGATGCTGCGCCTGCGTCGCGTCAGTCGCCAGATGGCTTCAATATAAAAAGCTTTCGTATCAAACGACTCTTAACGTTACTGCCGTCTAATGAATCCGTGCA
>PGZR01000140.1 GCA_002841405.1 Firmicutes bacterium HGW-Firmicutes-4 | reverse complement strand
TTTCACCTACGCGATGCCAATGGTTAATTTGGCAAAAATATAAATTAAAGGAATGATAAAGAGGATACTGTCAAAGCGATCCAAAATCCCGCCATGACCAGGGAGGATGGTGCCAAAATCTTTTATTTTGGCTTTTCGCTTAATCATCGATGCTGTCAAATCCCCGCATTGTCCGGCAATGCTTCCAAAAACGCCAACAACCAGGTATAAATACCAGGGTAAAACAAAACTGAAATAGGAACTGAGAATGGTTCCGTAAAGGATCGTGCATAATGCCGCAACGACCACCCCGCCAACCGAACCGGCAATGGTTTTTTTGGGACTGATCAGCGGGGCAATCTTTCGATTGCCAATCGATTTTCCAATGAAATATGCAGCCGTATCGGTTGTGAAGGCAATTACAAAAATCAGCCACATATAATAGGCCCCTTTATTGACTGTTTCAAAAAGGAACAGGTGACCAAACATAATCGGCACATAGATCAACCCCATCAGGGTGGCGCTACCACGCTGAATCCCCACATTTCCTGATAAGATTTCATAACAGAAGATAATGATGAAGGTCAGCAGTAAAACTGGCATCAGAAAGTAATAATCCAATTTAATGGTAACCATCACCATGATCGCCAGAGCAATCATCAGAACTACATTAATTTTAGGGCGTATCATTTTATTAATCGCTCGGGTATATTCCATTGTCCCGACAAAAGCCAGAATGGAAACCCCAATGACCAGGATAAATCCTCCGAGATACATTATCAGAATCAGCAGTGGCAGCCCAATCACCCCGGTCCAGATTCGGGTTTTCATGGAACTCTTCTCAGCCCGGCGGCTCACCGCTAATGATCGTTCTGCCCGGCGGCTCTCCAAACTGCTACTCGGCCGATCCATAGCGCCGATTCCTGTTCTGATAATTTTCGATCATTTTATAATAGACTTCAACTTCAAAGTCTGGCCAATAAATGTCGGTAAACATAAATTCTGAATAGGCCATCTGCCACAGCATAAAGTTACTGAGTCGACTTTCTCCACCGGTTCGAATCAGCAGATCAGGATCCGGCTGACCTTTGGTATAGAGATGATCGCTGATGTGCTGTTCCGTCATCGCTTCCGGGGCAATCCCCTGGGCAATGAGTACCTTGACTGCATGAAGAATTTCGTCTCTGCCCCCGTAGTTGAGAGCGATATTCAGCACCAGTCCGGTGTTGTCTGTCGTGGTATCCATAGCTTTTATGGCTGCTTCTCGGACTTTTTTGCCGAGCCCATTCAAATTTCCAATCACATTAATTTTGACATTGTTTTCATGTAATTCCCCAACTTCTTTATGGAAATATTCAACGGCAATATTCATCAGTCCATCGACTTCTTCGGGACTCCTTTTCCAGTTTTCAGTGGAAAAAGCATACATCGTAATTATTTTTATTCCGGCATCTGAGGACGCCCGTACAATTTTTTTCAATGTCTTCATGCCGGCATTATGGCCAAATAAGCGAGGACGATTTTTTGCTTTCGCCCAACGGCCGTTTCCGTCCATGATTATGGCTATATGTTCAGGCAGGTTATCTTTATTTAACTGACTCGTCATATTGCACCTCTATTTCTATCGTATTTATGCATTTATTCACTCTTTTTCTGCTATTCAATATTATATGCTATTTTTTAAGATTTGTAAATTCTCTCACCAGGCGATGAATTGAAACAAGATTTACTTAAGACTCAATTTTCTGATTTTTATCAGCATACCAGACGCACCCAAAAAAGGGAAAGACCTCAAGCATAGCCTGAGGTCTTTCCTGGAAATTATTGTGAAAATGAGAATTATTAACATCAATATAACATCTTTTAAACAAAAAGTAAACGATTAAATAAAAATAAATTTTATTTTTATTCTGGTTAAGGTTAACTTTAATCATTTTAACGTTTAGGCTAGATATATATATCCGTTACCCAATTATATTTTTTGTCAAAAGCGCTACTTTTCACGATTATTTTTTAGTTAATGAAATATAGCGATAAAGGGTCGGTACTGATACTCCCATACACTTGGCCAGATACCAGACGGTTCCTTTAACCGAAAATGTTCCCATCTCATCCAATTTCCCCACCAATTCGACTTTTTCATCTTTGGATAACAGCAGTATTTTTTTTGACAAATCCTGAGAGATATGGTTCAGATTATTATCCACCAGTTCTTTCACATCAATATTTATTTTATCCGGACCTTTTTCTTTAATCGCCGTTTCAACCAGCGGCGGTCGAATCATTTTATCCAAAAGTTCTCGGGCAGCAATTAAATCATGACAATCCGAATTGATACAGATCATCCCAATCAATACATCGTTATCGTCCTTGATAAACCAGGATGCCGACTTGATCGACTCCTTTTTTTTGAATTTTTTGGGATCGTTGTTCATATAGGGCACTTTTTTATGGACTTCACTTCGGAGAATTCTCAAATTCGTTTCGGTGATTGGATCACCAACCTTTCGACCACTGATATGTCCATTACGAATGGCTACCACCGAATGATGCCAGTCGGTCATATCATGGAGCACCACTTCGGTGTTTTCACCCATAAATTCTGCTAAAAAATCCACCAGCGTTATATAGTTCTGCAGTTTTTTATTCAAAATTTCCCTCGCTTTTGTTTCATATTTTTTAATTAATCAAGAAGATACCCATGGTCATTTACCAGAAAGGCATGACCATGGGCGCTTTAAACGTCACTATTATATTTTTCTGCTATTAAATATTCTATTTAACGGCGATGGCTTCAATTTCGAAAAGTGCCGCCTTAGGCAAAGCAGCAACCTGCACACAGGAACGGGCGGGATACTCGGTCTGACCTTCGAAAAATTCAGCATAGATATCATTAACTGCTGCAAAGTCTGCCATATTTGCAAGAAATACTGAGGTTTTAACGATATCTTTGCGGCTGAACCCGGCTGCTTCCAGAACCGCATTTAAATTTTCCAGACCTCTTTTAGCCTGTTCTGCCACACCTTCGGCCAATTCACCAGTTTCCGGTATCAGGCCCAGCTGACCTGATGTATACAAGGTATCCCCAACTAAATAGGCATGGGAATAAGGACCCACTGCTGCCGGTGCCTTATCGGCAATGATTGCTTTCTTGTTCATAATAATCTCCTTAATTTTGTTAATCTATATCCTTTACTATGCCAGAACATATTTCTCTATCGCATGGGCGACGCCGTCTTCATCAAAAGGCAAGGTGACATGATTGGCGACGGCTTTAATTTCTTCAGGAGCATTGCCCATGGCAACACTGAGGCCAGCGAACTCTAACATTCGCAGATCATTATCACTGTCGCCAATTGCCATAACATTTCCAGGTTCCAGATTCAAAATCCGGCAAAGCTGTTTTAATCCGGCCCCCTTATTCGCGGAGCGATGATTAACCTCGATATTGTTGGCAATGGCTTTTGTTAATGTTACTCCGTGAATCTGAGAGAATTTCTGCCAAAGAACCCGATGATTATTCACACTGAGTAAGGGGATATTGATTTTTTCAATTTCTGATGCGTTTGCCTTGGTAAAATCCAAGATATTATCAACTTCTTTCGCTTTACTCTGGATAAAAGCAATGAGATCCTTTGATAGACCACTCTTTTCGCCAATCATTTCAAAGTAACGCCATTCGCCGTAGGACTGACCTTTGTGGTAAACTTCACAAAACAGATTACGACGGGTCAATGCCGAGATGATCTTCTTCACACTTCCTGCACCGAGATAATTACTGCTGATTACTTCGCCGCTGTTTAAATTTGTCACTGCAGCACCATTCGAAGTGACCGCATAGTTTATTCCCGGAATACTCATGACCGATTCCGGCAATTGTCCCAGAATACGTCCTGTCGAAGGGACGACATGGATTCCTTTAGCTATAGCATTTTCCAGCACAATCCGGGTTTTTTCTGAAATTGACATATAATCCTTTTGAAGGGTGGTCCCGTCCATATCCAATGCAATTAGTTTTATATCCATGGTTTACCCCATTTCTTATTCTTTAGTTTTTCATTCCGACGCTTATCTCTAGTCTAACATAAGAAAATAAGTATTTCATCAGGTAAGCCTTTACAATTTTTTAGAATTATCACCTAAATATTCTTTTTTTAGAATCCGAATCGGTTTGTCCGAAAAGGTTAAGATCACATCGGCTAAACGTCTGACTTCATCTTCATTATGGCTGACAAAAATAACCGTCCGTTTGTCCTGCTCCCAAATCTTCGAAAAATCTTCAATTAAGCGGTTTTTCAGCGAGCAATCCAGACTGCTGAAGGGTTCATCCATCAGTAGCAGTTCAGAAGGGTAGAGGAACGCCCGGGCAATCGAAACCCGCTGGCGCATCCCGCCGCTGAGTTCCTGAGGATAATAGTCCCCTACCGATGTCAATCCCACCAATTCCAGCATGGCGTCGATATCGGCCTCATGAGGGCCTGGCTTTTTAATCGCATTTTGATTAAGGACAAAACGGAGATTTTCCCGCACGGTCCGCCAGGGCAACAATCGCGGCTCCTGAAAGATGTAGGAGATCGACTGGAAATTAATTCCTTCGATGGTTCCGCAATCCGGCTGATCCAAGCCGCTGCAGAGATTTAGGAGGGTGGTTTTACCGGCTCCGGATGGTCCCAGAATTCCGGTTATTTTATGCTTTTCAAAGACCAGATTAAAATCTTCAAAAATGGTCTCTTCACCATATATCTTACTGAGATCTGTTATGATAATGGACATTGGCCATCCCCCTTTCGACTATTTCCAATGACATGAAGGGTAATTTTTTCGATAACAAGACTGCAGATCACAATCACCAGGGTCCAGGAAAAAAGCAAATCGGTTTCCAGATATATTTTTGAATAATAGAGATTCATTCCAATCGATGGCAGCGCATTGGCCAGCACCTCCGCGGTAACCGTGACCTTCCATCCCAGACCGATGGCATTCATCAATGCCGAAACCGCATAGGGTTTTATTGAAGGTACATAAATATCCCGGATAATCCTGGTCTGTTCGACATTATAAATCTTGGCCATCTCCAGCAGTTTTTTGTCGGTAGCTCTCACCCCTTGTACCACATTTGTCCAGGTCACCGGAAAGCAGATCAGAAAGGTAACCACCAGGGGCACCAGACCGGAGGCAATCCACAGATTAATCAGGATAATCACCGAAACGACTGGCAACGATTTGATGGTACTGACGAAGGGATTCATGATCTCATAAAAAGGCTTGTTTAGTCCACCAGCCAGGCCCAGCACCAGACCCAACAGCACCGAAATAAAAACGCCCCCAAAAACCCGGAGTAAGGTGACCCCAATACTCACAAAAAACTCAAAATCCCCAGCAAGGACGATCACACCTTCCAGGGTTTTAAGCGGCGATGGCAGCACCAGCGGGCTGTCGACCCACCGGGCTGCCAGGGCCCAAAGGAGCACCCAGAAAAGGGCTACTCCCATTTTTCCAATTAATTTTTTTAATGGTTTGTCCTGCTTATTTTCCAAGAACGTAGAAATCTTCACCTGGAACTTTTCCTCCAACCGCTTTGGGTTCAAATCCAGCTAAGATGGTATAGTATTCATTCAGAGATTCCTGAGCATCTTTAACCGGAATAAAGACGATATTACAATTTGGTATCGCTTTTTCTGCCAGCGTTGCATCAGTCATAATCCCGGCTGCGACAATATTTTTGGCACCCTCGGCGGGATTGTCATTTACAGCATTGATGGATGCTTCGTAGGCTTCCATGAATTGTTCAAGCACCTTCGGATTAGCTTCAGCCCAGTCTTTATTGACAACGACTGCTGTCATCTGCAATTGGGAACCATTGCTGGCTTCTTCCCAGGCTTTTGACATGTCCACGGCTACTTTGATATTCGCTTTTTTAGAGGTGATGGTGGTCACAAACGGTTCCGGAATCATCGCAATGGTGGCTTGTCCGGCAGCCAATTGAGTCACTGCCTCACTGTGTTCGGCG
>PGZR01000139.1 GCA_002841405.1 Firmicutes bacterium HGW-Firmicutes-4 | reverse complement strand
TGATTAATCCATACTCGACCAGGCCCTGTCCTTCTTCTTCTCTGATCATCTTTGTAAATAAGTTTTTCATTTCATTTCTCCTTCTTAATTTAATTTTATTTTTTTGAATCCTTCGATTTTAAAGTGCTAACTGGGTGCCAATATCGGTAAACATCTGACCGATTTGCGGTCCCAATAACCAGATGGCGGCAATCGCAGCAAGTGCGATCCCTGTGATAATCAATCCGTATTCAATCAGGCCTTGCCCGTCCTCATCTTGTATCATCCGTGTGAATGCCTTTATCATTTTTTTTACTCCTTTTGAATCACTGATTCATGCCTTATTATTGAAATTTCTGCTTTTAAAATAACATCCCCCATTCAAATAGTTGATAATTTGTATTTAAAAGATTTAACAATAAAACCGCTGCAAAACCAGATGCCATAAACGGCCCCAAGGCTACCTTTGACTTTAGATTCCCTTTGCCTCTGATGATCAGATAAGCTGCGAAAATCATCAGAAATAATGTCATAATCAAAATAGCTGATAAAATTCCATACCCACCCAGACAAAAACCAACAGCTGCTGCATATTTTACATCTCCCCAACCAGCGCCCTTTCCCAGCATTGCCGGTAAGAAGAAAATAATAAAACCAATTACTAAACCAAAAATGTTCGTCCCGATACTGGTGAGCGGTTGCCCGGTTATGGCAAAGGCCCCACCAATGATGAGGGTCATTAATACCAGCTCATTGGGAATTTTTTTAATGCTGATGTCAATCACTGAAAGAATCATACCGATGGACAAGAGCAACATGACTTCCAGGGTTCTGGCGTCCAGGCCGTTAAGCTTAACCAGGATCAGCCAGATGGTGGCATTCATCATCGCCCAAAATATGGTTTTAGAAAGGCTTCCTGAAAATTGATGGTACCTCAGTGTGTTAACTCGCCGCTTGATCAAGTATGAAGTCGATTTTTCCATCAACACCCCAACGACTGCAC
Source organism: Firmicutes bacterium HGW-Firmicutes-4 (assembly GCA_002841405.1). GTDB lineage: Bacteria > Bacillota > Clostridia > Eubacteriales > Eubacteriaceae > Acetobacterium. Next base: position 5,040 of record PGZR01000139.1, on the reverse strand, counting down.
CGATTAATATAATCAGGACTGTTGTTGTAAATTGATTCATTAGCACACCTCCGCAATTTTTGGTATTAAAAAAGCAACGTCTTCCGCGTTGCATTAAAGGCGAACTAAATACACCTATCTTCTGCAACTGGCTGTCATATAAATACTTATTTAGACCCTATAGCTTTGCGTCCTCACCTTTCGGTAAGTTTGCCGAATATTAAATTTTCCAACCAGAGAATAATTATAGAATAAAAAAACAACGCTCTGACACGTTGCACTAATCTCATCTTGTGATGATGAAGTTTTGCAACTGGCTGTCATATAAAAAATTACTTAGACCCTATAGCTTTGCGTCCTTACCTTTCGATAAGTATGCTAAATATTCTATTGGCACCATGATAAGGCATTATCTTACATATGTCAAGATTTTATTTGAATATTTTTATATTTGACAAAAATTACAAGTAATTTTTCGTTTAGAATATCAAACCAAGTAAATTTCTGATAAATTTGAAACCGATTATCATCTTTAATGTTTCCTGGTTTGCAATATCATTTAAAGATCATTTATTGCATTAATTTTACCTTTCTATTATAAGTTATATATTGTATTATAATAATCTAATGCTGCAGCCATTTCTCATGTGCTTAACTTACAACATCCGAACTATCTGGGATAAACTTTAGGATAATCATAAGTATGGCATTGAAATTTATTATATTAAATTTATTAATAATCATTTCGACATCATTTGTTCGGTCAGAAATAATTCCTTAATAAAAAATTAAGTAATTGACATACAAAGGAGGCTATGTTAAATTCTGGTCAAGTTAGAGTTGTCTAACTATCGTACTAAAGGGAGGTTATCTATGAGCATTGTTATCATTGGTGGAAATGATCGAATGATTTATCAATATAAAGACCTATGTAAAGAGTATCACTGCCGGGCAAAAGTATTCACGCAAATGCAGGGCGCCATGAAAAAGAAAATTGGAGTTCCAGATTTAATTGTATTATTCACAGGTACCGTTTCTCATAAAATGGTAAATTGCGCGACATTTGAGGCGAAAAGGCTAAAATTGCCTCTCGCTCGATCACATACAAGCAGTTTGGCTGCATTAAGAAATATTCTTGAAGAGTATTGTTCTCAGTGTAAAAATTGTGATGGATGTGCCCTGAAACCCGCCACTCAAACTGTTCAAAAAGTATAAGAAATGCACTGAAACATATTATCAACGTTTGCTCGAAGGATCATCTATCCTCAGACTAACAGTAGCAGCTAAATACTGATTCCCTAATCTGTCTTCTGTGCCTGAGGATTAAATTTTCTCGCAATATCAATAGTTTCAGCCATTGAAAAACAGAGCATAAAAATAAAAACGATGAAAATAATTCTGTAAAATAGCAGGTTTTTCTTTTTGCTGATTTCAATTTTCATAAACATTCTCCTCGTGTTTGAAAACTCTACAAAGAATCTGCTAAGTGTATTTTTGCTTACTGACGTTGTTTTTTAAAATGAATTGTTTACCAATCACAAACAATACCGCCAATACCAATAAGCCGACGGACGATATGATAAATTTGATGCTCAGGATTTCCTCGGCGGTCGGGCCGGATACCATATTAAAAAGTAGCGGTGAAGCAAACATCCCTAGATTGACAGCGGCCGTTACGAGTGCGATGGCGGTCGATTGCATCCCATTTTTAACAGCGTTGGCCGCAATAAAAATACCGTTTGGCATCACAATCCCGATCCCAAACCCGACCATGATAGCAGCTAAAAAAATACTTATCAGTGTTCCCGGGACGTAAATGAGTCCCATCCCCACTCCTACGGCGACAATTCCAATCGGAATCGCCAGCGTTTTTAACTGCCGTTTCAGGTTCCCATATTGCAGGCCGACAATCATCCCTGAAGCCGATAATGTTGTATTAATCATCCCACTGAGAGTCGCGTCACCATAGCCATTACTGACGACCAGCAAGGCGATATTTGTCTGGAAAACGAAAAAGAAACAGCCAAATAGAAAGATAAAAACGGCAATAAAATAGACACTGACATTCAGTTTTGCGGAATCATCGGAAATTTTAGAGCGATTTGCCCGGACCGGGCGATCACGAGGGAGGTTTCTGATCACGATCAAAAGAACCGGTAAAAAAACCAGATAGACCAGATAAGCATGATTCCATTTGAGATTTGCCAGTAGTCCCGAGGTGAACAACAAAACCATGCTGCCGCCGTTAAGAAACGCCGACTGGAGTCCCATCATTGCACCGCTTTCTTCACCGCTAAAATAGTCGGTAATTAAGGCCATTGTCATTGTTGCGTTGATTCCCTGAGCAACACCAATTAATACGCTTGAAAGTAATAAAAAACCAATCGCCAGCGGCCCCAGGATCAAAGCAACCAATCCACCTAGTAAGCCATTGGCGAGACTGAAAATGACGAGGCTTTTTTTTGAAATCCACATCGACAAGGGGCCAGCGGCAAAAGCAAAAATCAGCCCTAATAGCGCTGGCAGGGTTAAAACCATCTGAATAACAGATTCTTCAACATCAGGAAAATGTAGCTCAATATCGGCTAAAATAGCTGATGCTGTCATTGATATCATTAACAGCGAAGCGATTGATAAGATCGCCAGTTTTATTCGTTTAGTTTCCAATGGCAACTCCATTTTTTAAAATGTACTCGTTTTTTGTAATTAATTATGTCAATTATTTCTTACCCCTGATGAGATCAAATATTCGCGTTTCAAAGCCTCTGTTATAAGGACTCGCCATCATCTTACGACTAACCACAATTGTCTGAACGTCATTTTTTATTCAAAAAAAGAGAGGAATTCCTCTCTTTTTTAATACTAAACCTTATGTGATTGGTCTAATTCCGGATAATTTCAATTTTATAACCGTCGGGATCGGTGATGAAATAATAACGGGGTTTGCCATCGCCGCTGAGCCCCTTTGGCTGGGTGGGTTGATAGCCCTTAGCTTCATGGGCGGCCCAGGAGGCTTCGAGATCGTCAACAAGTACCGCTAAATGACCGTAGGCCGTTCCCAAATCATAAGGGACCACCTGGCCATAGTTATAGGTTAGTTCCAACTGATGGCCGTTAGGATGGCCGTCACCTAAAAACACCAGCGTAAATTCGTAGGTCGGTTCGTCCCGCCGCTTCACTTCCTCAAATCCCAAGGCTTCTTTGTAAAACGCCAGGGACCTTTCCAAGTCCAGGACCCGAATCATCGTATGTGCCATTTTGTAGTTTCCCATAATAGTCTCCTTCTATTTTTATTCAATTTATTATTTTAACGACTCAACCCAATTAACCCAGCGGATTGAGCATCGTTTTGTAAAAGGCGTAAGCTTTGGAAGATTTACCGATGCAATAGCCGATATAGTGATCCAGCAGATCATTGATTTTTAGCGCCTCAGCCGGATTGACCTCCCGATCCTTAAGTTGTTTGATCGGCTGTCTTAAAAAATCCCGGAGCAATTCTAGCATGGCGGGGTTCAGCTTATAGAGATAGCCCTCGGTTTGTTCCCGGCAGCCGCTGCAGATGATGCCATTGTTCTCAATGCTAAAGAGGCTTACATCCTGATCATTCTGACAAATCATGCATTTATCCAGAACCGGGCGATAGCCTAAATAACTGACCAGTTTCATCTGAAAGGCGCCCACTAACACCAGGTCGTTTTTAGCTTTTCCGCCAGACATATAAAATAATACGTGAAGCAGCAGTTTTAAAATTTCCGGGCTTTTCTGGAAGAATTCGTAGGCATTATACATCAGATCCAGTAAATACGAAGCCAATGCCATTTTGGTTAAATCGTTCCGCAACGGATAAAAGGCCTCAATTAAATTGGACTGATTGATGATGCCAAAGTTTTTACCGGGATAATAAACAAATTCACTGTAGGCAAAGATCTGGGTGCTGGCCAGCAGGCCACTTTTCTGGCGGCGGACGCCCCGGGCCATGCATTGAATCTTGCCTTCGTCTTCGGTAAAGATGGTCAGAATTTTATCCTGTTCCTTATAGGGCTGTTCTTTGATGACCAGGCCCTTTGTTTTAATCAGTGCCATAGCTCTCCCAACCAGAGGATCTATTCAAAATAGCCTAAATCTTTCAGATCAAAATTCTTATCCCGCCAATCGGAGCGGACCTTCACCCATAACTGCAGATTAATCTGCGATTTGAGGAAAAACTCGATATCTTTCCGGGCCTGGGTGCCGATCTTGGTCAGCATGGAGCCACCCTTGCCGATCAGAATGCCCTTATGGGTTTTGCGCTCACAAAAAATAGTGGCTTCGATGTCAATGATATCCTTGCCTTTACGCGGTTTCATGGCGGTTACTTCGACCGCAATACCATGGGGAACCTCATCATTTAAAAGGTTCAGGAGTTTTTCCCGGATCAGTTCCGAAACGATCCAGCGTTCCGACTGATCAATGATCATATCAGCGGGGAAAAACATCGGTCCCGGACTGAGCAGATCGGTAATCAGGTCCAGCAGTTCTTTGACCCCATCCCCCGAAATGGCGGAAATGGGAATGATCGCTTTCAGGAAATCATATTTCTGATAGGCCGCAATGGTGATTAAAACCTCTTCCTTGGGTAGCAGATCGATTTTATTGATGACGAGAATAACCGGGGTCTTGCTGGCCTTAAGTTTTTCCAGAATATACTGGTCCCCCGGTCCAATTTTTGTTTCCGGTTCGACTAGATATAAGACAACATCCACATCCGACACGGTGTTTTCAGCGGCTTTTTGCATGTAGTCGCCTAACCGGTTTTTGGGGCGATGCATCCCCGGAGTATCGATAAAGACCATTTGCGCCTGCTCATCGGTATAAATACAGCGGATGGCATTTCGGGTGGTTTGGGGTTTGGCTGAGGTGATCACCAGTTTCTCCCCCATAATATTATTAAGCAGAGTCGATTTTCCCACATTGGGGCGGCCGACGATGCTGATAAATCCGGATTTAAAGTTTTCGTTCATCATTCACATTCTTTCTCTGGTTAAAAAAACCAATTGATAATTTTCGGTAAAAAGATAATCA
>PGZR01000009.1 GCA_002841405.1 Firmicutes bacterium HGW-Firmicutes-4 | reverse complement strand
GCTGAGGCTTCGTGCTTTCCAGGGGTATCGATTGCGGTCTTTTGTCGTCCGTGGGAAACAATATGGCCAAGCTCATGCGCCAAGGCAAATCTTTGATCTGAGATTGTTTCAAAACGTGGCAAAATAAGCTCTTTTCTAAAAATGCATGGCCTATTGATCTCCGAGCAATTTATTAGGGAGTAACCTTTATCGGTAATGATTTCTTCTATGGCGTGAATTGGGACCGGCAGTGTCAAAATAGGATATTTGTTTAGTGTTTTTATTACATGTTTCTGTGTCATTTTATACAATGTTTAACCTCCGTTTATCAATGCAATGAAAAATAGAACGTGTGTTCTTTTATTGTAGCAGAAAATCAGAGGTAGCAGTGAATAATTTAGAGTAAAAAATTGTGAAGAAGATTAAGGGGGAAGGCGGGGAGAAGGATCTCCCCGGGTAAAATATGGTTATTATTAGCAGATGTTAAATATTACTTTGCAGTTTCAGAAAATTGTTCTGGAAGATCGCCATTTTGCAGTGATTTAAATGCCGTTTCATATTGAGCGGCTTGATCAGGCGTTAGCGCTCCGTCGATTCTCAGGAATACATTCTCATATAAGTATAGGTACTGGGAAAACATTGCATTTTCAGTTATTGGTTGGATATAATCATACCTCGCTTGAGCATCTTCGGAATTTTTGAATACTTCAATCGATCCGCCAGCCGTTCCTTCTGTAGCCGATCCGGCTGCCGGACTGTTAGACCGAGCATCTTCAAATATCGCCTTGCTTGTATACTGATTGGGGCGGCCCAGCAATTCTCCCTTATCGGTTTCGGCCGTTAAAACTTGAACATTCTCAATGGGGAACCCAGCATCTTGGAAGGTCTTAACAATTTCCTCGGCAGACATTTTCGTTACATCAACTTTCGGTTTTGTTTCAGCCGCAGTGGTCCCGCCACCACTGGCGCTGCATCCAGCAATAAGAGCCACAACCAAGACCGACATTAAAATAAGTGATAGATTTCTTTTCATTTGTTCCTCCTAATGGTATTTGCTTAAAGTATATACCTATTCTCATGGAACTGTAAATCGATAGATCGTGTAAAATTCAGATGAAATCATCATGATTTATTAAAGTGCATCGAAAGTTTGACGTATGTAAAATATCGAATACATTAAATCCGCGATGATTTATCAACCGATCAGGTTGTTTAGGCGCGCGACTAGCTGGTCGGTATAGGCATATATATCGTCTAGTTTATCTAAGACAATCTTTTCATTGGCATCACCATTCGGAATAATGATATATTTCGTATTCTCTTTCAAGAATATGCGACAAATCCACTTAGTAACTTTCCCGTCAATAATAATCGAGAAGTAGCTAGCCGTGTCCTTGTACCCGATCCGGTTTAAATCAACAGCATTATGCAGGATCGACTTTACAATGAAAAAGCACTCGATTTCTTCGTCCGTAGTAATGATATTGGAAACACTTGCGATTAGAGCGGATTCATCAACTTCTTCAAACTGTTGAATGGCCTTGGGTTCAAACGATTCATCGCTTTTTAATGCGTTCTGAATTTTGTCATTGACCAGCTCATTAATATACTGGGATATTGATTTCTTCACAGTGGGCCGGTATTTATCGACAGTGTTTTGAGTCTTCATTCCGTCGTATACGCCCTGGGTTAAAATAAAACGGATAAAATCATCGGATGGATTTGAAAACTCATCTTTCAAGACTTTCTTGATTAAACCGAGGTACTTGAGCTCCGAAGCGGTATCTAAGATCATGCTCAGGTCAAAGTTTTCTTTGCAGAACTTTTTGAGTTCAATTATTTCACTGTCGCTGATATCAAGCAAATTAATTTCGAAAAATGGGGAACTGTCCATTTTATTTTGCTCATCCAGGTCACTGTAGAACCGATAAATAAGACCATTCGTTAATATTGCAAATTTTGCCGCCGTTGTCCCAAAGTAGCGGAACAATTGGGAGTCATGTTTTTCTAACTGCTCATTGATCGATTTAGCTTCAATGAGTAAGGTAAGTTCTCCATTTAAAAGGATTGCATAATCCACTTTTTCGCCTTTTTTAATGCCAACGTCAGCTGTGTATTCTGGTATAAATTCCGTCGGGTTGAATACATCATAACCAAGGATCTGGAAGAACGGCATTATTACAGAAGTCTTTGTGGCTTCTTCCGTTGCAATGTTGTCCTTTGTCTTTTTTACTCGCTCAATAAACTCTCTCAACTTCTCCTCAAAACTCATGTTTTCCTCCTGTAGATTTGATTTTTTTGACATATGTCAGACTTTCAATAAAATCAAGATTTCTTTTTTCTTCTTCGGACCATTCGTCGTAATCCTGAAATTCTGTTCGAAGCGGTTCGTCGTCCAGCAGTGCTTCCAGTTCTTTTGCGTAATCGTGTTCGTCGTAAAGATCCTGGTTGACGTCACGGGAAGGGATGGGGTCGTCGGTTAGACAAAGAATATAATCGATGGATACCTCAAATATTAAAGCCAATGACTTCAAAACCTCGTTTGATATTTGAAGTTGCTCGTTTTCATATTTCGAAATAGCAGCACCTTGTACACCGATTTTCTTAGCAAGTTCGGCTTGTGTAATTCCTTTTTTTATTCTTAGTTCTTTTATTCTATTCATGTGCGAAACCCCCTGATTTGTACATTATATTCTATCCAATATGGAAAAACAACGGATGTATCCAATGTGGAAAAAATATTTTAAAAAAAGCGTTGACATTATCCATGGTGGAAAGTATAATGAGTTTATAAATATTCCATGATGGAAAATACGAAAAATAAGAAACGAGGTGATTAAGTGAGAAATTTAAGAGAAATTAGAACGAGCAAAAAAATATCGGCGATGGATATGGCGGCGGCGTTGGGTTTGAAAACAGAGGCGGCTTACTATAAAAAGGAAAGTGGCAGTATTAGAATCACGATTGATGAAGCTAAAATAATAGCCGATAAACTCGGAGAACCGATTGAATTAGTTTTTTTTAGCGACGAACTTTCCACCACGGAAAATCAAGCTAAAAAACCAAAAGCAAGCTAGAAAGGAGGAACCGATGAAACGGAAACAGAAAAAAATATGGGCTTATCTTGATGGCAACAAGCTGGTGGAAGTGATCCAGTCAGCATTGGACAACAACATGACTGTAGATGAATGTAAAAAGTTACTTATCAAAGAAAACACTGGTCATGAAGTGATGTTTAGAGTTGAGTAACTTAGAAAGGAGAACCATGAACGATTTAATCAACATTGAAAACAAAAACGGAAAACTAATGGTCAGCAGCCGGGTGGTTGCGGAAAGATTTGAAAAGCAGCATAAGGACGTGCTCGAATCAATCAGAAATATCACAGCGGAAAATTCCGCCCTGACCAACGACTATTTCATTGAATCCAGCTATAAGGCTGGGACGGGTAAATCTTATCCAGAATACCTCCTAACTCGAGACGGATTCTCCCTCCTAGCCATGGGCTTCACTGGCGCTAAAGCATTGGGCTGGAAATTAAAATTTATCGAAGCCTTCAACAAAATGGAAGAATCCATAAAATCTGCGACGATCCCAGAGGGGAAGTACCTTCTCGCCCTGGCTGTTCTGGAATCTAATAAAGTAATTGAAGACCAGGATCGTCAAATCAAAGAGCTTATCCCAAAAGGAATATTCGCTGATTCGGTATCGGCAAGCACCGGCACCATCTTAGTTGGCGAAATGGCCAAGATCCTCAAGCAAAACGGCGTCGATACTGGTGAAAAGCGGTTTTACGCATGGCTGAGAGAAAACGGATACCTGATTAAGCGGAAAGGCACTGATTACAATAAGCCAACTCAGCGGAGTATGGAAATGGGATTGTTCATAATAAAAGAAACAGCAGTAGCCCATTCCAGCGGATTTGTAAGCTTGAGCATTACGCCAAAGATTACAGGCAAAGGGCAGATCTATTTTGTCAATAAATTGAAGCCAGCACTGGCATTGGTTGCGAGTGAGTAGAAAGGAGAGTCGCATGAACGACGATTGCAAGAAAAGGATCGTTGAATTGATACAAACAAAAAGAATCTACGCAAGCGCCTACAGAGGAAATTTAGACGAGGTTTATATAGTAAATTCTAAAGTGCTCTTGGTAGTTCGAAATCTAGTTATTTTCCCAGATATGACTATTCAAAAACTTAACGAAACAGAAAGCGGCGATTTAACAAAAATATTATGGGAAGCAATCGAATCTGTAAAACGCTTGATTGATATTGCAAAACATTACGACATTGACTTCAAAAAATTAGCAGACGACCCAGAAAATATCATTGGAAGGTTAATTAGAAGTGAATTTAATATTTTAGAACAAAAAGGAGAACCAAATGAAAGTTAAAATCGGTCGTTTATAAGGCCGGCACAGAAATACTTGTAACAGCGAGAGGGTTTGCGGTATATCCGGACGGGAGTATCCAAAAACTAGACCGCACTTATGATGTCGCAGGGTATGACATCGGCGCTATTTCTTCAAGAATAGCTAGTCGTTTAAGATGGCAATTTGATCTTGCGGATACTTTTGACGAAGACGAACTTGAAGTTTTTGAATGCGAAATTGCGGCAATCCTTGAGGAAATATTTGAATAAGGAGTGACCCATGCAAACCATCATTGAATTCGTCACAGAGCATACCGCGGTCACGGACAAAGAGCTGCTGATGCGGTTCAGCTGCCCACATACCTACGTCCATGACCATGGTTATGCTTGGGGGAGGCCGGCCTACTGCAACGGCAGCCGGCCAAGGAATGGAGAAAATCTTTTAAGAAGTGCTGGGGTCGGCCGATCGGGGAATCGGCCAAGAGTTAAGCGGGGAGTAAGCGGCAGAAAGCTTGCGGTAACTTTCCTTACTAAAAGTATACAGCGAAAGGAGATAAAAATGACATGAACGAAAAGTGCAAAGGGGTGTTAAAGACGTTCAGAGAACGTGCAGGATATACCCAGGAAGAAGCGGCCTGTGAGTTATGTTTGTCAGTCCATACGCTGTCAAATTATGAATCTTATTCGCTGGAGGTTCGGAAACACCTACCACCGGAAGAAACGGTACTAAAAATGGCAGAACTATATCAGAGTGATTACATGAAAATTCTGTTCTTAAATGAGACGAACCTGATTTTCAGATCGATTTTCTCTAATGTAGAGCTGCTAGATCTACCCACCGCATTCATTAAATTTCAATCAGAAACAGAGGAAGTTCATGAGCTTGAGAACAGGATGAGAAAAGTGATCTTGGATAATCGGATTGATGATCATGAACTGGAAGTATCCGGGCTTTTTCTAAAAGAGTTGATGGAAAGCGCGATGTCGAGTTTGAGCCTGGTCTTTTCCACGCTTGAAAAAACACCCGTGAAGAAACAACACAAAACAAAAAAACTACATTTTAAAAGCGGAATGATCATGAACGAAAGGAGGCCATCAAGTTATGAAGGAGAAAGATTATTCGCTCGGGGTTGATGTGGAGGTCAGAAAAAAGACGCTCGAAAGGTTTGGGCTTTTTACCAAAGAGCAGATTAGAGAAGCGGCTGAGAGAGATCTAAACATCGCCGCATTCGTTATCCCGTATGACGAAGTAATGAAAAATGCAAAGGAAGACAAAAGTGCATAAAAAAAGAAAAACACCCGTTACAGCAGGAGTTTTTCAAGAAGTATTACAAATAGTATACATCAATTTTATCACAGCAAACAACATAAATCAAGAATAACAGGGAGAAACCAATGGACAAATTAGAAGCAGTACAAGAGATCATGCGATTAAGCATCGAAATCAATGGAGTGGACGAAGATCGATTCGCCATGGGAAGAAAGCCCTGTGTGATGATCCACTTTTTGGGTAGCGTTGGCGGGTTGAGCATTAACGTGTATCGATACGGACTTGATCATAGCAAGAAAGCGGATTACAACTTTTTCACACATACTGACACAGCGGACATTGAGAAGTTAACGGATTGCATCGAATACTTGGAAGCGGTAATGGTGGAGTTGCAGAGCGAGGCGGCTTAATGGAAAAAGATCATGGACCAGAAGGAAGTTGAGCTGCGAATAGCCGTCCTACTCGGACAGGAATCAGTGCTTAAGAAAGTGACAGATCGATGGTATGTGGTTGGTGGATTTTGGAAGGGCTGGCTGAAAGGCGTCCAGTCTGAGATTCGATGCTTGGAGCAGGCACGAAAAACATTTGTGGAGGATTAAGAAATGAACGTATCGGAATTGATCAATGAGCTAAAGCGATGTGACCCGGAAACGGACGTCACGCTTTGGGACAGCTGCACATTTGAGGCCTTCCCCGTAGACCAGGTTGATATTGAAAATAGCTGCGAAGGGCAGGTCTTATTGACTTTTAATAATTAAAAGCAGGAGGGTAACATGTTTGCATTCAGTACGGAAAAAGTTGTAGAGATTATGCAAGATAAGGGATTCGAGATAAAAAAAGAAAACAATTCTTATATCTGTAGACGACCACATGCCAGAAAGATCGTTTTTGAAGAAGCGCCGGATGGCCATAAGTTTAGAATTGGCCGGTGGGATTACAAAGACCCCGAGGTTGCCATTAATCAAGCATTAACTTTTTAAGGAGGAACGATGAAATGAGCTTTGCAAATTTATATGGGCCAGATCCACCAGTGCCCGATTATCCGGTTTGTCCATTATGTGACGTAGAATGCCAAACCATCTATTATTCTTGCGATGGTGACATTTTAGGATGCGAACATTGCGTGAGTTCGGTGGATGCCTGGGAATGGCAGGCTGAGGAAGATAAGAACGCAGGCCCTGACCCGGATCGCCGTTATGATGAATATAAAGAACGAGAATCAGCATGAAAGGATGTAAGTAAATGAATAGAAAAGCAATTAAATCAATTTTGGCAAAAACTCACAGAAATTTCGTTGAGTCCATTAAAGATGATGTAGTTAAAGAATTAGTAAATAAAAACTCAATAATCACCGGGGGAGCGATAACAAGCCTACTGACCGGAGAAGAAGTTAATGACTATGACTATTATTTTACCAATAAAGAAACTTGTTTGGCCGTTGCGAATTATTATGCAAATCAATTTAACAGTACGCACAAAGGGAAAAATCAAGTTGATGTAAAGGATGACGAGTTTGGCAGGATTACGTGCTTCATTTCATCATCTGGCGAAGTTGGTGAGGACGAAGATGTTAAAAATTCTACACCTGATGAAAGCAATGAAGAAGATTCGTACAAAGCTATATATTTTACATCTAACGCAATTACCTTGAAGGGGAAAATACAGCTTGTTATTCGCTTTTATGGAGACCCATCAGAGATTCACAAAAATTATGATTTTGTGCATTGTACAAATTATTGGTTGAGTTCTGATAGAGATTTGCACCTAAATATCGAAGCGTTAGAATCTATATTAGCAAAGGAACTTTTATACCAAGGCAGCAAGTACCCGCTATGCTCTATAATTCGAACCAGAAAATTCATTAAGCGTGGATGGTCAATTAATGCCGGGCAATATGTCAAAATGGCGATGCAGCTAAATGATCTCGATCTGAAAAACATCGAAGTTTTAAAAGAGCAACTTACCGGAGTTGATAGCTCGTATTTCGACATGTTCATCAATGCAATTCAACGACGACAGGATGATGACCCGGGGTTTGAATTAAATACAATGGTTGTTTCGGAACTGATCGATAAGATCTTTTAGTATGAATACAAAGCGCCAGCAATGGCTAGAAGAGCGAAAATCAGGGATTGGAGCATCAGACGCCGCCGCAATCTTAGGGATGAACCCATGGAAGACAAATATTCAACTGTGGCAAGAGAAGACCGGCGAAGTCGAACCAGAGGACATTTCCGACAAGCCGGTCGTGAAATATGGGAATGATGCAGAATCATTGCTGAGAGAACTTTTCATACTAGATTTTCCTCACTATGATGTGAAATACGACGAATTCAAGATGTTTCACAACGATAAGCACCCATTCATATTTGCAACCCTAGACGGGTGGATAAATGGCGAAAAAATGGGTGTGCTGGAAATCAAGACCACCCAGATAATGAATCCGATGCAGTGGGGGAAATGGAAAGATGGAGTCCCGGATAATTATTATATTCAATGCCTACACCAACTACTTGCAACTGGATATGATTTTGCAGTGTTAAAGGCCCAAATAAAGCATGGATTTGAAGATGTGAAATTAACTACAAGACATTATTTTATTGAACGTGAAGACGTTCTAGAGGATATGGAGTACCTTCTGGAGGCAGAAATAAAGTTCTGGAACCAGGTACAGAATAAAGTGAAACCGGCCTTGATATTGCCGGAGATATAGGAGAGATAAATGGAATTTATACTGGAGAAAGAAGTCGGGGACATAATCCCTCAGGCGGTTGTTTTTAACTTTGATCAACTTAAGCAGGAATTGGAAGTCAGTTTGGTTAAGTATCAAAACATGGTTATTACCGAAGACGCCACCAAAGAGGCAAAAGAAGATCGGGCAAAACTAAATGCTTTGAAAAATACCATCGATGGAAAGCGAAAAGAGATCAAAAAAGAGTGGAATAAACCGTATGTCGAATTTGAGGATAAAGTAAAAGTCCTAACCGCCATGATCGACGAACCAATCCAGGCAATCGACAAACAGGTCAAGGCGTATGAGCAGGCAGTCAAGGATGAAAAAGCCGCTGAGATCAAACTGTATTTTGACGAAACAATTGGCGACCTAGAAACGCTTGTTCCTTATGGCAAAATCCACGTTCCGAAGTGGTTGAATTCGAGTGAGCGTCTGTCTGCAATCAAGAAAGAAATAAATGCAATCATCGAAACAATAAGAAACGATATTAAAGTGATCAAAGACCTTGAAATGGAATGCGAACAGCAGATGCTTGACAAGTACCTTCAATCATTTTCAATTGCCGAAGCCATGGCCGAGAAGAAACGGTGGGAAGATCAAGTTGAAAAAATGCTGGAATATGAAAAGCAGCAGGAATTGAAAAAGCAGCAAGAAGCAGCGAAGATTATAGCACTGGAAAGGGCGAAAGTAAGCGCAGTCGACGCAAAAACAGAGGAAGTAATCCCAGGGCAAGTAGCAATTATGGCTCAGGAAGATTTTACCACAGTGGTATCGACTGATCCTCATCAGCAAATTGCTGAACCAGAACAGAAACTGGAAGTTCTGATCTTTAAAGTTGCGGTCACGCCAGAACAGAAAAAAGCACTAAAAGCATTCTTTGTTGAGAATAAAATAAAAGTAGGGAGAGTTTAATTATGGCAGTTAACAACAGCTTACAGAAAAAACCGACAAGTGATACATTTTCAAATTTCATGACCGGGGATGGTGTGAAAAGAAAAATAAATGAGGTCGTCGGCGGCAAGGATGGGCAACGGTTTATTACCTCAATTATATCGGCGGTCAGCACCAATCCGGCATTGGCAGAATGTGACCAAGGATCAATTTTATCGGCTGCGATGCTGGGGGAAAGTCTTAAGTTATCTCCCAGCCCTCAATTGGGGCAGTATTACATGGTTCCATTTAAAAAGAAAGATAAAAACGGAAACGTCGCCAGTGTAACAGCTCAGTTTTTATTGGGTTACAAGGGCTATATCCAGCTAGCGATCCGATCAGGGTATTATCGAAAACTCAATGTATTGTCCATCAAAGAGGGTGAATTAATTAGTTTTAACCCCCTTGAAGAAGAAATTGAAGTCCAACTCATAGAAGACGAAGAAGACCGAGAAAACACCCCGACAATTGGATATTACGCTATGTTTGAGTATGAGAATGGATTTAAAAAAGCAATGTACTGGAGTAAAGCTAAAATGATTGCTCACGCCGACAAATATAGCCAAGCTTTTAGCAAGGACCCGGTCAAGGCTAGAGACCCGAGATACAACAAAGTATCTTTTGAAGACTATGAAGCCGGGAATGTGAAAGATAGTGATTTATGGCTTTACTCGTCTTTCTGGTATAAGGATTTCGACGGGATGGCATACAAGACAATGCTTAGACAATTGATTTCAAAGTGGGGAATCATGTCAATTGAAATGCAAACGGCGCACGAAAGAGATATGGCGGTAATTACGGAAACAGGATATCAATACGTCGATAATGACCAACCCCCCGATGTTGAACCAGTTGTTGACAAAAGTCTTCCGGCGACAGACGAGCCAGATCCGCTCCCAGCTCCTGAAGATGATGATTTTTATGATGAGGTGTAGATGATGAACATTGAAAATGCAATCAAAAATGTTATTGATGATAGTCTGGAATCAGGAATGATAGAACGGTTGGTGGCTGAAAACCTTGAAAAGGGCATAAACAAATCCTTGGAAAACCTTTTGGGAAGTTACGGCGATATCACAAAAGTCATTGAGAAAAAGATCAAAGACGTTATGGTGAAACAGTTGGAAGGTTATGACTTTTCGCAATATTTAATTAAGTTAGATTGCGTATTGACGGAGATTCTTAAAGAGACTTCTCTCGAAAATAAAAAGATTCTTGGCAATTTCAAAGAGCTGATGGCTGAAAACGAGCTTCCTAAAGTCGTCAAGTTGTCTGATATCTTCAAAGAATTCAAGAAGTTTGTTGCAGAGAAAGTTGACACAAGCGGATTGGAAGTTGAATACGATGACGGCCCATCCTATCAGTGGGTCAATACCGAAATGACGGTAAACTACGACAAAAGTCCTTCCTGGTCAAGTTCAAGTTTTCAGTATGCAAAAGTTGTTTTCGAATGCAATGAAGATGAAAACCTTAATTTTGAGATTCGTATTTCGAAGTTTAAGGATTACCCATGGACCTTATCGACAGAGATTGACTGCTCAATCAGTTCGTTGCGATATCTCGATGATTTGAAGATCTATTTGCTGAAACTTATGCAGAGCGGTGCAAAGATAGAAATTGATTCGGAATACCTGGAAGACGAAGTGAGACCTGAACAAGAACCAGAGGCAACATATGAATTAAATCAGTGGCCAGCTTCACATTGGCCGTGGACCGTCGCTTCAAGAACAAGGACGGCCAGAAGGAAGCAGACTTTGTCCCAATCGTTGTCTGGGGAAAGCAGGCAGAATTTGCCGGACAGTATTTATCGAAAGGTAGCCAGATCGGCGTATCCGGGAGATTGCAAGTAAGAAGCTACGATGCCCAGGACGGCCAGCGCCGGTATGTGACCGAGGTTGTGGCGGATGAGATCCAGTTTTTGAGCAGCAAGAAGGACGGTGGCAATAACGCCAATACCCAGCAGCAAAGCAACAGCGAACCTATGTCGACAATGGACCTGGACGAAGATTTCCAACTTATGGATGATTTGGGTGACGATATACCTTTCTAAGCTTTTATAAATTTCACATATAAAAGACCAGTATTCTATAATCCAGCGGAAGGGCGGGGCTTAACGGCCCCGTAAGGGTTCATTATTTTGAGCCAGAGGGGCGGTGATTAATTGTCAAAGCAAGGATGGATAAGCTTGCACCGAAGTATACAAGATAACTGGATATGGGAAGAAAAGCCGTACGACAAAGCACGGGCATGGATCGACATTCTTTTAATGGTTAATCATGAAAAGAAAA
Source organism: Firmicutes bacterium HGW-Firmicutes-4 (assembly GCA_002841405.1). Lineage (GTDB taxonomy): Bacteria > Bacillota > Clostridia > Eubacteriales > Eubacteriaceae > Acetobacterium. Next base: position 41,240 of record PGZR01000009.1, on the reverse strand, counting down.
AAGTTTTGCTTGGATCGCAATTAATTGACGTCGATAAAGGCGAAAAAATAACTTCCATTCGCAAATTGGCTGATCGTTGGGGGTGGTCAACCACAAAAGTTGATAGTTTTTTAAAAATGTTGGAGAGCGACAAAATGATAGAGCTAAAAAAAGACACTAAAAAAACAGTCGTAAAGGTGCTAAATTATGCCAATTATCAAGATCGCAATAAAACAGAAAAAGACACCGAAATGACACCAGAAAGACAACAAAGTGACACCGAAGTGACACCGAAAAATACAAACAATAATGATAATAATGCAAATAATGATAATAAAGAGTTATTTATGCCCGGAGCAGATAAATCTGCATCCGGACAAGCTGCTGATTCGAGCCCTGTCATTATTGATCTTACCTTGAATGATAAGACGAAATATCCAGTAACGCAAATGAGAGTAGACGAATGGAAAGAGCTTTACCCAGCAGTGGACGTTGAGCAGCAGCTTCGCAACATGAGGGGCTGGCTTGATAGTAACCCGAAAAAGCGGAAAACAAAATCAGGGATACTTCGGTTTATTACAAGCTGGCTCGCACGGGAGCAGGATAAAGGCGGGAGTTATCGAAATAATGGTGGACAAGGCAAAGCAAAATCGAATATGCCAGAAACATCCCCTGAACGCCAAAAAGCATATGAGGAAATGGAAGTCGACCATGCTGTGGATTTGTGGCCGGAATTGGAGGTGAAATGAAAGCAGTGTTGAAATACCCGGGGAGTAAGTGGAAGTTGGCTAATTGGATTACAGATAACATTCCGGATCACCATTCATATGTAGAGCCTTTCTTCGGATCCGGAGCAGTGTTTTTTAAAAAAGAACCATCTAACATTGAGACAATTAATGATTTAGATGGTGATGTTTTCAATCTTTTCAAGGTCATTCGGGATAACCCGGAGGGTCTGGCCAGAAGCATTTCCATGACCCCATACTCAAGACAAGAGTATGATCAAGCCTTTGAAGGCGATGATTGTACAGATGAAATTGAAAAAGCCAGGATCTTTCTTGTGCGATGTTGGCAAGGTCATGGATTCCGGACAAATGGTTACAAGGTCGGCTGGAAAAACGATGTGCAAGGCCGAGAGTCTGCTTATGCTGTAAAAAACTGGTACCGGCTGCCACAATGGATCGTCGATGTTACAGACAGACTTAAACAAGTTCAGATCGAGAACAGGCCGGCATTGGAAATTATCAACCGGTTCAAATATGAGAATGTTTTGATTTATTGTGATCCGCCATATTTATTGTCAACCCGAACGGCGAAGCAATATAAACACGAGATGGATGATAAAGATCATGTTGAATTACTCAATGCACTCATTGATCATCCCGGGAAGATAATTTTATCTGGATATGATTCTGAATTATACAACGATTTGTTAAAAAGATGGCAAATTGAAAAAAGACCAGGTTATTCAGAATACCAAGGATCTAACAAGCAGGAAGTGATCTGGATGAATTATAAACCAGTTGACCAGATATGTTTCCATTTTATGGGTGTACATAATGACTGATTCCAACTACGAATGCGAAAAATGCGATCAAAAAATAATAAAAAGCGACGGCCTGCACTGCAAATTGGACCCGGACGATTTAAATCCGCTGTGCCCGAAGATTGTGGTTTATGGGGAAAAGGAGAAAGAACATGGAAAAACAGAATATTGAGGTAATCAAAAAAAGTCCAGAGGAACTGCAAAAGTGCAAAAATGATCAGGTTAAATTGTGGGAAGAAAAGAGCTACCCGGATTTTGCACCGAGAAGCGGTAAATGTTATCGATGCGGTAGAGACATTTATCAGAATTATCTACTCGGAACCCACTGGGAGCCGAAAATATCAAACGGCCATGACGGGAAAACGCTTGTTACTGGTTGCCCGCACTGCCATAGAAGCTTTTGCGATTGAAAAGTTGGAGGATAAATCATGAAAGATCCAATGGAAATAACACGATTAACAACGGACGAACCCAAAAATAACACCGAGACAATGCTGAATTATTCATACGGCAAAGATAATCAAGCGGTTTTGCGATATGCAGACGGGAAAGAAGACGTTGATCTTTGCGAGTATATCTCGAAATGCGCAAAAGAAAAAGGGTGCAAGGTTGAACCGGAAGATCTTATGGAAGGTGCTTGCATGGAATGTGATTGCGAGCTGGCTATTTTATATACAGTAGCGGTACAGGCCGCTGAACTGAGAGGGCGACTCAAGATGTATGAGGATGCCGGGATAACCTTGGATGACTTGAAAAATGAGCCTTTGACCATCGAGGAATTAAACGAAATGAGCTGGAAACCATATTGGCACAAAGTTTTAACAGATTCAGAATACTGCCGCGACCAGTGGAGAATTATGCCGGAATGTATCGCTGAAAATCCGCAAGGTTACCATTATGGTGAAGATTGGCTGGCTTATCGAAGGGAGATTGCCGGATCAATCAACGACAACCCGGAATTGTCGGAGGTGCAGGGATGAAAATATATAAAATCACAATGACAAGTAAGATGGGCGTAAAAAGTAGTTACACGAAAACATATGAAAATCTTAGTGAGTTTGAAAAGGAATTATTGATTAAAGGCGGTATTATGCAAGGACTGTATATTGATTATTCCATAACTGAAACGGAGGTGCCAAATGATACAGATTGATATAAAAATGCCGGTAAGTTGTGAAAAGTGCCCGTGTAAAAATCCATGGATTGGATCATTCCAGCTTGAATTTACTTGTGGCGTTAATAAAAAAAGGCTTGGAAGTATTTACGAAAAGCCGGATTGGTGCCCGTTGATCGAGGTGAAAGAATGAAAAATTTTATAAGTGACATGAATTCCCACTGCGGCGAATGCGATCTAATCGATTGGTGCAGTGAGCCGTATGAAAGTCCCTATTTATGCGCAGATGGACGATTCGAAAACGTGGAAGTGTCTAAATATATTATTCTTGCCGAAACGAGTACCGTAGAGCTTGATGCGTCAAATATCGATACGCCTGAGATAAGCCGCGATGATTTTGATTGTACAAGTGATTATGAAGACGCCGTTGATACGGCCGTTTCGAATATGTACAAGGTATTGGTTGCTGATGACGTTGAAAAGCGGATAAAAGAGGATATCCAATGATTAACTGCCATAACTGCGAAAACCACACCGAAAACCACACCGAAAACGGCGGACGATGTAGCGGGGCCTATGCCAATGTAGAGGTGCTGATGTGTACAGATTTTTATTTGAAGGAGGTTTTGCGGGATGAAAGCACCATCTGAAAGCGCTGAACAGATTGAATTGTTCCGCTGGGCCGGATACTCTCGGGGCAAATATCCAGAACTGGAACTAATGCACCACATCCCCAACGGGGGCAAGCGAAGCGAAATAGAAGCAGCACGATTTAAACGAGAAGGTGTTTTGGCTGGCGTAAGTGATATTTTCTTACCAGTTGCCCGCGGAAAATATCACGGTTTATACATCGAAATGAAGGCCCAAAAAGGGAAAGTGTCCGATCACCAAAAGTGGTGGATTGAAGAAGTGACCAAGCAAGGTTATCTGGCAGAAGTTTGTTATGGCTGGGAAATGGCCAAAGATGTGATTGTGAATTATCTGGAGGTGACACTGTGAGTTTTTACAGAGACACCGTGCGAACTGCCCGAAAAGAGCATAAATGTGAACTATGTGGGGCGGTCATCCAGAAGGGTGAAAAGTACCACGATAAGGCCGGCAACGAACTTGGAGATATATTTTACGCGAAAGAATGCGAAAAATGCCAGTCAGTGATTGATGAGTTTTGCAGTTCTGAACACCATGAACGATCAGAGGGATATTGCGAAGATTGGATTCAGGAGTGGTGGTTGGATGAGAAATGTTATGTGTGCAAACATAGATATCCAGATTGTGAACCGGACGAGTGTTGGGGTGAACCCAAAACATGCGGCGATATTAATAAACATGGCCGATGTACTGGCGGCGACACATGCGACGAAATGACCCATTACTGCAGATGCGAGAAGTTTGAGGTGGACAATGATAAAGAACCTACGAAAGATCCACAACAAGAAATTTTACAACAATGATCGGGCCGAAGGGCTGCCGGTCGAATCAAAGGAGTTTGACAAATATGTCAGATATATCGTATTTGAGGACTCAATAGCCATTACAACGAAAAATAACGGAGTTTTGACCGGGAATATGGATCAGCTGGAAAAACTCTTTAAAGAGGCTTTAAACGTCATAGAAATTTATAGGAGGGATGAAAAATGACATTAGCGGAGAGAATAATCGGAATTGCGAAGGAGCGGAACATATCCTTTGCGGAACTAGGCAGGATTGCTGGCATCGAAAGAACGACGATCAGCATGATCACAACCGGAAAAAGCGAGGGCGGCAATCCGACAATCAAAAGACTGGTTGAGGCGTTCGGTGATGAATTCGAGCAATATTATCAATACGCCACGTGTAAGCAATGCGGAGAAGTATTTTTGCCAGCAAGCGGGAATCAGGCGACATGTTCAAAGAAATGCTCGAAGAAAAATGCGACGGAAATTAGCGTTAGATGGAGCAAGTCCCATTCTACACGCACGGTATCGGGTTTAACAGACTCCCAGCGGTTTGGGTGGGGGCCTAAAGTTAAGAAGCCGGCGGTAAGTATTCCGGAATACAACAGTGTCGCCAGGGAAGAATATGGAAGTTATGGCCAGCGCGGAGCTGCAGAACGGGTAGCCCAAAGCGGTACGATGCGGGAAAGCATGGGGCTAGTATGAACATTATTTGCGAGACATGCCAGAACTATACGGGCGATATAAGAATTTGTATGTTTCGTTGCTTGAAACGCGAAGCGATAAGGAGTGGTATATGGGATTGATTATTGACAACTTTGCAGGAGGCGGCGGAGCCTCCGAGGGAATTGAGCAAGCCATGGGCAGACCGGTTGATATTGCGATCAATCACGATCCCGGGGCAATTGCAATGCACAAAGTAAATCATCCGCATACAAAGCATTATTGCGAAAGTGTGTGGGATGTTGACCCGATTAAAGCCTGCGAAGGCCGTCCGGTTGATCTAGCGTGGTTTAGCCCCGATTGTACTCATTTTTCAAAAGCCAAGGGTGGGAAACCAAAAGATAAAAACATCCGGGGCCTTGCATGGGTAGCGGTTAAATGGGCCATGCAAGTACGGCCAACAGTCATTATCTTGGAAAATGTTGAGGAATTTAAAACCTGGGGGCCGCTGGGCGACGACAACCAGCCGGATAAAAATAAGACTGGTGAAACTTTTAATAGTTTCGTGGAGCAGCTGAAAATAATAGGGTACCAGGTAGAATTCAGAGAATTAATATCGGCTGATTACGGCGCACCCACCAAGCGGAAACGGTTCTTCATGGTTTCCCGGTGTGATGGACTTCCGATATCGTGGCCAACTAAAAGCCACGGCCCCCGGAATAGCAAAGAAGTGGCAATGGGGATTCTAAAACCATATACCCCGGTATCGGATGTGCTGGATTTTTCAAAACCTTGCCCTTCGATATTTGATACAAAGCAACAAATAAAAGAAAAACATGGATTGCACACAGTCAGGCCGTTAGCAGATAAGACCATGGAGCGGATTGCAAGGGGAATAAAGAAATTTATCATGGAAAATCCTGATCCGTTTTTTATCGAAGATCAAACTTCAATGCTCATCCAATACCATTCAGAAACATTGAGCCATGAAGTCAGAGGACAAAAGATAAATGAGCCAATCATGACGATTGATGGAAGTCCGAGGTATGGATTGATACAAGCTTTTGTATGCAAACATTACGGCGGAACTTATAATGGTGCCGGTTCAGATTTGGACGATCCACTTTCTACTGTTACTGCAATTGATCACAATGCTTTGATTACTTCGCACATCATCCAAATGAATAACCATATGATCGGGACGGATTCAAGAGATCCAGTGAATACAATAGTCGCCGGTCCCGGGCATCTGGGAGAAGTTAGAGCGTTTTTGATTAAATACTATGGGCAGGGGATTGGTCAGGATCTAAAAGAACCGTGCGGAACCGTCGTAAGTCATGATCGATTTGGACTGGTGACGGTTTGCGGCACTGATTATCAAATTATTGATATTGGAATGAGGATGCTGGATCCCCGGGAGTTATTCACTGCAAATGGGTTTCCACCGGATTACATAATCGACTATGATTCGGACGGGAAAAAGATCACGAAAACGGAACAGGTAAAGCGGTGCGGGAATGCAGTACCACCGGTATTCGCTAGGGAATTGGTGTTGGCTAATGTTGTGGAAGTCGAAAGAACTATGGCTTCATAGGAGGAAATATGAAAATTAGAAATAAATCAAAAACAAAACCGTCCTGTTAATTCAGGTTTCGAGGGTGACCGGGTGCATGCAGACCCGGAATAGACAGCCGGTCCGCAACGTGCGCCCATTTAGGTATCGAAAAACAGAATAAAATGGTGTCCTAGTATCGCAACCTGTTTGGCAACTGGAAGCGTGGAAAGCCTACACCATTACCTACTTTAGTAACTGTAAATCAGTGAAAAAGTGGGTGCGGTTTTTGAAAGTAGTATGGTTTTCAGCAGGGGTAAGCAGTTTTATAGCCGCTTACCTGAGCAAAGATGTAGACAAGATTATTTATACACATATCGACGATCAACACGACGATTCAATGCGATTCGTTAAAGAATGCGAAAAGTTTTTAAATAGGGAAATAGAAATTACACAAAGTAAATATAAGTCTGTGGATGAAGTGATAAGAGCCAGTGGATATATAAAAGCCCCGTATGGTGCGCCCTGCACGAATTTATTAAAAAGGCGGGTCCGGAAAGAATGGGAACAGCAAAACCCTGGACGACACACCTATGTTTGGGGGTTGGACCTAACCGAACGCGACCGAGCCGAACGACTGGCTGAGAATATGCCGGAATATGACCACGAATTCCCGCTGATTGCCAAAATGGTGACTAAAGAAGATGCTCACGGTATGTGTGGACGGTTGGGAATTAAGCGGCCTAAAATGTACGATTTGGGATATCGCAACAATAACTGCATTGGATGCGTCAAAGGTGGCATGGGTTATTGGAATTCGATCAGGCGAGATTTCCCGGAGATTTTCAAAGAAAGAGCGATCCGGGAAAGAGAAATAGGATTTGCAATCCTGAAAGATCAGAATGGGCCGGTGTGGTTGGATGAGTTAGACCCGAACCGGGGCCGGTTGGAAGATGAGATCATGGGCGATTGCGGAATTATGTGTGAAATTAATTACCAGGATTCACAGAAATAAGGAGAAACAATGCAAGTAAAAATATTAGAACATACACCAAACCCAGAAAAATTAGTGGCTGCTGCTGCGAAACGATGTTATAGCGATGTGCCAACGTATGAGATTATGGATAACTTAACGGACGAACAGATCAAGAAACTATTAACTAAATTAGTGAACATGGGGCACGAAAGCCCACTTGAACACGCTTCATTTACATTCGGGATTGATGGTGTGAGTAGAGCGTTGTCTCACCAGTTGGTCAGACACCGGATAGCGTCGTATAGCCAGAAAAGCCAGAGATATGTGAGTGAAGGTAATTTTGATTATGTTGTTCCGGAAGTAATAAAAAATAGCAAATCAATATCGTTGGAATTATTTAAATCAGCAATGCAAGAATCGCAAGAAGCTTATGACGTTTTAGTAGAGTCATTAATATTTGATGGGTTGAGCGAAAAAGAAGCTTATGAAAATGCACGTTATGTATTACCGAATGCCTGCACCACCTCAATCGTTGTAACAATGAACATTCGCATACTGCTACATTTTTTCAGTAAAAGATGTTGCAACAGGGCGCAATGGGAAATCAGAGAAATGGCCAATGAAATGCTGTCACAATGCCGTCAAGTTGCGCCGATTCTGTTTAAAAATGCGGGTGCACCGTGTGTGAGCGGGGAATGCCCAGAGGGGTCGATGAGTTGCCAGGAGGGGGAATCATGCAAGGGGATGTAAAGAGTAAGCCGATTTTGTTTAATACAGCGATGGTACAGGCGATACTGGATGGGCGAAAGACTATGACAAGGCGGGTGGTAAAGCCGCAGCCTAATCATCACTATGACGATGATTGCACTAAGCCGGGCTACTTTAATAGCGGTGGAAATGAATGGGCATGTAAGCAATGCGGTGGTGAAATTGCGCCTTTTACAGGGAAAAGTAAAATGAAAGCACCATATCAAGTTGGCGATGTCCTTTGGGTGCGGGAGACGTGGAGAGTTGAAGAAGCACGACAAATTGCGAGAATATGTATTATCGAATACAAAGCTGGCGGTGAAACTAAATTAATTGAAGAAATAATTGCTTTACCAACAACAGAAGGAAGATGGCGACCATCAATTCACATGCCCCGAGAAGCGGCCAGAATCTTCCTGAAAGTCTCTGATGTTCGGGTGGAGCGGTTGCGGGACATAACAGAAGAACAGGCTCTTAAAGAAGGCATAGTAGCATGGACAAAAGATGGCTGGCGGAAAAAATATGCACCAGCTGACAGCGAAGGTGATGGCCCGAATTGTAAATGGGCAGATTGTCCAAGAGAATACAAGAAAGCAATGGAAAAATTATGGGACTCCACCATCAAGAAAAAAGACCTTGATCAGTTTGGGTGGGATGCTAACCCATTCGTCTGGGCTGTGGAATTTGAAAGATTGCCAATTAACGAGGTTGTTAAAAATGCATAACATTCCGCACAGTGAAGAATCAAAGAAAAAATGTCGATTAGCCACACGGGAATCGAAAACATTGGTAGAAGAAGAAAAACAATTATCAAAGATGGAGTTACATTATATCGATGCGGGACATGCAAAGAATTTAAGCAGTACGAAGATTTTTATAAAAATAAAAGGACAACACTTGGAATAACATTTGATTGTAAAAAATGTCATTGCAAAGCTGCTATAAAAAGCAGAGATCCAGAAAATAAACGAGATAAAAATAGAGAATTTGAAAAAATGGACAGAATGAGGAATCCTGAAAAATATCGGGAAAGAGAAAATAACAGAATCAGAGAAAAAGATGAGAAATATTTCGCCAGAAGGGAGCTCAATAATGCGGTGAAAAGAGGTGATGTTATCAAACCTATTAATTGCCAGAGGTGCGGTGATGAAGGAAAGTTGTCTGGTCATCACACTGATTATGCGAAACCGCTAGATGTTTAGTGGTTGTGTTATGGGTGCCACGGGAAAGAACATCGGAAAATTGATGCAAAAAAAGAGAGGTGCGAAAATGCCATTTGAAGTAATGGCCCTGGTCCTGGCATTTGCCACTGGTTCGGCTTGGGGATGGTATGGGCGGAAGTATCGGGAGGGAAAGAGATGAATTATAAGCCTGGTGAAGAACCAGTTATGACAGAAGCCGAACGACTGGAAATAAAATCAAATTTTATCAATTGGGCCGAAAAAGACAAGCCGAAAGCAAAGATCAGTTATGGTAAAAAGGGGAAACGAAAGTCTGTGGAGGTGAAACGGTGAATTATATGCCGGAAGTTTTGAAGTTGTTGGGCGTTGAAGTTGGAGAGAAGTTTAACTTGGTCGGTTCTTCATCTAATCCTTTTCATTTTAACAAAGATTATGATTTGTATGACGATGAGGGTAACTATGCCAGCTTATTCAATGTTTCCTGTATATTAAGGGGCACAATCGAAATTGAAAAACTACCATGGAAACCGAAGGATGGGGAAGCGTATTGCATTGTGACAAGTGATGACGGTGTAATCCATACCGTTTGGTGGGGATATAGTGATGATTATTACCGTTACAACGCCGGGAACTGTTTCCGCACCACCGAAGAAATAACACCGGAAATCAAACAACGGATTTTGAATGAAATGAAAGGTAAGTATGAGAATGACTGATTTCGCATTAGGCGCATTTACAATCATCGCCATGGGGTCAGTCGTCACGGCCGTGGTTGCTGGTGTCGCATTAGCTGGAATTGGCTTGGTTGAGTGGGTTAAGTACGGGAGGAAGGGATGATTGAGATACGAAGATTATACGAAGCACGCGCTGAAGATATTGGGTGGTTTGTTCCGTCAAATATCAAGGATGAGTTTATAGAAAAAGAGAAGTGCAAAAATGAACAAATATTAATAGTCGGGAGGGGACATGGCTTTACCGATGAACAAGTAATTGAAATTTATAAAACTATTGAAAGGCTAGGGTGCGCCCTTAAAGAAATAGCTAATGCCATTGCCAAGGCAATACGCCCGGTGATTGAATTCATGGAAGACGTATACTTTGAAAGCTTTGATTTTTATTCATCAACCAAGAAAAAGAAAATCTACCAGGCTGATTACCGGATGAAAAGCAATGCGAAAAAATACGGCTACATACCAAATTACAGAGGCCGAATGTTTTGTGTTGGGGATAGAGGGAATTATAGGAGGTTTTGAGATGGCAGAAATAAACGTTTATTTATTTGATGAGTGCGATTATGTAGCAAGCCCATGGGCTTTAAAAGAAACGCAAGAGTGGCACAACAAACTAACGGGGGCTGGTTACGAATGCGATCCCGAGGTGGTAAATATAAAAACATGTGGAATGTGGAAAGAAACATCTGGGGAATTGGAAAAAGGAAAAGTTGTAACTGGCGATAAAATATTTGGTAATTTGGGATATTTTGCAGGAACGCTTTGTGTTTACACTTCATTTGATGATGAAATAAAACAACTTGGGGATATCGATGAACCTGAAATTATCGCGTCAACTGAATATTGAGGAGGTTTTAGATGACTATTGAACCGAGTTGTTTAGGATGCAAAAGCGATGAAGCCGAAAATACAGATCCTTGTGATGCGTGCAAAGGCTATGGTAACTATGAAAAAGTAAATAGATACGATCAGGGTGAAGAAGGAGGAGTATATATTGGCCTTGACACGGACAGGCTTCGCGAAGCATGGAACGAACTCATAGACGCAGTGGCGAAAGAGCTTCGGTTATATGAATTGCTTGAGTGGTTGAGTAAGAAATTAGGAGGTTTTAAAAAGTGAAAACGATAGATGATTTTGTCAAATATAAAGTTGTAGTACGAGTTCAAAACAATTTTGAAAAAGATAAGTTCTTGGACATGTGTAAAGATGCGGGGCTTGAGATCGATTTAAAAAATCCAGGAAGCTGCCAGAGTTACTTATACACTTGGAAAGATGAAAAAGTTGTAAAGCAAATTATGTGGATTCCGATTGGGCATAGTGTCTTGCATGCTTCAGAGTTTATTGGCTGATTAGTTGACATAAAAAAAGGGCTTTCGCCCCTGGTAGATAACTCACAAAATTATTTTATCAGAGGGGGAAGCGGATGTCAAATAAAGCGGTTTGTCGGCCGAAAGATAAGCGGAAAGATGAAATACTCAGGGGATATGAGTATCAGATGGAGTTGACCCACAGCTTGGAAAACGAGCTGGAAACATTGATTGCAGGGGCCACCAAAGTGACCAGCGTCATCACAGACATGCCACGGGGAGGCGACGGTCTGGATTCTGGAGACTGGATAGCAAAATGGGAACCCCTACAATTGCAAATTAAAGCGGAAATCGAAGAATCTGTCAAGGTTCGGGTCGAGATAATGAAACATTTGGACCAAGTGAAAACACCGAAATTGCGGACGGTGTTGCAGCTAACCTATGTTGAATGCTTGAGCCAGGGAGAGATTGCGGAGAGAATGAACTATAGTATTAAACAGGTGTACAACCTGACCAATAAAGCGCTGGAACAGATAAAGTTGGTGTAAACAACAACATTGCCGACAATTTCAAAACAAGAAAGTTTATAATGTAAAATGTGGAAGGTTCCTAATTGAGCCACATTTTGAAGAAAATATATAGGCGTCCGAAAGGGCGTCTTTTTTATGTAAAAAAATTAAAGGGGCGGTGATGGATTGTTTAAATATACAACTGACGATCAACACCCATATTACTTTGATAAAAAAATAATGGACAGCGGGCAAGCAATAAGAATTGAATTTCAAGAGGAATGGACGAAAACGACAGTCTATTTCAATATTTCCTTAGTGATTAAGAATAAGAATAAAGACCCTTATCCAGCACTCGAACAAACCGGGAAAGATGGATTGAAAGGGTTGTTATGGGCGAGAAATAAAGTGTTGGAGTTTGAAAAATTTATCAGAGAAGATGCCAGATATAATAAGTCAAAAATAATAATGATATGCCGATGGGATGACAGCCGAAGAAGAGATGCATATTTTTATGGGTTGAGCAAATACGGATACAAATATGGAATGCTTTATGGATCAAAAGCGATTTTAAAACAAATATAGGGGGATGATGCTGTGCCAGATAATAAATGTGATAAAAAAGAATGTCAATATTGCCGGGACGGTGAGTGTTTGGACAAGCAGACTTTAAAAGATCCCGGGAAACAGACCGGGTGCCTGATCTGCAAAGGGTGCACACATGACGATCCATAAAGTTGAGGTTATGACGCTTTGTAACCGGTGCGCTGATGTGATCCAGGAGGATGAGGGACAGACGATCAGGCGGGTTGATCCAAAGCAAAGGATTCAGGAAGCATGTTTTATTTGCGGTTTCAGGGGATTTGATTATGAAGTTAAGAATAAGGAGAAAGTCCATGAACAAAGAACAATTTGAGGAAATGGATCGACTGGCTTTACCACTGGTAGAATTTTTAAGAAAACATGGTAATCCGGGGCAGGGTATTGAAATCACCCAAGAGCGAATAAGACTTTTGAGCGTTGATTATAGTCACAGGGTTGCGGAAACCCCCAGACATACAAAACCCAAAGATCCACCGCCTCAGCCAACTAAGAAAGGTGTTTGCATTAATATTGGCCCGGTTGATATTGGTGGCGCAATTGAAATCGACGATGTTTGCAAAAGACTAGCTGAACAGATTAAGAAGAACCATAGCGGAATGGCATGAGGTAAACCATGGAAAAGATAAAATGTGCTAACCAGGTGCTTTGTGGAATGCATGGACTAGATGTGCCATCCGAACCACTAGACATAGATAAAGCAATAAAAATGTTGGCAATACCGTCTCTTAGATACTACGAAATGCCATTCAGACATCCGAGAGAACAGATTGACGAAGAATATGTTCTGGGAAAGGGGTAAACCATGGCCAGTTATGCGAGAAAACCACAAACGGTTGAAGCTCATCAATGGAATAGTGATATAACTGAGAAAATGCCGGCATGGTTATATGATGCGATCATGACGGGCGAGCGGTTTGTCATGAAAGGGCGAGGGCTTTTCATGAGAACCGGGGAAGAAGCTGAGGGCGATGTATTTATTGATGACGGTACTTATATCATCAAAGAGGGTGACGGCGATATTTCTACAAGGAACCGTTGGGTTTTTGAGAGTGAGTGGTATTTGCTGAAGTAGGAATTCCGAAACGAAATGAATGAGAGGTGGTGAGATTGCCGAGAGCGAGAAGTCCTAACCGGGATAAGGCGTACGAATTATGGAGCAACAGCGGTCAGAAGAAGCCGCTTAAAGATATTGCCAAAGAGCTCGGCGTGTCTGAATCACAGATCAGAAAGTGGAAAAATCAAGATCATTGGGGAAAAGTAACGTTACCAAACACGATTAGTAACGTTACTAATAAAAAAACAACCAAAAGCAAGAAGAACAAGACTGTTATACCGGAGGTTGAATCAGTTATTAACAATCCTGACCTAACGGATGAGCAACGGCTTTTCTGCCTGTATTACAGCAAGTCCTTTAATGCGACGCGGAGCTACCAGAAAGCATATGGATGCGACTATGAATCAGCTATGGCAAATGGTAGTAGAATGTTAAGAATTGATAAGGTCAAAGATGAGGTAATGAAGCTTAAACAAGAGCGTTATGTGCGGTCCTTCATAAGCGAGGAAGACGTCTTCCAGAAGTATTGGGACATCGCCTTTGCTGATATCACTGACTTCTTATCATTCGGCCGCCGTGAAGTTCAAGTCATGGGAGCCTTTGGCCCTGTAAAAGTTAAAAATGAAGCAGGAAAAGAAGTCCCGCTCATGAAAGAAATTAACGTCGTTGAGTTTCGGGAGTCGTCCGAAGTGGACGGATCAATCCTCGCCGAAGTTAAGCAGGGCAAAGACGGTGCCAGTATCAAACTGGCGGATCGCATGAAAGCCCTTCAATGGTTATCGGACCATATGGATTTAGCGACAAACGAGCAGCAAACCCGTATTGACAAAATGAAACTCGAAATGACCAAACTAAACAACGACCCGGAAACCTACGAAGACGACGGATTCATCGAAGCTCTAAAGGGCGACGCTTCGGAGGTGTGGGATGAGTCCGACGATTAGAAAAGCGGTTTTTAAGTTCAAACCATTCTCAAATAAGCAGAAGAAAGTTTTAACCTGGTGGATGCCAGAAAGCCCTATGTATGACAAGGACGGGATAATAGCCGATGGAGCGATCCGGTCAGGCAAAACCTTATCCATGTCATTATCCTTTGTGATATGGGCCATGGAGACATTCAACGGCCAAAACTTTGGGATGTGCGGAAAGACCATTGGTTCATTCCGGCGTAATGTTTTATTCTGGTTGAAACTAATGCTCAAGTCCCGGGGTTATAAAGTCCACGACAACCGGGCGGACAACTTGGTAACAGTCACTAGAAAAGGCGTCACTAATTACTTTTATGTTTTTGGTGGCAAGGATGAACGGTCGCAGGATCTTATCCAAGGGATCACGCTGGCCGGTGTCTTCTTTGATGAAGTGGCACTGATGCCGGAATCTTTTGTTAATCAAGCCACCGGGCGTTGTTCGGTTGATGGATCAAAGTTCTGGTTCAATTGTAACCCGGACGGCCCTTATCACTGGTTTAAAGTCAACTGGATTAATGAGATTGACAAAAAGAATATCTTGTACCTGCACTTCACCATGGATGACAATTTGTCCTTATCTGAAAAGATCAAAGCGCGTTATCGGTCCATGTATACCGGCGTGTTTTACAAGCGGTACATTCTGGGGTTATGGACCATTGCCCAGGGGATTATTTATGACATGTTTGATGCTGAAAAGCATGTGATCCATGAGGTGCCAGAGGAATTAACAAAAGAACGCTATATTTCGATTGATTACGGTACGCAAAACGCGACCGTTTTTTTATTGTGGGAACGTGGCATATCAGGGACGTGGTACTGCACTGAGGAATATTACTACTCAGGCAGAGAAGCGGCAAAGCAAAAGACGGATAGTAAGTTTGCTGATGATTTGATTGAGTTTATCAATGGCAGGCAGATTGAGCAAATCATTATTGACCCGTCGGCAGCTTCCTTTATCGCCGAATTAAAAACACGCGGCCTTTCAATAAGAAAAGCAAAAAACGAGGTTATTGATGGCATTCGCGTCACTGGCGTTGTTCTTGATCTAGGGAGAATAAAAATATTGGATAATTGCATCAACACAATCAAAGAATTTAGTAATTACATCTGGGATAAAAAGGCAGCTGATCGAGGCGAGGATAAGCCGATCAAGGATCATGATCATGCGATGGATGCGTTAAGGTATTTCTGTTTTACGATCTTAAACAACGAGTCAGCATTCAGAATCACACGCATAGGGAGGTGAGAAAGTATTGAATAAATTCCAAAAATGGGCAGTAAAAGCATTTTCATTAAGCGAAGACTCTGTATTTACGAAGATCTTGCGGGTGAACGGAGGAATCCAAAAGCACACGGAAGTCAATTACCCCAACATGTGCAAAGAGGGGTACCAGAACTTTGTCGTTTATGCGTGTCTTGATAAGATAGTCAAGGCTGCAACGGCGATAAACTGGGAAGTGGCTACCTACAGCGAGGATAGCTCACTTGAAAAGATCCCGAATCACCCAATGAAGTTGTTAATCGAGAACCCAAACCCCATGCAGGGGCAATCAAAGTTTTTGGAAAGGGCGATTAAGTTCTTTTATCTGGGCGGGGAAACCTTCATTCATAAAACAATCGCTAGCGGGGAAGCGAAAGAACTATATTGTTACCGACCTGACCGATGTGTTATTGAGTTTGGAAGGGATGCAGATCGACCAATCGCATCGTTTCAATATCATGCCGGCAGCATTAAATCGATCGAGCCAGAAAATATACTCCACTGGAAATCATTTAATCCCATGGACGAATACGACGGCCTTGGTCGAGGCATGAGCATTTTAGGGCCAGCGGCACGAGTGATTGACCAGAACAATGCCATCAAGCAATGGAACTACAGCCTCATGAAGAATGGGGCAAAGAAAGATGGTGCTTTTGTTATTGCAGAGACATTAGGGGAAATTGCTAGGCAAAGAACAAAAGACGAAATAAGATCTGAGTATAACGGCGACAACCCAGGCGGATACATGTTGCTTGAAGGCGGGGCAACGTTCGTGGATTTCGGCAACAACCCGAAAGACACCGACTGGCTGGAAGGTTCCAAACAAACCATCGTCGAGATATGCGCTTCCTTGGGCGTTGACCCCATCTTAATCGGGTTCAATGAATTTAGCTCGTACAACAACAAATCAGAGGCTAAAAAGTCGCTGTATACCGAAACCGTTATCCCGCTCTTACGGGAGCTGGCGGACGAACTCGGACAATTCTTGGGACTCGCTGACAGTGAGTTCTTTTATTTTGACCTGAGTGATATTGCTGAGATGCAGGAGAATATCAAAGAGAAGTTTGACATGGTGAGCGGCGTAACCTTCATGACTGAAAATGATAAGCGGGAATATGTGGGACTAGATACCAAAAACGGGTTGGATGTCTACCGGATCCCGATGTCATACATTGATATCCCAGAGGGCAAGCCGATCCAGCCACCGCAGCCGACCGGCGATGAAGGAAACGATGATGTAAATTTTAAGGCGATGTCGGGGGGAGGTGAACACAAAAGCGTTAAGCAGACAAAAGCCTTGCAAATCTTCAATGCGGCAATTGAAGCCGGGATTAAGAAGCAGCAGCCGATCATTGGCAAATACTTCATTGACCAGGCAAAACGGATCAAGAAGGGGTTTAAGAGCGCTGACCCGATTGAGATTAAGGCTGATGATCAGCAAGAATTAACTGAGGACCAGTTGAAGACATTACTCGATAGCTTGCTTGATTGGGATGCTGAAAATGAACTGTTTGCCAGTACCATTGTGCAGCTTTACCTTGAAAGCATGGGTGTTGGTTACAGCATCGCCGATGAAATATTTGCCCTGAATCTGGAAGAAACCGGGATTGAAGCCATTATGAACGAGGATCTGCTTAAGTGGGCTAGAGAATCTGCGGCACAGCAGGTGACCTATGTTAATCAGACCACCAAGGACCAGATAAAACGGATCATTTCCGACGGCATGGAAAAGGGCTTAAGCAATGCCGAAATCGCCCAGAACATCTTTGACCAGTCGGAGATAAACTCAATTGGCAGAGCGAAGCGGATCGCAAGTACCGAGGTCCACAACTCAATTATCAAAGGTAATCACCAAGCGATGGTTGATTCCGGTGTTAAGAAAAAGAAGTGGGTAACGGCCAAGGATAAGGCAGTAAGGGGGAATGACCCCAAAGATAAGGCAAATCATGTTGTTCTAAACGGTCAAATTAGAGATATAAATAAGCCGTTCAGCAATGGTTTAATGCACCCCGGGGACCCTGATGGACCGGCAAAAGAAATTACGGAATGCCGATGCATAGAAGTTCCAGCTGATTTTGAATAATGGAAGGAGTGATCAAATGTCTAATCCAATACGAAAGGTGGTGGTGAATTGAGTCTGGAATATAAAGAATTTGCGGTGACCGTTTCCGATGTCCATACCGATGGGGACAAGGGGAAAGCGGTCATTTTATTATCGCCCTACGATAATGTCGACCTGGGGAATGACCGGGTAAAGCCGAGCATTGCGGCCAGGAATGAGGGCAAGAAGTTGCCACTGTTAAGCCAGCATCAGGTTGGCACCGAGCATGGCCACATGGATTTGTTTTCGACACCGGAAGGGATTAAAGCCAATATTACGCTTTATCTCGAAAAGGACGAAGGGGCGATTATTTTCCCCGAGGCACATAAACACTACGCTCTGTTAAAAAGAGCCGAAACAGACGGCGTGGCGGTGAAATATTCGATAGGATACAACACTTTGGCCTATAAATATGTGATCGAAGGGAAGACAACCATTCGGGACCTACTGGATATCGACATTATGGAAGGTTCACGGGTGACGTTCCCCATGAACCCGATGGCACAGAATGTGCAGGGGAGCGTCAAATCTGTAGAAGGAGGGAAAGAATTGGAATTTATGATTGGAACAAAGGCGTTCAGTTTTAACCAGGTATTACAGCTTGAAGAGCTGAGGCGAATGCGGTACAGAGTAAATGATGCCCTTAATGATGCTATAAGGGGAATCATGAATGACGTATCAATTAATACCATCCAGAAAGTGGCACTAATCGATGCAAGTTTACAGGAATACCATGATACCTGTATTGAAATGTATAAACTGCTTATTGAAGCTGAAGATGAATCACAAAAGCAACTCGATGCGACCGAATTGGTCGAAAAAGCATCGAGTATTTTTATGCACGAAATTAAAGCCGGGGCGGCGATATCAAAGCCGAACGCCGAGCGATTGCAGGGCATTATGAAGGCCGTGTCGGAAGTAATGGGATGCAACTGGGACAAGATCCAAAAGGCCATGTTTGGCGATGAGACGGACGATGAGGAAGACCCGCCACCTGATGATGAAGAAAAGGCTGCCGGCGAAGATTTAGAATTCAAGGCTCTATGTGAGGGCTTTTTAGATTACGCAAAAAATATGAAAAAGGATGAGGTGTAAGTATGAGTGTAGCAGAACAAAAACAGATGATTGAAGAAATGAACAGAGCGTTTGCCGTGTTCAAAGAAACAAACGACCAGGTGCAGGCAGAGGTCAAGCAGTATGGTGCGGCCGCTGGTTATTTAAAAGAAAAGATGGAAAAGCTTCAGGCACAGCTTGACAAAATCGAACTGAAGGCCCAGCGAGTGAACACCGCCCCAGGTGAAGGTGGCGACGTTCCACAAACCGCCGAAGTAAAAGCGATGATGGAATACATGCGAAAAGGGATTATCCCCGAGACAAAGGGATTGTCAATGGACAGCGACCCAGAAGGCGGGTACATGATCCCGGAACAGATGGAAACAACTATCATTGAAAGAATTCGAGACTTTTCTCCAGTCCGTCAGGTGGCCAGCAAGTCGACCATTTCAACCGGTAATTCTCTGAAAATCCCAAGAGAGGGCGAAGACGACTTTGAATCTGGCTGGGTCGGGGAAAGAGAAGACCGCCCAGAAACCACTACCGGCGATTTAGAAATGGTGCGGATCACTTTGCACGAAATGTATGCTCAACCATCAGCAACCCAGCAATTGATTGACGATCCGGCTTTTAATTTCGAAAGCTATATCAACCAAAGAATTGCGAACAGATTTGGCCGACGTGAAGGCTATGCCTTTATTAACGGGAATGGCATCAATATGCCAGAGGGATTACTGGTTAGCGATCAGGTCGGCATTATTACCGACACATTGGATTTTGATGCTCTAATCCAGATGCAAGCCGAACTTAGACAAGAGTTTGCGATCAATGCAAACTTCATGTTCAACCGGTTCACTTTGGCTTACATCCGGACGCTGAAAGATGAGAATGGCCAGTATGTATGGCAACCATCTACTCAAGTAGACAAGCCGAACACGATCCTTGGTGACACTTATATTGTTGCTGATGACATGCCGAATGCAACGTCATCCGGGACACTGGTGACTGGGGCAACTCCAATTCTGTACGGTGATTTTTCTGCTTATCGAATCGTGGATAAAAAAGGGATCAGCACCCTGAGAGATCCATATACCAAAAAGCCTCATGTGTTGTTCTACACAACCAAACAGGTCGGCGGCATGGTCATCAACGATCAAGCAATTAAGAAACTGAAATTGTCATAAGGAGGAATGAATAATGAAAGATATGAAAAATAACATCAAAGTATCAAACGCCCTGAACATTCAGGCGATCTCAACGAATACCACAACTGCCGGGGCAATTATCGACACAAAGGGTTTTGGCGACCTTACCTTTGTTTTCCAGACCGGGACCATTACTGATGGTGATTATACCCTGCTGATCCACGAAGGCGATAACAGCGCCTTGTCTGATGCTGCAGCTGTGGCCGATGCTGATCTGCTGGGTACCGAAGCAGCCGCTTCTTTTGCAGCCGACACGGATGATAACAAGGTCAGTAAAATCGGGTACCGGGGCAATAAGCGTTACGTGCGGTTATCGGTTGTTTCTACCAATGTGACCACCGGGGGAACTGTTGGGGCTACTGCTGTTCAAGGGCATCCACAATTCGCTCCTGTAGCGTAGGGAAATGCTATTTCAAAGTGGGCCGTCTCTGTTTGATAAGTTAACCGAGCATAGCAAAGTTGATATTCAAACGGGGGCGATAACCCCTATTGAGAGAAAAGAAAGGGTGGTTAACACCATGAAAATAAAGATGTTAAAAACGGTTCCTGGGAGTTTGAACGGGATCACTATTCAGACCTTTGAAGAGGGCGTTGAGTACGATCTCCCCAAGGAGCTGGCCGATGCCTTTATCCTAAAAGGCTATGCCGATAATCTGGAAGCTGGACCAATGGAACAAAAGGTGATGGAGCCGGAAGAAACCAAGCACGATGAACTATCCGACCGAACTGTTGAGGAATTAAAAGAGATCGCAAAAACGATGGGGGTCGCTGGTTATTCAAAATTGAATAAAGATGATTTGGTACAAGCGATCCATGACGCTGCGAATTAGAGGTGGACCATGGAATTAAAAATAAAAGTTGATACATCTGAACTTGAAAAAGCATTGGCGTTAGTAAAAGAATTGAATGAGCAAATGGAAAAATTCGAAGGAACATTTATGAAAATCGGCGACATCTCTTTGATTATTAATCAGGCGAAAGAGGTGATAAGCCATGGCGCTTGCGTCTAATGCTTTAACCACAGTTGAACGACTGAAGCAGTTCAATGGCATTGCTGAAGCGGATACCAGCCAAGATTTCAAGCTGGAATTCTTGATTAACAGCGCCAGTCAGGAAATTGAAAACATTCTGGGTCGAAAGCTAAAAAAAGCACAATACACCGAGAAGGTCAAGGGGAACAATCGCTTGACTATTCAGGTGAAGAGTTACCCAGTTCTTGGTATCGATTCAATAAAGATCAATGGATCAACGGTTAATGAATCAGATTATTCGTTTGATGAATCTGGCATCATTGAGGGAACCCGGCCATGGGGCGCATCGGGATTACATTATGGAATCTCAAATTTCATGGTTCAGCAGTCCAAGAACATTGAGATTGCCTATACAGCTGGCTATGTGCTACCAAAGGACGAAACCGAGGAAGAACCACGGACGCTTCCTTACGACATTGAAGCGGCGCTGTTCTCCATGATCAACGGAGCCATGGCCTTAACTGATGGTGCTGCCGGGCTTAAATCATTTTCGATATCCGATGTGCGCTGGGAATGGGACAAGGATTATATGCGGTCCATATTGCCATCACTTATGCAGCATCGGGCGCCGAGGTTCTGACATGGCTGATTATGTAAAAGATGTGAGCAATGTCGGCCTGTTACTGGATGTGATGAAGGAGATTACCAGCTTTGAGATACATGTCGGAATTCAGGCGGATGAAGATTCTAAGATCCTGATGATCGCACACGTAAATGAGTTTGGGTTCCAAATTAAAGTTACCGACAAAATGCGGGGCTATCTTGGGGCGACGGGGCTTCATTTAAAACCTGAAACAACTCACATCAATATTCCAGAAAGAAGCTATATCCGTGGCGGATATGATGCGAATAAGGCCAAAATGGAGCGGATTATTGAGGAATTGCTGGAACAGGTTGTCTTGATGAAAATCAGCGTTTCGCAATTTCAAAATCGGATCGGAATCGAGTGCGTAAGGTTTATCCAGGAATTTATGACGGACCTTAGTAGCCCTGAGAAACACCCGTATACGGTTGATAAGAACGGCGGTAAAACCAATCCTTTGATTGATACTGGCGAACTCAGAGAAAAGATCACTTACAAGGTGGTGAAAAAATGATACCTACACCCAAAATACTGGCACTGGTAATGACAACCTTGAATCATATCAGCTACGTCGATGGCCATTATGACTACGACAATGGCGGCGTCTGGGTTGATGGGACGATGGTAACGACTCCGTTTCAGGGTGCGTTGCTGCCGCTGTCATATGAGGATTTGAAGTATGACAAAGGTGGGACGTACACATCCGAGGATCAGAAGCTTTACACCTATTCGAGATTTAAAAAGGGCGAAAAGATTGAGGATAACGGGATCGAGTATGCTGTGGCGCAGGACAAAAACCATAGCAGATATGGTGGTGGCCTTCACATTTACATCCTGAAACGGGGCGACAACCAATGAGTGCGGTAACAGTAACCAAACTAATCGTCAAGCGGCTCCATGAGATCCTGAATTTGCCAGTGGTCCCGACCGACAATGTCGGCAAAAAACCGGATTACCCCTATGTCAGCTACAAGATCACCACCGCCCGGGGAAAAACGGAAGGCCAGCCGATCATTGAGAGTGAACTGGTAACCAGCACAAACCCGTTATTTGAGTTTGATATCAAAGAAACGGCGATAGAACAACCCACTTTCACAATCAGTTTTATGGCTTACGCTGCGGCGGCTTTTGATGCCAACGGACTGGCCCAACTTACCCTGGATACGGTCAATCATAGTCTTTATTATGAGCTTCAAGATATCAACGCGGTGGTCGCTGACGTGGAAGCGGTTGGAGATCGTACCATTCAGATCGTTGACCATTATGAGCATCGATATGGATTCGATGCGATCATCCGGATCACGACGGAGGCCTCACGAATTGTTGAGACAATGGAAGAAATAAATATAACAGGAGGAACAAATGAGTAGATTAAACGACTTTAAATCGATCATCAAACTCAGCACTGCGGTTGAAGTGCGAAAAGAGTTTGGTGGTATTTTATTGTTTGAAACGGATACGGACCACCCGTACACCACATACGCGGAGTTGACAGATGTATTGGAAGATTTCGCAAATACAACGGATACCTATAAAATGGCTGCCCGGATCTTTAACCAGGAATTAAGCCCGTCAGGGATTTCGATTGTTGGCGATGCTTCGGCGACACCGGCCGAGATTACTGCAAAACTGGATACGCTGATCAATAAAAACTGGTATGGCTTAGTCTGTACTGACAACACAACGGCGACAATCACGGCTTTGGATGCTTGGGTTGACGATCAGGAGAAGGTTTATGTGGTCACGACTCAGACATTGGCAGACATATCAGTACCCACTTCAAAAAGAACCTTCAGAGGATTCCACCATGCGGCTGACGCCTATGTAATGGAGGGTCTATTATCAATTATGTTAACCAACCCGATTGGCAGCGCAACAGCTAAGTTTAAAAAGGTCCTGGGCGTTACCGAGGCGGTTCTTACTGATCCGGAGCTGGCAACATTGAGAGCCGCACACGGCGTAACCTATATTGAAGAAATGGGAAATCTGGAAACAACCGGGTCACAAACGGCGTCAGGTGAGTATTTTGACGTTGTTTTAGGCGAGGACTGGATCAATTACAACATGGAAAAAGAGATGCACGATTTGGCCGTTAAGGTTTCGAAAATCGGTTATTCAGAAGATGGGATTGCTTCGCTTGTAGGTGTTGCAACGAACGTACTCAGCAAAGCCGCTTTGCAAGGGATCATTCTAATCGAAAATAACGTCCCTCAGTTTAGCATTACATCCATAAGCCGGTCTGATGTTTCACAGGTTGATCGAGCGGCGCGGAAATACAACGGAATCAAATGGTTCGCTTACCTGGCTGGCGCAATTGAGGGTGCTGACCCTATTAGCGGCGAGTTAGCGGCTTAAGAAAGGATGATGAGAAATGGCGGAAGCAAAAACTTACAACGGGAAAAATACTAATTTTGTTGCCGACGGCCGGATTGCAACGGGTCTAGCAGAAGGTGATGCCATGGAGTGCGGACCTAATGTAGATGCATTTACCGAATCGGTTGGGATGAAAGGCGACGTTGAGTGGTCGGACACAAATAACAGCACTGGTTATTTTAAGATCAAACTGCAGCAGACATCGCCGACGTGTGCTGTTTATGAAAAATGGGCCAGAGAGGGGACGATCGTCCCGGTTCAGCTTGTTGATTTAAACACGGGCGGTATTAATGCAAGTTGCACCCAGGCAAGAGTCAAGAAGACGGCGGTTAAAAAATACGGTCCCAAGTCAACGGAACGTGAATATGAATTCGCAGCAGCAGACTACACAACTCAATAATACAAATAAGGAGAAATAAAGATGGCATTAACAGAAAAAGAAACGATAAATGGTCAGGAGTACACAT
Organism: Firmicutes bacterium HGW-Firmicutes-4; assembly: GCA_002841405.1. GTDB lineage: Bacteria > Bacillota > Clostridia > Eubacteriales > Eubacteriaceae > Acetobacterium. The sequence continues at coordinate 16,803 of PGZR01000009.1, read as the reverse complement.
TTCAGAAGGTCCCGCCTCGGGAGTGGCTTAAAATTCAGTACCGAACTACCGATAAAAACGGCATGAGAATCCCGCACGCTTTCTATGATGAGATCTTTAAACATATCATTGTAAACCCGCAAGTGAGCATGGATGATTTTGACGAGTATGAAGAGGTAGAAGCGGTGATGGATTTCGCCATCAACTTTCAACAGTACGCAAACGGAAAATCGCCCTCAATACTATGAGGATTTAGCTAAAGAAGGATGGTTTATCTGGCGCCTTATCTTTGAGGGCGGCATGTCTTATGGAGATGTTTCGAGCATGGATGCTGAAGATCTCTTGGAAGCGAATGCAGCCTTGGATTACTATCAGCAACTTCTGGAAGAAAGCAAAAATGGTGGTGCTGATTAAATGTGCCACCATGGCGGAAAGGAGGTTAAATAGATGGATTTACGGAATATGGCGTTTAGTATCGGATTTAAAAGTGATACGTCTGGCATAAAAGCCATGGACAACGCAGCCGACAAAATGAAAGCCAATGTAGCATCGTCTTATAAAGAAATGGAATCAGCGGCAGACAACAGCGCCAAAAGTCAAAGATCACAAGCCGCGAGTTTAGCAGCCGCTTATCGCAAGGCTGGCATGGACCAATCAGACGCGATGAAAAAGGCGTGGTCAGAGATTGACCGGACAAGCAGCTCCGGGTCAGCGAAGGCGAAAAAATCAATAAACGATATCAACGGCGTCAGTTTTGACTCACTGATTGGTAAAGCTAAAGCTGCCGGGGCGGCGATAGTAGCGACGTTTGCAATAGATAAAATAATCGAATTTGGGGCGGCTGCATTGGAATCGGCTGGTTCAGCTAAAGCTATTTCCTCACAGTTCACTCAAACATTTGGCGATTTAGAGCCAGCGGCCCAAAAAGCGGTCGATAGTATGTCGGGTCAATTTGGAATGGTACCAAACAGATTAAAACCATCCATGGCTCAGATGACGTCGATGTTTAAAGGCTTAGGCTTTGATACTGAATCATCCATGGCAAAAGCAACCGAAGCGGTAACAGCCAGCGCAGATGCAGCGGCATTTTATGATAAATCTTATGCAGATGCAAATAGCGCCTTAGCGAGCTTTATTAAGGGGAATTATGAAGGCGGCGAGTCTATCGGGCTTTTTGCAAATGACACTCAAATGGCTCAATATGCGATCCAGAAAGGTCTTGTCAGTTCAACTGGCGCGTGGTCTGAGTTGGATGAAGCGACGAAACAGGCGACACGTCTGGAATATGCTCAAAATATGCAAAAGTTAGCCGGAGCGACTGGTCAGGCCGCAAGAGAAGCTGACGGTTGGGAAAACCAAGTCGGGAACGTCAAGCAAGCTTGGTCAGATTTCCTTGGCGTTATCGGGAAACCAGCCCTTGGCATGGCCGTTGGTGTTATGAAGAATTTGACTGATGGACTGAAAACCGCCGGAGAAAAGGTAACGTTTTTGACTGATGGATTCCAGGGCATCGGAGATCCCGCAGCGCTGAGCGGATTGGATTCAATTATTTATATGGTTGGGGATGGATTTCGAACCGCCTGCGATGGATTTAATGCGGCTTATGATGGAATAAAGAAAAAAGTCGAAGAAAATACACCGAACATTCAAGCAAGTTTTGCCTCATTGAAAACATCTTGGGACTTATTCTTTAATACCGTAAACAGAAATAACGAAGAATTCAATCCTGGGCAACTGGGCGAATGGGCCGGCAACCTCCTGAATCTTTGGATTCAAGTCGAGAGTGCTGGTGCTGGGGTTGTTCTAAGTGTGGCATCATGGGTTCAAAATATTGCCAACTTCTGGACGTCCTTGGGCACTGGTAATTGGGGAGGCGTTGCTGATAGCGTAAAAGGTGTTGGATCATCAATTGTAGGGGTCGTTGAGAATTTGACGGCTTTTTTTATTGGGGCAGAAAATGCTAAAAGCGCATGGAGTAGTGTCGGAACGTTTTTCGGTCAAGTTGGAACGAATATCCAAGCAGGGATTTCGTCTGCGGGAAATTCCATTGGGATTATATTTACTGGCGCATATGATGGCGTTACAAATACATGGAATGGCGCAGTGGGGTTTTTCTCGGGCATATCAGCCGGAATTGGCGAATCATTTAGTGGAGTATCCGGGTCTATCAATGGTGCTTTCGAAGGGGCTGTGTCTTACGTAGCTGGATTGCCCGGGCAGTTCCTCGAATGGGGTTCTGACATGGTTCAGGGGCTAGTTGATGGGATCATGGGTGCCACAGATTCTGTTGGCAGCGCGGTTCAAGCGGTCGCCGATAAAATCACGGCATTTTTACACTTCTCAAGACCTGATGAGGGTCCGCTACATTACTACGAGGAATGGATGCCTGATATGATGCGCGGATTAGCGGGAGGAATTACAAGCAACGCTTACTTGGTTAATAACGCACTTTCCGGATTAAGCACAGATATGAGCATCGGAATAAGCGGCGGGGGTGCAGGAATCGGTGAATCCGATAACCCAGTTTCCGCAAAATCAGGAACAAAAATGTCTGTCCGTTCAGGTTCTGGCAGCAGCGCCCCGATCACCTTCAAAACAGAAATTCACATAAGTGTCGGCAATGGTGCAGATGTTAATGAAATTGTCGACTCGGCGGCGGATGCGTGGGAAGCAAAAATGGAACGATATCTCAAAAAGTTAAACTTGAGAAATCCGCCAGTAACGGCATAGGAGGGCAGTATGATAGAAGGAAAAGCCCATGTGCAAAACGTTGGATGGACTGAGTTTAAAAGTGATGGCGAGACAATCGGTACCACTGGCCTTGGTTTGAGGCTAGAAGCTTTGATTATCAACTCCGATTACCGGTTGCGGTATAAAGCTCACGTCCAGAACGTGGGCTGGCAGGACTGGGTGAGCCGGGGAGAAGTCGCCGGAACCGAAGGACAGGGTCTCCGAATGGAGGCCTTCAAAATTGAGCTTCTGGACGATACTGAAATGCATGTCTGGTACCGGGTTCATGTGGAAAACGTCGGCTGGACGGATTGGGCAATAGATGGTGCCATTGTTGGATCGGTTGGGCAATCGCTCCGCATGGAAGCAGTCGAGATTCAGATCGTCGACGCTGCGAGCAATGAGGCGTTTAAAAAATGGTATGAGGATAGTCTAAAGTGTAAGCTGGGTGATGTGATATTTACCTCAACCACCGGCGAAAGCGCCACCGTGAGTAATGAAATTACCGACAAGCCCATTGAGGGCGGAACCATCAGTGACCACGCCCAGAACAACCCAACGACCATGAATGTTAGCGGCATTATCGTAGGTGATGATGCCCAGGAAAAAATTGAAATAATCCGGGGCTATGTCAAAGACATTGCTTTGCTCCGGTATGTTGGCGTCGATACAGCTCAAAATATGTTGATTTCTTCATTTACAACCGATCGCAGCGTTTCCCTTAAAGGGGGCGCTGCTTTTACGTTGGCACTAAAGGAAGTCGGTATTGCAACCGGAGTGGTGACGGTAATCGATGAAGCATTTGTATCGACGCAAATGAATAACCTGAAAAACGGTGGATTGCAGGCGGTACTTCGAGAATGAACTATATCAGCATTGATAAGACGATGATCCCGTATAAGTTCGATATCCGCCTGAATAAGACCACTTTTAATTTAGAGATTCATTACAACGCGGTCAAGGATTTCTTCACCGTGGCAGTCACTGACAGCACAGGCGAAGTATTGACAACCGGAGAAAAGCTGGTTCTCAACAAACCGATTCTAAGTGGCCATGGCTATCTAAATTTCCCAAGCGTCACGCCGATGGACCCAACCGGTCAAGCTGATCGGATTACCTGGGATAACTTAAATGTGACGGTATTCCTATACGTGGGTAGTGCCAGTGAGTAATTTATTCAAGCGACAAAAGCAGTTAATTATAAATGGCGTCATAATGCCGGATCTGGAAACTGATTTCAATATCGCATTTAATAAAGACGATGAGCAGCCGGTAAATGACGTCACGATTTACAATCTTACCCCGGAAACCATTCGCAATATTAGAGATGGTCAAACGTTGATATTAAACGCCGGATATAACGGTAATTTGGGAAACGTATTATCGGGGAAGATTTCGGACATTGAAACATCGAGCGATAAAGTCGACCGGGCCCTTAAGCTTATGGTAACGCCGGATATCAGCGTGATTTTGACACAGATCGTGTCACTTTCTTACGCGCCCGGGACACAGGCCAGTTATATTGCCAAAGATTTACTTAGCAAGGTCGGGCTTGAAGTTGGGACGGTCAAATTAACCAGCGATATCACCTATACCGATGGTAAGGTGATCAGCGGAACTATTGATTCGGCGCTCAAACAGCTTGTGGCCGAAACAAATTCATTCATGTTTGTACGATGCAATATTATCTATATTGTCGATTCAGTCTATGAAATTGATACCGGGATTTTATTAAATGCCAGTACCGGATTAATCGGAAGTCCGGAAGCCTATACAGATTCGAACGGGGCCACGGGCTATAGAGTAACATCCCTTCTTAACCCAATGCTGACGGTTGGCTCTGTGTTCCGGCTAGAAAGCCGGTATCTGTCTGGCTTATTCCGGGTTGAGAACGGGACCCACAGCGGCAATTTCTCGACGGTGGTTAATTGCTACCCGACGGATGAGGTTTCTCGATATGTGCCGCCGGTCAAAGCGGTGGCCGGAGCCGGAGAAAACACACCCAAAGGCCGCATTTGGACATTCTTGATTAATAAAGGATTTTCCAAGGCTGCGACGGCCGGCGTTATGGGGAATATGGAGCTGGAATCTGGGTATGATCCCAACGCTGAAAACAGCTCGTCTGGTGCTTATGGTTTGTTGCAATGGCTTGGTGGTCGGCGCGAGGGGCTAGAAGCTTACGCGACCGCTAATAATTGCGCCGCGAATGACATGCAACTGCAGCTTGATTATTTTTACATTGAAGTGACAACTGGCGCTGAATCTGATTGCTTTCCGATTTATACAGATTTGCCGAGTTTGGACGCATTCAAAAGCCTGACAGATCCGGAACAAGCAGCAAGGCTGTTTGAACAAGCGTTTGAGCGTTCTGGTGGCGATGCAATGGGCGCTCGGATTGAGTATGCCTTGGCTGTATATGCGTGGGATGGCGGTAATGCATCCGGTAGTTCGAATTATTCTGGAACCAATCATTTTTCAGAAGGTGCATTTAAGTGCGCCTGTGGCTGTGGTCTAGATTGCGTGCAGGAGCTGAAGGACAAACTTAATCAAGTGTGTGAGAACACTGGTCAGGAGTTTGTGATTACATCCGCCGCCCGGTGCGAGCATCAGAATAACATTGATGACGGCGTTCCGAACTCAGAACATCTTTACGGCAGAGCCTGCGACGGATACATCCCGGGCGCTGGGGTTGATTATCTTTATAATGCAGCTCAAAACGTTGGACTTGGCACGATTCGCTACTATTCGAGCGGGTTTGTTCACTGCCAAACGTCAGCCTATGACGATATTTTAGATTAGGAGAAACACCATGTACGAACTCGATATATTAATAAAAAGAATCATTAAAGACCGGTTGGCCGAATTAAACACGACGATGCAATGCACGGTTACAAACCTTTCTCCTTTATCTGTTAGGCCAATACCGGTAAAAAATTACGTTACCGGCGCGGTAGAATACCCGGAGATTGGCAGCGTCAAAAAGCTGAAAGAGTGGGGTTTAAACTCGGCTGGAGCTGTTGTCGAAATAGAAATACCTTTACAGGTAGGCAATACGGTTTTGGTGGCATTTGGCAAGGATAACCTGTCAGATGCCATTATTTTGGGGGTGGTTGATTCGTGAAAACATTAAAAATCGTTGACGATGATCTGGTGTTTAATAACCAGGGCGTATTGGAAATGGTCGAAGGCCCTGGCGAAGAAGTGCAGGCTCTTGAGCGAACGTTTTCGACCAATAAAGGCGAGTTCTTTATGGCCCCTGATTTCGGCTTTGAATATGACGTGCTGAAGGTCAAGAACCCCAGAAATGATATGATCCTGCTGGCCATGGTCGATGCCGTCACCTACGATGCCCGGTTCAAACGGATTACAGATTTGAAAATTAGCAAAGATCGCAGCGACCGGAAGATTGCGATTAGTTCAAAGATTATTAAAACAACCGGAGAAACGCTGGAAAGCGAGGTGATATTGTGAGTGATTTCGGATTAACCGAAAAAGGATTTAAGCGAAAACGACAGATCGATATATTGGAGTCGCTGCAATCAAACGCCAAGGGTGTTTTTGGAAGCGATGTTAATGTGAACGTCAATAGCCCGCTTGGCATGATTCTAATGATTATTTCCTTTGAATTAGGGATAACGTGGCAGGAAGCAGAAAACGTCTATTATTCAGCCTACAAAGACACCGCGGAGGGTTATCAGCTGGACAATGTCGGCCAGTATATCAGCATTTCACGAAAAGCGGCCGGATATGCGAAAGGGATCGTAACATTTACCGGTGCCCCGGGGACGCTAATACCGGCCAGCTTTGTTATTGCCTGTAACAATGTTCAGTTCTGGACACTGCAGCAGGCGACGATAGGCGGTACTGGCGTAATTGATGTGAATATCCAGGCGATTGATGTCGGCGTTTCTGGAAATGTGGCGGCTGGTACCATAACCACGATTGTTAATTCAATGGCTGGGGTTACGTCGGTTACTAATGCCCTGGACACATACGGTGGCAGTGCGGTGGAGACACCAACGGCCTTTAGAACCCGATATGATAAATCCATCGCCATGGGCGGCAGTTCGACACCGCCAAGTATCCAGGCAGCGTTAATCAATCTGAATGGCGTGATCGATGCAGATGTAACAGAAAATGAAACAGTTGCCACGGTTGACGGCATCCCACCAAAATGCGTAAGTTGCTTTGTTTATGGTGGTGCTGATGCGGAGATTGCGAAAACGATACTGGAAACGAAGTCTGGTGGCATCCAAGCATTCGGAACAACGGTTATTCCGGTAACGGATAGCAAGGGCGAAGTCCACCAGGTCGGGTTCACCCGGGCAACCGAGGTACCTGTTTATGTGCACGTTACTTTAACCAAAGATACCAGCATTTACCCAATCGATGGCGATACGGTCATTCAAACAGCGATTGTCAGCTATATCGGCGGCGCTGATGCGGATGGCGCTATTTATCCGGGGTTGGGGCTTGAGAAAGATGTGATCTTTACCAAGATTATTGGCCTATGCCACAAAGTCAGCGGGGTTACTGATGTTGTCGTGACGTTGTCGACCGATAATACGACCTTTGCTGAAGCAAATATAAATATTGGAACCTACTCAGTGGCCATAACGGATTATGCCAAAGTGGTGATCGCATGAAACTAGCAAAAAGGCTGACAAGTAATTACAAGCGTGATCCCACATCAAATATGGGGAAGCTCTTATCAATCATTGATATGGAAATTGATGAGCTGAAAAAGGCCCTTGAGACTATAGAACTATATCGGAAAATAGACAATGCGACCGGCGTAACCTTGGATAACATTGGCAAGAATGTGCTCCAAGAGCGTGGGTCCATGGATGATGTGACCTATCGGTTGTATCTGAAAGTAAAAATTCGAGCGAACCTATCCGGGGGCCAGATTGAAACACTTAACGATGTTTTATCGGTGCTGTTAGGCGATAACTTCCTGACCGTCCGCGAGGCGTGGGATAACCCAACCTACGGGAACGAACCGGCCGCGGTCGAGGTTCGGTATATTAATTTCTTTCAGGATGTTAGGGATCAGTATAAAGGCTTGATTGATGACCGAATATTCTTTGATGGACGTTTAAAGTTTGATGGATCAAGGAAATTTGACGGCGGTTATAAGTTTATCTATTCTGATGCCGAGCAAAAGATTCTCGATGCCATGAATGAGACAAAGAAAATGATGAGCTTTATCAAGGCAGGCGGCGTCGCGGTGCATTGGTGCGAACCGATCACGATTTTGACCGGGACGATAACAATGGTTGGTGCCGCTAAAATAACAAGCCTTGGAACTTTCCCAACCATTACGCAAATTGGATTTGGTACCGGTGGCCATAATTCTGTGACCGGAGATCCAAAGGCGGTTGATATTGCATTGACGTCAATTCCCGGGGAAGTGGTAAGAAAAAGCGTCGAAGCATTTTCAAAGTCTGGGACCGTTGCTCAAACATTTGGAATATTAGAGCAACCAGAGGGAAATGGAGAGACAATTTCCGCTTATGGTCTTTACGATGCAGACAATGTTCTAATTGCCCTGATGTATACCACACCAAGCCCAAAAACAAGCGATACCCGAATAGAAGTAACATGGAAACAACAATTTTGAAAGGGGGTAACCCATGGAGAATCGATTTATAGAATTTGAAACAACAGATGATGTAATAGATGATGTTATAAACGGCAAAATAATTGTTATCGGAAACGAATTAATCGAAGAACACAATGCGTTGGAGGCTTCGGCCGAAGACCACTCCGCCAACACCGCCAACCCACACGCCGTCACAAAAACACAGGTCGGGCTGGGCAATTGCGATAACACCAGCGACGCAAATAAGCCTGTTAGTGTCGCAACGCAAGGTGCGTTAACACCCATACAGACGCATGTAAATACCGCAAACATCCACGTAAAAATAACGTCCGGTACCGCCGCCCCGACTGGTGGAGCAGACGGCGATGTTTATTTTCAGTATGAGTAGGTACTGATATGGCAAAAGCGACATGGATTAAAGTGAGCGGAACATGGAAAAAGGTTAAAAACGTTTGGGAAAAAGTAGGCGGTGTGTGGAAGCAGAAAGTTAAGCCATCGTTAAATATTGCTTCAACCTGGAAAGAATGTATACAATACAACACAATGTATACAACAAATTACGATTCAACGTTGTCAACGGGGACTTTGTACAAACGTGACTTAAATCACAATGTTCTTGGCAGTGTGAACTTTTCGGGTTACGCCGATTTGATGGAAGTTGATAAAGATGGCCACGTTTTTATGTTAGTAAGTAATGGGACGGCAAGAATAATTCAACATTATACACCTGACTTAGCTCTTGTATCACAAAAAACGCTCGTAGCAAGTGCCCCTCATACAGATATGTGCATTACAAAAAATGGAACTGTGGCTGTAATTTGGTATACCGCCTCGGTAAAATACGTTGACACATTTGATTATACCCTTAGTTCTTATATAAACCGGTACGAGGTTGGATCTGCACCGATGTCGATAGACTGTGATGAAAGTGGTAATTTTTATATAATTTGTGGAAGAAGTGGTAATTCCGAATACAAAAAATACCTTAAACTTACAGAAAATCTGACGGTGGTGTGGACTAAAAACATAACAAATAATACAAGTGCTATGGGAAGATTCGTAAATTATCTAAACGGACGAGTCTATTTTGTTTACATTGATTCAAGCGGCCTATATAAATTTATTATTGTAGACATTTTGACAGGAGCTATTGTCCAGACATACTCTTTGCCGACCACATATGCCAACATAATCTCTCACGATTCTAAGTATGTGTATTTAACCGGTTCTTATCAAAAAACGGTTAATTTCTCTGATACAAACGAGGCGTCTTTTAGTGCATTTGGAACTCATACGGTCTCTGGTTTTGCTGGCGCATCAACCTATAGTGATATGTGCCAACTGTTGGGAAATGTATACATATATTATGACTCAGCCGGCGGTGGTGGCGGAGGGGTTGTTTGCATTGATTTCGCAACAAGAACAAGGCTGTGGTACTTGGTTTTCAACACTAACGGGATGCCAAAAATATCAATAACACCGGGGAGGCCGGGGGCGTTTTTATCAGATTTTTAATTAATTGAAGGAGAAATACAATGATTTTTGTGCAAACTAGCAGCGATAATGAAATTAAATACTGCCACTACAAGCCGTTTGATAAAGAATTCGGTTTAAGCAAAACAGAAGAAGAATTATTGCAAATCGGTTTTCTAGTCGAGGATATACCCGAACCGAAGCAAATAGAGGGCAAGTCATCGGTGATGTTCTACACCCCGGAACAGGGTTTCTGGTTTGAATATGCAGATATCCCAAAAACTCCGGAGCAGATTCAAGCTGAAAAGATCGATCTGCTGGAAAATCAAACGGCCGAATACATGGTAGATCTGGATTTCAGATTATCCAATATTGAATTAGGATTATAGAAAGGAGGTGTGAAAAATGACTTATACATATTGTAAAAAAGTGATCACAAATGGCAACTATGGAACCAAAGAAGAAATGATGATTAAGCTTGATGTTTTCTTGCTTAATAACCGGATCAACCAGGATCAGTACAATGAATTGGTAGCATTGTTGAACGCAGCAGCTTAGGCTGTTTTTTTATTGCTCAGGGGCGGGAAACCGTCCCTATTTATTTGAAAGGGGACGGTTTATGAATGTAGACATTACAGTTGTGACAAGCCTAGTCTGTACGGTTGGTGGTTTTGTGCTCGCGTGGTTAGTATTCGGCAGGAATAAGACCAAAGATGACAAGGCTGAGGGTGCCAGCATTGCGACAATCACGTCAGATATGGGTTATATAAAATCAAGCGTTGACGGGATTGATAAAAAATTAGAAAAGCAAGCCGACAAACATACTGATTTGCTTGAGCGGGTTTGTGGTGTAGAAGAATCGGCAAAACAAGCGCATAAGCGCATTGATGGATTAGAAGGAGAAATAAGATGAAACAAAAAATAATCAGTTTTATAGATGGTTTAGGTTGTATGTCAGTCGAGGAATGGGTTCAGCTGATCGTTTTGGCTCTTGTCGTGGTCAACGGAGCCTTAACCATATTCGGGATCAATCCGATCTCAGTGTCCGAAGATTTCCTGTATATCGCCATATCGGGGGCACTGGTGATCATCGTTCCATTTTACAATAAATGGAAAAACTGGAACGTTACCCCGGAGGCTGTCACCGCACAACATATATTAGATTTAATGAAAATGGGAACCGTATCGAAACAGCAAGTTGAACAATTTATTAAGGATTTAAAAGCACAGGCAGTCAAAGAAGAATGGTCGAACCCCACTTACCCAGCGGACGGTAAATAACCATGTATCTCGCGATTGACATCAGTTACTTTCAGGGGCCGAATCCGTCGACCCCTGCGATTGACTGGGGTGTGTTAAAAAACACCACGTTCGAGGGAAAGAAGGTTGAGGCTGTCTTGATGCGAGCTGGCCAGTTCGAAAAAGGTCGCCCGTCGCCGGACTCCACATTTGAAAGGAATTATTCAGAATGCACCAGAGTAGGCATTCACAAAGGACCTTACTATTGCGTCGGCGCCAATACAATCGAAGGAATCCAGGAAGAAGCAAACTATTTCGTTTCGCTGATCGCCGGAAAAGAATTTGACATGCCGGCTTACGTCGATATCGAGGGCGATCCGTGGCTTGCGGCGAATGCCAATCAGATCATTGATATCTTCAAGGCGACGCTCAAGGCCAGTGGTTGGCGTGGCGGGGTCTATGCGAATAACGACTATTTCAAGAACTACATCAGCTATCATAATTACGCCGATGATCCCTTGTGGGTTGCCCAATATTATGGTTCGTCAATCGATTTGTCAAACCCCGAGCTATTCGGTATGTGGCAAAAATCAGACAGCGGCATCATTGATGGGATCAGCCATGCGGTCGACATCAATGAATTGTATATACCGTACTGGGAGACGCAGCAGCACGAGGTGTGCCTGGCAACAGAAACGGCATTCGATATCATCCACCCGCCCGATAATTCAGCAACTGCCTTGGATATCGGCGTGGAATACGAGGTCTATATCCCGGGGTATGGATGGACGCCAACTTCCAGAAATGGTTTTCTTTCTGGCTCCATCGGATTTTCTAAGCAGTTAGAATTAGTTCGGATAAGACTAACTAATGTAGATGGGCGGGATATCCATATTCACTATAATGTCCATATCCAAGATGCAGGATGGACTGGTTTTGTCGCAGATGGAGCAGAAGCGGGAACACCAGGTAAACGGATCGAGGGAATCCAGATTCAATTAACCGGGGCCGATGCGCCTGATTATTCTGTCGAGTTCCGAAGCCACTCCCAGAATGTCGGTACCATGGACTGGGCCAAAGACGGGGAGTTGTCCGGGACCGAAGGGGCTTGCCTGAGACTGGAAGCGCTGGCCGTTCTGATCGTGCCTAAAGGTGTTGACCTGGGGCTGGATGGGATTGAGTCGTTTAAGAAGTTCGAACTGATGAAAACCGTCGAAGAACTGCCCGTTACACCGGAACCGGATCCGGATTCAATTTTTGGCAAGCACTTTGTCAAGGAAGAATTTATGGACGATTGCGGATTCCCGGGGCATAACGGCTATTCTATTGCAGATCCGTGCGATGGGTTCCCAGTTACCCAGTACGGCAAAGAAGCGAACCTAAACCCGAGATTTTACCCAATTCTCAACGCTTTCAGGGAAAGAGTCGATTTGCCGGTTGCAATTACGTGTGGGGCCCGGTGTCCGTCCGATAACAAAGCGGTTGGCGGCGTTTGGAACTCCACCCATTTGGATGGCGATGCTGTGGATATGCATGTGGTCGGTATGAATATCGTTGATGCTGCATGGATTATGTGGAATGAGTTTGGCGTACCGGTACGGGTTTACCCAGACAGTGGGTTTATGCATATCGAATTAAACACGTCCCTTCGAGGGGTTTATAACCAGGAAGGGTATTATTTTATGTAGGTTTGCGGCTATCTCTTAATTGAGATGGCCTTTTTTTATTTTTTTGACTATGATATAATTGTGTAAAATATTTCATATTAAGTGAAATAATCATATTTAAAAGAAACACATATTAAAATGATGGAGGAGCTATTGTGGAAGATGAAGAGAAGAAGAATAATAGTTGGCTGAAAATTAGAATATTAACAAAGCATTCTTTAAATCTAATTTTAGGGTATTTCAGTAAAATATTTTTTACTGAAATAATTCTCATAAAATTAAATGATTATTTAGAAGTAAATAGATGGACTGGTAAAGTACACATGAGACCGTCAGTGCTGTGCAAAAAATTCAAAGGGAAGGATATTAAGGAAATTAAAATACTTATTAAGTATGCTTTTATTTCAGGGTTTGAATCCATTCAATATAATTCTGACAAGTTAATATTCGCTCATAGAAAAGAAATAAGTTTTGATACTCACAATTATATACTTACTAAGTTTGAAGACATTAATAAATATAATAACTTAAATAAACAACTTAGTGAGATTGAATACACAAAAAAAGAAGATGACTCAGCAAAGTACAGGCGCGTAGTTGAAAATCTTGCAGTTTATAAATTGCGAAATTTATTAAAAATGAAATCATATGAAATTGAGGAACTTATTGAAACAAAGAACAAGGGGATAGTAACAATACAAATCGAAGATATATCAAAAATTTCGAAACATTTAAGAAACCCAGGAGAAATCAGACGTAATAAAATAAAAGAAAAGAATGAAATCAGTGAGAAGAAATCAGGTCTTAAAGCCCAGGAAGAACCGCATCAAAAAAAATATGGGGGCGCTAAATTGAAAAAAGAGAAAGGGGCAACTTCAAAAAATAAGTTATATATTGGAATTTTCTTAGGTATGTTATTTGGATTAATTGGCCCGATAATAATAAATGAATTATACAAGCCTAGCATTTATCGTGTGAGCTATTTAACATTGTGGGATGCCGCCGATTTACTTCAATATTATGGCACTCTTTTGGGTGCGGTTGCTACAATTATTGCAGTTGTATGGACGATAGATTTTTCAAAAAAATCTGCTGATAGAAATAAAATTGATAATATCAATGCTGAATACCGAAAGCTTGGAATTGACACGTGCCTAAAATTAATGGATATCTTAGATATACAAATGTTTGAAAAATATGATAAAAAAACAACAACATTGAATTACAAAGAGCAAGATATAATAAATGAACTTGGTCAAACTTCAGATGAAATGAGGGACTTAATAAATAATTTCAGAAGAATCTATCGAGGGCAGAAAGACGAACTGGAAGAGTTTTCTAATTGGTACTTTCATGAAATTAAGAAATTTATTGAAAATCACTCCGACGAAGCGAAAAAAAATATTACTTATGATTATCGAGCATCAAGGGATGATGCAAAACGATTAAGAAACGAACATAGAGCGAAATACGAGGAAGTAAAATTATTTATTTTAGAAACGTTAACAATGTATAATGTGCAAAAATAGTGAACTACCATGATCAAGAAAAAAATCACGGTTAAGATTAGCAAATATATTTATTCGCAATTGCTTATATAAAAATTACGAAAGAAGGTGCCAAGATCTAGCATCTTCTTTTTTGTTGACTTCAAGAGCGAACGGATGTACTATATAAACAAATGTTCTGTTTGAGGTGGTAAAATGAAATTAGTAAAGAAATTCGTCGAAGTGGTTGCAAAATTTGATGAAGATGGCATAACCCCGCTATCGATCCAGTGGCCCGACGGCCGGGTCTTTGATATAGACCGTATTGTAGATGCCCGACCGGCGGCATCGATAACAGTTGGAGGATTTGGGATAAGGTATACTTGTAAGATCGGTGGGAAAGAAAGGCTGCTGTTTTATGAGCAGCCACGATGGTTTGTAGAAGCGAAAAGCCCAGGTGTTTAGCCTGGGCTTTTTAAGTAATATTAGATATCTTGATAATCTTTTAGATAGCTCATGATTCGGCACAGATCGTCAACGCGATCAGGTTCTTGTTCGGATAACCACAAAACTGAACAAACCTCATCCGGGCTTAACTCCATCGATCCAATAATAGCGGTTATTTTTGATAAATTTTCTTCCACAATTTACTCCTTCAAATCGTTCTAACACGCTGCATCCTACCCTGTTGAGGTAATTAAAGCACTTTTCAGGGAGATAATCAATCTTTTAATAATATTTACTGTTGAATTTTATTCATCAACTGGCGTATAATCGATGTCATAAGGATAAAATGAGAAGGAGGACTAAATTGTGAGGAAAAGTATTCAAAGGTTGTCGGTATTGTTATTATCACTGCTACTGGTCATTGGGATGATCCCGTCCAGTGTAATGGCTGCAGCAGATCCTATTGTTAGTTATTGTACTCATGTCCAGAATGAGGGCTGGCAGGATTACGTCGGCACCGGCAAGATGAGCGGTACAGAGGGAAAATCTTACCGGTTGGAAGGTATTAAGGTGAACCTGGATGCCCAGGGATATGATTTAGGCATTACCTACCAAACCCACATTCAAAACATTGGCTGGGAAGCGGATACATCCAGAGGATGGAAGGCCAACGACGGCATGAGTGGGACCGAGGGCCTTTCGTATCGCCTGGAAGCAATCCAGATTAAATTGACTGGTGCGGATGCTGATAAATTTAATGTTTTCTACCAAGTCCATGCGCAAAACATCGGCTGGATGGGTTGGGCGAAGAATGGGGAAAGCGCTGGAACAGCTGGATATGGATATAGACTCGAGGGAATTAAAATAATGGTCGTTCCCACTGGTGTCGATCCGCCGTTGAATTCCGGCGTACCCTTTAAAGAATATACCGTACCTCAATACAAAGAAGCTTATAAGCAAGTCGTTTATCAACTATTTAAAGAGAATGGAATTAAATACGGTTACTCACAATATGCTTGCCACTACAGCATGTTTGATATGGACAGCAACGGAATACCTGAATTATTTGTAAAGACCGGCAGTTGCGAGGCTGATTTCAAATATCAAATCTATACCTATGAAAATGATCAGGCTAAATATATGGGATCGACAAACGGGGGACACGCCACGCTAATGGGGAAAACTAATAGCGCAGGCGGAGAATTGATCTTATTAATGGCGCACATGGGTTATCAGCAAGTCTACGAAATAAAATATGAAAACGGATCGATAACAAGAAACCTGATGATGAAAGGTGAGGTTCCGATGGGCGAGGACTATTACGATACTGGCTATTCTGTTCCGTGGGCTTATGCACGAGATATTTCATTATTAAATTAATTTTGCATCAAAAATAAGCCATAGAAATAATTATAAGCCTTTTTCTGACGAAAAGACGTCGCATAACCACTTGTTTTCGATAAATCGTCCATATTTCCGTTTTAAGCGGCTTTAGACTTCACAGGTCACTTATTACCTGTTAAAACGAGATATCAAGCCATTTTCATAGACCGTTCTATGGTTTTATGATATAATTCAATTAATCGTTCCAACCGGGCCGCTGGTTCATGCATAAATCAGGTTGGCCATTGAAAAACAATAGCATACTGCAATTTGCTTTCCGTTTTGCGGGGCCGTATTAATGATATGGCCCTATTTTTGTGAAAAGAAAAAGGCCGGGGAGATCCCGAACCTTAATTCTTAACACACGTTTCAATATTAACATTCACATTTGATTTATTTAGTATATAATAGTAGAGTGAAATTTTAAAACAGCTAATTAGGAGAAATTTAAATAGATATGAGTAAAAAAACAAACAGCCGCAAACCCAAGCTTATCAAAAGCTTTCTTATAAAAACATTCGGATGTCAGATGAACGAAAACGACTCGGAAAAAATATCCGGGATGTTAAAAGCCCTGGGCTATGTCGAAGACATGGACGTCAATAAAGCCGGGCTTGTCATTCTTAACACCTGCTCGGTTCGGGAAAACGCCGATGAACGAGTCTTTGGCAATATCGGCGCCTATAAAACGGTCAAGAAAACCAATCCCGATTTAATTCTGGCCGTCTGCGGCTGTATGATGCAGCAGCCGGAAATTGTCAATCAGATTGTCAGCAAATATCCCCAGGTGGAT
>PGZR01000138.1 GCA_002841405.1 Firmicutes bacterium HGW-Firmicutes-4 | reverse complement strand
ACATTTTGATTTAAACAAGAGCTCGATTTCCAAGTATGAGAAGGATAAAAACCTTCCTGAAAACCAATTACTGGTTGAAATTGCCGATTATTTTGATGTATCGGTCGACTACCTACTCTGTCGAACTGACAACTCTACCTCACTTAATGATGCTAAGCTCAAATCCGAGGGTTCATTGAACTCAGCCGAACAATTAGTTAAACCGCTGGATATGAAAGACCTTCTGGGGCTGTTCGGATATGCCATGACCAGTGAAGAGGGTAAAAAAGAAATTCTCGATTTCATTAATTTCAAACATGAAGTTCTGATTCAACATTACGCTAAAAAAGAATAACTAAAAAGAAGCTGTTTTCGGACAGCTTCTTTTTTTATCAATTTTTAACTATTCTGAACGATTGGTTCCATTTTATCCAGGCTCCTGAGCCATTGGGTAGCATGGGCATCAGAGGGCATCCGCCAGTCGCCGCGGGGTGAAAAGGAGACCGAACCCACCTTTGGTCCGTCGGGCAGGCAGTTCCGTTTAAACTGCTGGCTGAAGAAACGTTGGTAAAAGCTTTTCAACCATTTGAAAATGACCGCCTTTTCATAAACGCCATCAAAGGCCTTGCAGGCTAGAAAATATACTTTTTCCGGTGCAAAACCATGGCGCACCATTTGATACATAAAGAAATCGTGGAGTTCGTAGGGACCCACGGTTTCTTCTGTTTTTTGGGCAATTTTTCCGTCGGCATCCGGGGGCAGCAGTTCCGGAGAAACCGGAGTATCCAGAACATCATAGAGAATTTTGCGAATGTCCGCTTCGGGTGAATGATCTGCCACCCACTCGACCAGATAGCGGATCAGGGTTTTAGGCACACTGGCGTTAACACTGTACATCGACATATGATCGCCATTATAGGTGGCCCAGCCTAGAGCGAGTTCGGAAAGATCGCCGGTACCGATGACAATTCCGCCCAGTTTATTGGAAAGATCCATGAGAATCTGGGTGCGTTCCCGAGCCTGAGAATTTTCATAGGTCACATTGTGGAGATCGATGGGGTGTCCGATATCCTTAAAGTGAGCCGTACAGGCGTCAACAATTGAGATCTCATGGAAGCTGGCGCCCAGACCTTTGATCAGCGCCACGGCATTATCATAGGTGCGGTCGGTGGTGCCAAAACCGGGCATCGTTACGGCATGAATTTTTTTTCGGGGAATATTAAAGCGATCACAGACACTGACACAGACCAGCAAGGCCATGGTCGAATCGAGGCCGCCGGATATCCCCACAACCATCGGGGCATTTCCGATATGAGCCAGGCGGGTTGCCAAACCCATGGTTTGGATATTAAATATTTCTTCGCACCGTTCGCTCCGGCGATTTGGGTCAGCCGGAACAAAGGGCTGAGGATTGACCTCGCGGTCAAAATCGTTGGTGCCGGGTGTTTCAAATGTAATAGTCCGGTAGGAATGGTCATTAAGCAGATGAACCGAATCCCCAAAACCATGCTGCATTTGCCGGTCATGATTAAGGGATTCCACATCGATATCGGTAATTAGAAGTTCATTTCCCAGGTTAAACTTAGGCAGTTCCTTGAGCAAAATTCCTCGTTCACAGATAATCGCATTGCCGCCGAAAACCAGATCACTGGTGGATTCCCCAAATCCCGCTGAAGCATAGAGATAAGCCGCATTGCAACGTCCGGACTGAGAGCGGATCAGTTCTCGGCGGTAATCACTTTTTCCCACTACCTCATTGCTGGCGGAGGGATTAAGGATCACCGTTGCGCCAGCTAAGGCGTGAAAGCTGCCCGGCGAAATGGGCACCCACAAATCTTCACAGATTTCGATACCCACCACAAATTCTTCCCGATGAACATGCTGAAAAAGCAGTTCAGTCCCGATCGGTACCCTTTGCGAACAAATGACAATATCTGTTTGATTCAGGGATTTTGAGGAAGCAAACCAGCGCTTTTCATAAAACTCCTGATGATTGGGAATATAAGTTTTTGGCACAATACCAAGAATTTTGCCGTCGTTTAACAGCGCTGAACAGTTGTATAAACTGCCGTTAATAGCCAGGGGCAGTCCCACCGCCATCAGCATTTTCTTTCCTTCTGACCATTGACACAAGCTGTCCAGGGCTTTTACCGCGTTTTGCTGAAGCTCCCGTTGAAAAAACAGATCACCACAGGTATACCCGGTGATTCCCAACTCCGGAAATAATAAAACCTCCACGCCCTGATCCCAGGCCTTACTTGCCAAATCAATGATTTCACTAAGGTTATATTGGCAGTCTGCCAATTTTAGTTTAGGAACAGCACAGGCCGTTCTAAAAAAGCCATGTTTATGCATTTATTTCACCTTATATCTTTTTATTTTTGATGTGATTTAATTGGATCTATTCATTATATCCCCATTTATGACTCATGACAATCTTAATTTATTTTCCACAGCCTGTGTTCAACCTGATTTTTTTTATTAACAATTGCCCTGTTCGTTGTTTTTCCATTACATTGGCGCTGTTGGGGGTTTCCCTATTCAATCAACAAGGTTATCCACATTGTCCACAGGGAAAACCGATGTTCTCCACAGTTTTATACAAATAATATCCACAGATTTTAAGTTATCCACAGATTTCCTGTTAGTATATCTTGTGTATCACGCCATAAAAAAAATCAAGATCTAGGATCTCGATTTTTTAATTCACTATTATTTTGTGGCTAAAGCAGCTTTGACAAAACTCTGGAACAACGGATGGGGTTTATTCGGACGGGATTTAAACTCTGGATGAGCTTGAGTAGCGACAAACCAGGGATGGTCTTTAATTTCAATCATTTCAACAAGAACGCGGTCAGGTGACATTCCTGAGAAGACCAGACCCTTTTCTTCAAGTTGCGAGATAAAATCATCATTGACTTCATAACGATGACGATGACGCTCGCTGATATTTTTCTCGCCATAGGCTTCCATAGCTTTTGAACCTTCCAATAATTCGCAAGGATATAAACCCAAACGCATGGTGCCACCCATGTCGATGATTTTTTTCTGTTCTTCCATCAGGTTGATGACTGGATAAGGCGTTTCCGGATCCAGCTCGATACTATGGGCACCGGCAAGACCGGCTACGTTTCGGGCAAACTCGATGACTGCTAACTGCAGACCCAGACACAGACCTAAAAATGGCACCTTATTTTCTCTGGCATATTGAATGGCATGGATCTTGCCTTCCACGCCCCGATGGCCAAAGCCACCGGGGACAATGATGCCATCCAGATCTTTGAGCACCCGGTGAACATTCTCCTCGTTGATATCTTCCGAGTGAATCCATTTGATCGCAACCTCAGAATTATTACCAATTCCACCGTGGCGTAATGCTTCTGCGACGGATAGATAGGCATCGTGGAGTTCCACATATTTCCCGACCAGACCGATGGTGACCTTGTTTTCCAGACTTTTGGCTTTTTTTACCAGGTCTTTCCATTCAGTCAGGTCTGGTTCTTTACAATCGATATGCAGTTTTTCGCAAACCAATTCGGCCAGACCTTCTTTTTCCAGCATCAAAGGCACTTCGTATAGTTCCGCAGCATCCATATTAACAACCACGGCTTTTTTATCCACATTACAGAACAATGAGATTTTTCCTTTTAGGCTGTCATCTACTTCTTTCTCCGATCGGAGAACAATAATATCCGGCTGAATCCCAATGCTTCGCAGCTCTTTGACCGAATGCTGGGTCGGTTTGGTTTTCAGTTCGCCCGCCTTTCCCAGGTAGGGAAGCAGCGTCACATGGATGTACAAGACATTTTCAGCTCCCAGGTCGCCCTTGAATTGTCTGATCGCTTCCAGATAAGGCAGACTTTCAATATCCCCAACGGTTCCGCCGATTTCAGTGATCACCACATCCGGATGGCTGTAGTCAGTGACCCGCAGAATGCCATCTTTTATTTCGTCGGTAATGTGGGGAATAACCTGAACGGTTCCGCCCAGGTAATCGCCCCGACGTTCTTTCGAAATAACATTCCAATATACTTTTCCAGTGGTGACATTACTGAACTTGGACAGGTTTTCGTCGGTAAATCGTTCGTAGTGACCCAGATCCAAATCGGTT
Organism: Firmicutes bacterium HGW-Firmicutes-4; assembly: GCA_002841405.1. Classification (GTDB taxonomy): domain Bacteria; phylum Bacillota; class Clostridia; order Eubacteriales; family Eubacteriaceae; genus Acetobacterium. The sequence continues at coordinate 2,693 of PGZR01000138.1, read as the reverse complement.
TCTGCGCCGTCATCAGTCACAAAAACTTCCCCATGCTGATAAGGACTCATTGTTCCGGGATCGAAGTTTAAATAGGGATCAAATTTCTGGATCGACACCTTAAGCCCTCTAGACTTAAGCAATCGCCCCAATGAAGCACTTGTAATGCCCTTTCCTAAAGAAGATACCACACCACCAGTGACAAAAATATACTTTGTTTGCATTAATTTACAGGCTCCTTTTTCTTTTACATTTTGGTATTATTCCAACAAAAAAATCACTGCAAAAAATGAGTTTTTTTTTTGCAGTGACGCAATTAACAATACTATTAGTTTAACATTTATTTTTAAAAATACAATAATAATTTTGTTTTAAATAACAACTTTTTAATAATACCATTTTTTTCTTAAAGAATAAAGAAAAAAACACAAATAAAATGACAAAGAGAACCTAAGATTACAAAAATATGAAACAATTCGTGAAAACCAAAATTTTCACCAAAGTTTGGTTTTTTGATGGCATAGATGATACCGCCAATAGTATACATCACGCCACCGCCAACCAACAGCATGAAGCCCGGCAATGGCAACGCTTGATATAGGGGGCCTAACACAAACAGCGCAAACCAGCCCTGGAATATATACAGTCCAGTTCCCAGCCATCGGGGCATATTGATCCAGGCCACTTTAAGAATAATCCCGATCAGGGCCACGCCCCATATCGCCACCATCATCGCCACCCGCATGGTTCCGGTCAGGCATAGCAGACAAAACGGCGTATAGGTTCCGGCAATTAAAATAAAGATCATCGCATGATCCAATTTTTTCAGATGGAGAATCTTTTCTTTACTGCTTTGAGATGCATGATAGGTAAAACTGGTGCTGTAGAGACAGATCAACCCGACTCCAAAGGCCAGCACGGAGATCAAGGTCAATGGGGTTACATTATCTTCTGAAATAATTAAAATCAACATGGCTATAATGCCAAAGACGGATAAAACTGCACCAATTAAATGGGTTAATGCATTCATTGGCTCTCTAAACTGATTCATATTTTGTCCTTTCTGTTACTGAATAGTTCTTTTCTTTCACTATACCATACTCTTCTAAGTTCATGCAACTACGATTCCACTTCGCCCATTCGCAAAAAAAACACCTGGAAAATCAAATAATGACAGTTCCAGGTGTTTACTTAACCGTTTTTTTAATAGCTCAGACTTTGCGAACTGCCACCCCATCAAAATCGTCATGGGTGGTAACCTGACCGGGGGGAATAATGCAAAATCCTTCAGTCCATTCCCCAATTACCAGTTTTTCCAGCGGGGTAATGCTGCCTTGATCCACCACCACTTCCAGACCGATGAGTTCACCGATATCATTCACCCGGGGCAGATGTTCAGCCACCGGGTAGGCTCCGGTATCGATGAGCATTAAATTTTTATAATTTTTGAACATGATCTCCATCACCCGCCGGGCCCGGCTTTCACCGTATTTTTCGAGATTGTGCTGAAACTCCTTATCAAGGGACTTTTCCCCCTTCAGCCATCCCTGGGTTAAGAAATAGGTGGATGTCCGGATCCGTTCTAAGCTTTCCTTTTCTGAAAGCAGAATATCAATGCAATCCCCATAGCGGGGAATAATCAGAGTGGCCTTTTCGCTTTTTAAACCCAATAGTCCATTGCCGCAGTTGCCATAGGCAAACAAAAGCTCGTCATAGTCATCTTCGGCTTTATCTATTTCTTCCTGGAGGGCATTTTTCAAGCGTTCCGGGGAGTCATGGAGCAAATTGGACATCCAGACGATTTCCATTTCTGCTCCGGTTCGTTGTAATGCCATTTCAACCTCGTCCCGGATGGTTTCACAGGCGATTAATAATTTCATTTATTTTTTACACCTTTTTTCTGTTTACTCCGTTAAGAGTATTATTTATGTACTATTTTTCTGCACTATACCCAGTATAACCAAGAATCCTTTGTTTTCAAGCAAAAATTCAGATAAAATTTCCCCTCGATAATTTTTCGTCGATAAGCGACTTTATGTTATAATATCATCGTCAATTAATCTTAATATTAGGAGAAGAAAATGGATAAAAGTTTGTTCCGAAAAGAAATTCTGGCACGTCGTAAAAAAATCTACTGTGCCGACACCGACGCTAAAATTATCGAGCAATTCCTCGATAGTGATCTTTATAAAAACGCCGACTGGATTATGGCTTATGTGAGCTTTGGGACCGAAATTTACACCCATGATTTTATCAAACGCGCTTTAGCCGATGGCAAACATATTGTGGTTCCCATCTGTAACATCGAAGACCATACGGTTACCTTGTCAGAACTTATCAATTTCCCCGATGATCTGGAAGAAGGCCATTACGGAATCCTGGAAGTTCGGGAAGATTGCCTGCGGATCGTCGATCCTAAAAAACTTGATCTGGTTATGGTTCCCGGCTGTGCTTTCTCGCCATCGGGACACCGGATGGGTTTTGGCGGCGGCTATTATGACCGCTTTCTGGAAACCATTAGTGACGACTGCATCACCGTTGCACTGATACGGGAAGACTTTATTTTCGAAAAAATCCCCATGGAAGAACATGACAAAAGTGTTCAGTTCATGGTAACCGAAAAATGTGTCAATTGTTGTCCCATCCAGGAGGCCTAATTTAACATGAACGTTACAGAAGCCATCAGCTACATTGAAGCAACCCATAAGTTTGGC